>DASUNW010000126.1:0-13263 GCA_036276955.1 Alcanivorax sp. | reverse complement strand
TACCAGTGACTCAGTATTAATAATGAAAAAAATGCGGCAACATTCATTACCCTTCACGGAAAAGCGACGTGTTCGTACCAAGGGATGGGGGGGGTATACAGAAAGTTTCACCCTGTGAATTGAGACCGCCTTCACAAACTGGCAGTCTTTTGCACTTCGCGGGATGGACAGTAACGACACGGATGTGGCCGGACCGCGAAGTATCGAGTGATATTTTGAGAGTCTCCGTCACTGCGAGCCCGGGGCGCCTTTATGGCGCCCTTTTTAATGCAGACCCTTTCCCGAAACCATCGGGCCGGCGGACGCCGTCACTACCGCGCCCTCTTCTTCACCGGCGTCGTGATGCTGAAACACCGGCGGTGTTTCATCGTCTTCCCGACGCGGCTGGTAGCCGTTGACATAGCTGCGCAGCAGTGCCTTGAGCGGTTCCGACCGGCCCCGGTCCAAGGCGCTCCGGAAGGCTTCCAGCGCGCTCGTCACTTCCTCGCTGGAGAGGCTCTCCTCGTTGGCCTGCATGATCATTTCATGTTCGGTGCGCACGCTGGCCTCGCCGATCAGCAATTCCTCGAACAGCTTTTCGCCCGGCCGCAGGCCGGTGAGAGTGACTTCAATATCGCCGTCCGGGTTTTTCTCGTCGCGAACGGTCAGCCCCATCAGACGGATCATGGTGTGCGCCAGATCGAGAATCCGTACCGGCTCGCCCATGTCGAGCACGAACACTTCACCGCCCTTGGCCATCGCCCCGGCCTGAATCACCAGTTGGGCGGCCTCCGGAATGGTCATGAAATAACGGATAACGTCCGGGTGGGTCACCGTCACCGGCCCGCCCGCACGGATCTGGTCACGGAACAACGGCACCACCGAGCCGGAGGAACCCAGCACATTGCCGAACCGCACCATCGAAAAAACCGTGTCGCTGCCACGCCGGGCCATGGCCTGCAGCACTATTTCGGCGAACCGCTTGGTGGCGCCCATCACATTGGTGGGCCGCACCGCCTTGTCCGTGGAGACCAGAATAAAATGGCGGACACCGGCGGCTTCCGCGCCCTCGGCGGCGGCCAGCGTGCCGATGATGTTATTGCGCACGCCGGCGGAGGGGTTGTCCTCGACGATGGGCACATGTTTGTAGGCGGCGGCATGGTAGAGGGTGTCGATGCGGTTTTCCTCGCACAACCGCCGCACATGGCCACGGTTGACCACCGAGCCCAGCATGGGAACGATTTCAACGTTGCGGCCACTCGATGCCGCCATGACCCGCAGCTCCCGTTCGATGTCGTAAAGCGCCACTTCACTCTGTTCCAGCAGCACCAGCCGGCCCGGCGACAGCTTGAGAATCTGCCGGCACAGTTCCGAGCCGATGGAGCCGCCGGCGCCGGTGACCATGACGTGCTTGCCACTGATGCAGCGGCTGAGCAAATCCAACCGTGGCGGCACCGTATCCCGGCCCAGCAAATCCTCGATGGTCACGTCCTGAATTTCGTCCAGCCGCGCCCGGCCGCTGGCGATATCCTGGAAAGCGGGCACCGTCTGCACCCGGACCCCCAGAGTCTCCAGCCAGTTGACCAGCGTCATCCTGCGGTGGCGCGGCAAGGTGGGCATGGCCAGCAGCACGGTGCGCAGGTTGCCGCGCTCCACGGCACGGCTCAGCCCCTGGCGGTCCACCACCGGCACCCCGGAAAGCAAGGTATTCTGCTTGCCCGGATCATCGTCCACCATCAGCACCGGACGCAGCTCGCCCCCGGATTGCAACGCCACCACCAACTGCGCACCGGCGCCGCCGGCGCCGAACACCGCCACCGGCTCGCGGTTCAGATACCCGGCCATCACCCGGAACAGGAAGCGCCGCGCGCCGAAACGGCTGGCGCCCAGATAAAGCACCGCCAGAAGCCAGAAAATCATGAACACGGAACGGGGCACCGCGGCGCTGGTCATATACGCCGACGCCGCCAGGATCACCACCGAGGCGCCCATGCCGAACACGATCGACCAGGCCGCCTCCGCCCCCAGATAGCGGACGATGGAGCGGTAAAAACCGCAGACATAAAGCGTGCAAAGAGAAACAACGGTGGCTACGGGGAAGAGCCAGGGGTCGTCCACCGTCGGTGTGGTACTGCTGAAGCGAAGCGCGTAAGCCACCCACAACATGGCGGGCAGCGCCACGGCATCGCAGATCAGCATGATGGTCCGTTTTTGCCAGCGGCTGCAGTGCAGCACCCGTGACACCACGCCTTGCATTGAGGTCAATGCCATCTCGACGTTTCCTTGTCGCCAGTACCCGGATTTCAAGGCCGATATTGTAATGTGAACCCTATCACAACGCCAGCGCTCGATTATTAAGCGGTTTTAATAATAGCCCGACATCCTCGCTCTGTCGGTGACACCGAGCCAGTTCGATACCGATTTTGCAAAGAATTCATAAAACCGCCATCCCTCAAACAGGGGATGCGGCAAAAGTGTTGACAGGGGTTCGAAGGTTGGGGAACACTGCCAGCAACTACGTACGAACATTCGTTCGTAATGCGCAAAACAGAATAAGAAGGGAGAGCAAACATGCACGTTTTGATCGTGGGCGCCGGCATCGCCGGCCTGACCGCCGCCATCGCGCTTCGCCACAAGGGCATCGACGCGACCATCATTGAACAGGCCCCACAGCTTTCGGAGATCGGCGCCGGCATCCAGATCGCCAGCAACGGCTCGGTGGTGCTGCGCGAGCTCGGTCTGGAGCAGGCCGTGGCGGCCAAGTCGGTGATCCCGAAGTCGTTCGACATGCGTGATATCCGCAACGGCAAGCTGCTGTACGTGTCACCGCTGGGCGAGGAAGGCGCGCAACGCTGGGGCGCGCCGCTGTACAACATCCACCGCGCCGACCTGATCGAGATCCTGTCCGACGCCCTGCCCTCCGAGTCGGTGCGGCTCGGCGTGCGCTGCGCCGGTTTCACCCAGGACGACAACGGCGTCACCGTGCACGTGGAAGACGGCGACGACCTGCACGGCGACGCGCTGATCGCCGCCGACGGCATCCACTCGGTGATCCGCAAGCAGTTGTTCGGCGAGGACGACGTACACTTTTCCAACATCCTGATGTGGCGGGCGCTGATTCCCGCCGAGAAGCTGGAAGGCATTGATCTGGATGAGCGCGGCAACTACTGGTTCGGCCCCGGCCGCACCCTGATCACCTACTGGATCCGCCCCAAGAACCTCTACAGCATTCTTGCCTCGGTGCCCTCCGGCGAGGTGCACCGCGAGTCCTGGACCGAGAGCGGCGACATCGACGAGCTGCGCGCCTCCTTCGCCGACCTGGAGCCGCGCGCCCAGGCGATGATGGATCAGATCGACACCGCCTTCCTCACCGGCATGTTCTACCGCGACCCCATCGACCGCTGGACCGACCGCCGCGTGACGCTGATGGGCGACGCCGCCCACCCGATGGTGCCGTTCCTGGCCCAGGGCGCCTGCCAGGGCATCGAGGACGCCTGGGTGCTGGCGACCATGCTGGAGCACTACGGCAAGGACAATCTGGAAACCGCGCTGGAAGAGTACGAACAGCGCCGCCGCCCGCGCACCACCCGGGTTCAGTCCGGCGCCCGCGCCATGGTCAAGCTGGTGCACGAGTCCGAGCCGGAGCGCATCAAGGCGCGCAACGGCCGCTGGAAAGGCATGCAGCACATCGACCCGATGACCGAGGCCACCTGGGCGTTCGTGTGGGATTACAACGTGCTGGAAGAAGTGAAGCGCCCGGCCGGTGAAGTGCAGGGCCTGTCCGCCACCCGCGAAGACAAGAAGATGGAGCGCCCCGAGAGCCAGCGCGCCTTCGATATGTGGAAGTCCGCTTTCACCGCCGAGGACGTGGCGCGCGGCCACGACGGCATGCGCGAAGGCTACGACCGCTTCCTGACCACCCACTTCCCGGCCCCGGACGACCTGACCGTGGAGAACGCCGAGCTGGGCGGCGTGGAAGCGCTGCGCGTGCGCGCCCCGGGCGCCACCGCCGCCGACCACCGCACCACCGTGCTGCACTTCCACGGCGGCGGCTACATGCTCGGTTCCGCCAAGGGGTCGGTGGAATACGCCGGCCGGCTGGCCAGGGCGGTGGGCGGCGACTGCGTCACCGTGGATTACCGCCTGGCCCCGGAAAACCCCTACCCGGCGGCGCTCGACGACGCGGTGGACGCCTACCGCGGGCTGGTCAACAGCGGCGTGGACCCGTCGCGGATTCTGCTCAGCGGCGAGTCCTCCGGCGCCGGCCTGGCACTGGCCCTGGCGCTCACCCTGAAGATGGCCGGCGACCAACAGCCGGCCGGCATCATCGCCATCTGCCCGTTCGCCGATCTCACCCTGTCCGGCGCCAGCATCAAGGAATTCGCCGGCCAGGACCCGGCGGCCAACCGCGACACCCTGGCGTTCATGGCCGCCTCCTACTTCCAGGAGCACGAGCCCCGCGACCCGCTGGTGTCACCGCTGTTCGGCGACCTCAAGGGCCTGCCGCCGGTGTTCCTGTCCGCCGTGGAGGGCGAATCCCTGTACAGCGACAGCAGCCGCCTGCTGGAACGCGCCCGGGAGGCGGAAGTGGACGTCACCATGGTGCCGGTGAAGGACTCGGTGCACGTCTACACCCTGTTCCCGTTCCTGCCGGAAACCGCTGAGACCCTCAATGAAATCAGCCGCTGGGCAAAACGCGTCACCGGCTGAACCAAACGATCAGAACCACAACAACAAAATGAGGACGCATCATGCATAAGCCAATAACAACCAGCCTCTTCGCCATCGCCCTGCTCGCCAGCAACCTGGCCGGCGCGAACGACGGCGCCAAGCAAAGCAGCGGCAAAGGCATCTCCGGCGACACCGTGAAAATCGGCGTGCTCGCCGACATGTCCGGCATCTTCTCCGATCTGAGCGGCGAAGGCGCGGTCACCGCCGCGCGCATGGCGGTGGACGACTTCGTCGCCAACCAGAAACCCGGCTTCAAGGTGGAAGTGGTCACCGCCGACCACCAGAACAAAACCGACGTGGCCGCCAGCCGCGCCCGCGAGTGGTACGACACCGAGGGCGTGGACATGATCACCGACGTGATCAACTCCGCGGTGGCCCTGGCGGTCTCCGAAGTGACCCGCGACAAGGACCGCGTGCTGATGGTCACCGGCGCCGGCTCCACCACCATCAATAACGAGCAGTGCTCGCCCAACACCATCCTCTACGCCTGGGACACCTACTCCCTGGCCAACAGCCTGGGCCGCACCATCACCGAGCAGGGCGACAAATCCTGGTACTTCGTGACGGTGGACTACGCGCTCGGCAAATCCATCGAGTACGACGCCACCAAGGCGGTGGAGCGCAGCGGCGGCGAAGTGCTCGGCTCCCTGCACCACCCCATGGGCGCCTCCGACTTCGCCTCGTTCATGCTGCAGGCGCAGAGCTCCGGCGCCGATGTGATCGGCATCGCCAACGCCGGCGGCGATCTGCACAACGCGGTGCGCGTGGCCAATGAGTTCGGCATCAACGAGTCGCAGAAGATCGTCGGCCTGGCCGCCAGCATGACCGACGTGCACGCGCTGGGCCTGGAAGTCACCCAGGGCATGCTGCTGGTGGAAGGCTTCTACTGGGATCAGAGCGACGAGGCGCGCCAGTGGAGCCGACGCTTCAAAGAGAAAACCGGCAAGATGCCCAACATGCTCAACGCCGCCACCTATTCGGCGGTCACCAACTACCTGAGCGCCGCCCAGGCACTGGGCACCGACGACGCCGACGCGGTACTGGCCTACCTGCACGAGCAGGAGATCAACGACCTGTTCGCCAAGAACGGCCATATCCGCCCGGACGGCCAGATGGTCCACGACGTCTACCTGTTCGAAGTGAAAAGCCCGGAAGAGTCCGAAGGCCCCTGGGATTACTACAAGCTGCGCGAAACCGTGCCGGCGGAAAAAGCCTACCAGCCGCTCTCCGAATCACGCTGCCCGTTAGTGAAAAGCTAAAAAGGGGACAGACATGACGGAAGAGGTACTGGGCACCCGGCGGTTGAGCAAACGCTTCAAAGGCTTCACCGCCGTGGACAACGTGGATCTGTCCGTGAAGAAGGGGCACATCCACGCCCTGATCGGCCCCAACGGCGCCGGCAAGACCACGCTGTTCAACCTGCTCACCCGCTTCACCGAGCCCAGCGCCGGCGAGATCCACTTCAACGGGCGCTCGGTGTCCGCGCTGCCGCCCCGCGAGGTGGCGCGGCGCGGCATGGTGCGCTCGTTTCAGATCTCCGCGGTGTTCGCCAGCCTGAGCGTGCTCGACAACGTGCGGCTGGCACTGCAGCGCGAGCTGGGCATGTCGTTTCACTTCTGGAAGAGCGACCGCGTGCTCAACCGGCTTAACGACCGCGCCATGGAGCTGCTGGAGTCCGTGGGGCTCACCGGCGTCGCCTCGCACGCCGCCGGCAGCCTGCCCTACGGCCACAAGCGGGCCCTGGAACTGGCCACCACCCTGGCCATGGACCCGGTGCTGATGCTGTTGGACGAACCCACCCAGGGCATGGGCTACGAGGACGTGGACCGGGTCACCGCCCTGATCCAACAGGTCGCCGTCGGCCGCACGGTGCTGATGGTGGAACACAACATGAAGGTGGTGGCGTCGATCGCCGACACCCTGTCGGTGCTGCAGCGCGGCCGGCTGATCGCCAGCGGCAGCTACCAGGCGGTGTCCACCAACCCCCGGGTGATGGAGGCCTACATGGGCACCGCCCCCGGGCACGGCAAGGAGAGCGTGGCATGAACAGCGCAACGCAAACACCGGCCCTGGCGGTGCGCGACCTGCACGCCTGGTACGGCGAATCCCATGTGCTTCAGGGCGTGGACTTCGACGTCCAACACGGCGAGGTGGTCACCCTGCTGGGCCGCAACGGCGCCGGGCGCACCACCACCCTGCGCGCCCTGCTCGGGCTCACCGGCCGGCGCAGCGGTTCGATTCGCCTGTTCGGTCAGCCGGCCATCGGCCTGAGCACGCACCGCATCGCCCGGCTCGGGGTCGGCTACTGCCCCGAAGAAAGGGGCATCTTCGCCAGCCTCAACTGCGAGGAGAACCTGCTGCTGCCGCCGCTGTTCAAGGGCACCGAAGCAGGGCTGTCGCTGGATGAGATCTACCGGCTGTTCCCCAACCTGGAAGAGCGCAAGCACAGCCCGGGCACGGCGTTGTCCGGCGGCGAACAACAGATGCTCGCGCTGGCGCGCATTCTGCGCACCGGCGCGCGGCTGCTGTTGCTGGATGAAGTCTCCGAAGGGCTGGCGCCGGTGATCGTCGACACCCTCGGCCAGGCGATCCAGGAGCTGCGCCGGCGCGGCTACACCATCCTGCTGGTGGAGCAGAATTTTCATTTTTCGGCGGCTTTGTCCGACCGGCTGCTGTTCATGGAGAGCGGCCGCATTATCGACACCCTGACCCCGGACCAACTGAACGACAACGCCGACAAAGTGGCGCGCATGCTGAGCGTCTGAAAACAACAAGGTAAGGCTATGGATATATTCGGTATGCCGGTGCAGGCACTCCTGGCGCAACTGATGATCGGCCTGGTGAACGGCTGCTTTTACGCGGTCCTGAGCCTGGGGCTGGCGGTCATCTTCGGAATGCTGCACGTGATCAATTTCACCCACGGCGCCATGTTCATGCTGGGCGCGCTGCTCAGTTGGGCGGGGCTCTACTATTTCGAGCTCAACTACTGGGTGATGCTGTTTCTGGCGCCGCTGGTGGTGGGCGCGTTCGGCATCGTGCTGGAGCGGCTGTTTCTCAAGCGCATCTACAAGCTCGATTATCTGTACGGCCTGCTGCTGACCCTGGGTCTGACGCTGATCATCGAGGGCGCGGTGCGCTCCGCCTACGGCGTCTCCGGCAAACCCTACGGCCCGGCGCCGATCTCCGGCGTCACCGACCTGGGCTTTCTGATGATTCCCAACTACCGGCTGTGGGTGATCGTCGCCTCGCTGCTGGTGTGCGCCGCCACCTGGTACACCATCGAGCGCACCCGCCTGGGCGCCTACCTGCGCGCCGCCACCGAGAACGCCAGGCTGGTGGAAGCCTTCGGCATCAACGTGCCGGTGCTGGTCAGCCTGACCTTCGGCTTCGGCGTCGCCCTGGCGGCGTTCGCCGGGGTGCTGGCCGCGCCGATCATGCAGGTCTCCGCGCTCACCGGCCAGACCATGATCGTGATCGTGTTCGCGGTGGTGGTGATCGGCGGCATGGGTTCCATCGCCGGCACCGTGGTCACCGGCATCGGGCTGGGGCTGGTGGAAGCGCTCACCAAGGTGTACTACCCGGAAGCCTCTTCCATGGTGATGTTCCTGGTCATGGTGCTGGTGTTGCTGGTGCGGCCCAACGGCCTGTTTGGAGGTGTGGAATGACAAGCCCCCGTTACGATTCCGTGCGCCTGCTGTGCTACGGCTTCCTGCTGCTGGCCCTGGTGGCCGCCCCCTGGATGGGGCTGTACCCGGTGCTCGGCACCAAGATTCTTTGCTACGCGCTGTTCGCCTGCGCCTTCCATCTGCTGCTCGGCTACACCGGCCTGGCGTCGCTGGGCCACGCCGCCTTTCTCGGCGTCGGCGGCTATGTGGCCGGCTACGGCATCAAGGCCTGGTCTCTGGCGCCGGAACTGGCGCTGCTCGCCGGCCTGTCGGTGGGCGCATTGATGGGGCTGGTGATGGGCTATGTGTCGATCCGCCGCTCCGGCATCTACTTCACCATGATCACCCTGGCGCTGGCGCAGCTGGTCTATTTCCTGTGCGTGCAGATTCCGCAGACCGGCGGCGAGGACGGCCTGCAGGGCATCGACCGGGGCATGCTGTTCGGCTTCATTAACCTGCACAACGACCGCGTCATGTACTACACCACCCTGACCATCGGCGTGGCGGCGTTCCTGTTCATCGCCCGGGTGGTGCGCTCGCCGTTCGGCCAGGCGCTCACCGCGATCAAGGACAACGAGCCGCGCGCGGTGTCGCTGGGCTATCACCCGGACCGCTACAAGCTGCTGGTGTTCACCCTGTCCGCCGCGCTCACCGGCCTGGCCGGCGCGCTCAAGGCCATCGGCCTGGGCTTCGTGACGCTCTCCGACGTGCACTGGATGACCTCCGGCCACGCCCTGCTGATGACCCTGGTGGGCGGCCTGGGCACCCTGTCCGGCCCGGTGGTCGGCGCCGTGGTGCTGGTCACCCTGGAGAACAAGATCGGCGAGCTGGGCGCGCTGCTCGCCAGCGTCACCGGCATCGGCTGGTTCGCCACCCTGGGCGAGTCGGTGATGATGATCATGGGCATTGTGTTCGTGATCTGCGTACTCGCTTTCCGGCGCGGCATCATGGGCGAGCTCGACGCCCTGCGCCGCCGTGTCCGCACCCCCACCCCGGCACCGGAGCCTCAATCATGACCACCCATACCCCCGACGCGTTTCACGATCACTGGCCGCCGCGGCTGTCGAAAAGCCTGCGGCCGCCGCGCACCACCCTGTGGGACAACCTGGTCACCAGCGCGCGGCGCTATCCGGAAAAAACCGCGATCCGCTTCTTCAACCGCGCGCTCAGCTACCGCGAGCTGCTGCGCCAGTGCGAAACCCTGGCCGCCTGGCTCAGCGGCGCCGGCGTGCGCCCCGGCGACCGGGTGCTGGTGATGATGCAGAACTGCCCGCAGCTGGTGATCGCCCACTACGCGATCATGCGCGCCAACGCGGTGGTGGTGCCGATCAACCCGATGAACAAAGCCTCCGAGCTGGGCCACTACATCCGCAACGCCGGCGCCAAGGCGGCGATCTGTTCCGCGGAGCTGGCCCGCGAGCTCACCGGCGCCAACAACGAACTGCCCCGCGACGAGCAACTGCAACGGCTGCTGGTGACCCGCTACGCCGACGCCTTCGACCCGAGCGCCAGCCAGGACCTGCCGGTGCCGGACGAATGGCAGGGCTGGCTGAACACCTGCGACCTGCCGGTGGACGGGCGCACCCCGGTGACCCCCTGGCTGGAGGCGCTGGCCACCACCCTGCCGCCGCCGGTGCTGATCGGCGACCCGGACACGCCCTGCCTGCTGCCCTATACCAGCGGCACCACCGGCGCGCCCAAGGGCTGCGTCCACCACCACGGCTCGATCATGCACAACGCCGTGGCCAGCTGGCACTGGATCAACGGCGACCCGGAAAGCGTGATGCTGGCGGTGTTGCCGCTGTTCCACATCACCGGCCTGGTGTGCGTGATGCACGGCACTATTTTCGGCGGCGGCACCCTGGTGATCCTGCCGCGCTGGCAGCGCGACCTGGCCAGCCACCTGATCGAAAAAGAAGGTGTCAGCCACTGGCTGTGCATCCCCACCATGGTGGTGGACCTGCTCGCCTCACCGGACCTGGAGCGTTATGACCTGTCGCGGCTGGCGTTCATCGGCGGCGGCGGCGCGGCCATGCCGGAAGCCGTGGCGGAACGCCTGAAAGACACCTACGGGCTGAACTTCGTGGAAGGCTACGGCCTCACCGAAACCTCCGGCCCCACCCACATGAACCCCTGCCACCGGCCCAAACTGCAGTGCCTGGGCATTCCGTTCATGAGCACCGACGTGAAAGTGCTGGACCCGGACACCCGCGAAGAATGCGCCGACAACCAGCCCGGCGAAATCGCCATCCACGGCCCGCAGGTGTTCCAGGGCTACTGGAACAACGACGAAGCCACCGCCAAAAGCTTCGTCTACATCGGCGGCCGTAAGTACTTCCTCACCGGGGATCTGGGGCGGCGCGACGGCGACGGCTACTTCCATATCACCGACCGCATCAAACGCATGATCAACGCTTCCGGCTTCAAGGTGTGGCCCGCGGAAGTGGAAAACCTGCTGTTCCGCCACCCGGCTATCCAGGAAGCCTGCGTGGTCGGCAGCCAGGACGCCTACCGGGGCGAGACCGTGCGCGCGGTGGTCGTGCGCCGCGCCTCTGAATCGGGCCTGGACGCCGAGACCCTGATAGAATGGTGCCGCGAAAATATGGCCGCGTATAAAGTGCCGAAAATCGTCGACTTCGTGGACGCCCTGCCCAAGAACGGCAGCGGCAAGATCATGTGGCGGGAAGTACAGGACCTATGACCGAACCGAAAACACGGCGCACCCGCAACGGCGCGCGTCTGCCGGCCGACCAGGCCACACCGCGCTACCTCGGCGAGAACATCGAGAAAGACCTGCGGGAAGTCAGCGAACGTACCGGCGGCGGCACCATGCAAAGCCGCATCCTGGTGGCCGCCATCGCCCTGTTCGCCGAACGCGGCTATGAAAACCTCAACATGCGCACCCTGGCCGGCTGGGTGGGCCTCAAGGCCCCCACCCTCTACAACTACTACGCCTCCAAAGAGCAACTGCTGGTCGAAGCCATTGAGCTGGGCATGACCGACTTCTTCAGCTACATCCTGGAAGGCATCGACGACGTGCCCCGCGAAGACCGGCTGTTCGAAATCGTGCGCCGGCACGCCGGCTACAAAATGCGCCACCGGTTGATCGCCCGCGCCAACGACCGCCTGATCGACCCGCAATTCGCGCGCATGTTCCTGCCCGAAGACAGCGCCCGGCACTTCAGCGGCCGAATGGCCGGCTACCGCCACACCGTCGAGGACCTGGTGCGCGACTACGTCGACGACGACGCCCCGGTCAGCCCCAAAGTGGTCACCCTCGCCGTGCTCAGCCAGTGCGACCGCATGGCCTACTGGTACAACCCCAACGGCTCAATGACGCCCGAGCAAGCGCTCGAACAGGTCAGTATCCTGATTCGTCGGATGCTGGGTACCGCCTCGTAACCCCTGTGCGGGAGCCGGCTTTTGTGGGGGCGGGCTCTCTAGCCTCTTGAAGGTCATGCATTTCCGGTATCACCGCCAGAGCGCGGCGGTGACCCAGACTGCCGGGACCGCCGGAGCTGGCGCACTTCGCCTTCCACGGATCCGCGCTGCTCCTGCTTGAGCCCAAATAAGGGATTGTCGGTAACGAACTGAACTTCGACGCGACTACCGAGCGCTCGTGCCGCCCGCGATAGCGTATCTATAGTCATCCCTTCATCGCGTTCGTCCAGCAATCTCGCCACAGCCGCCCGACTTGTGTTCATCCGCTTCGCCAAATCGCTCCGAGTCATCTTCGCCTGACTCATCCGTTCTTTAATTTGCCAGGTTATGACGCGCTTTATAGCGGCTGCGGAGCAGTCTTCCAGGATGTCATCTTCTTCCAGGAAGTCATCAAAGTTCGATCCGATATGCTTATTCATAGCGTTTCACCTTCTTTAGCCGGCGCTGCGCCAACGCAAGATCATCCTTTGGCGTTCTCTGGCCCTTCTTGATAATGGCATGCAGCAAAACAATCCTGGTGCCGACCACCGTGAAGAACACCCGTGCGATACCGTCATTAATAGAGGATCGGACCTCCCAAAGGCCACCGGAAATCTTACGAACCAAGGGCATGCCAAGAGGCCAACCGTATTGGACGGCTTTAATGTCCCTACCGATAATCCTTCGATCCAACTTTGGCAGCTCAAGTAACCACTCCCTGACAGGCTCAGAGCCGCCCTCTAGGGCGTAAAAGTGAACGCTGAGCTTCCGAGCGACCAGTTTACGCATGGCATTGTACCAAATTTGGTACGCCGCGCAATATTCCTTGTCCGAACAGGAAAAATGTCATGATGCCTCCATAACCGTAAGGAGGCAGCCTGCCAATTAGCTAATCCGGCGTCTGTCGGTCAGTGGAGACGACCCACGTCAGATCGAACATATTAGAAACGTAGGATTTTGCCCACAGCATAGACCATGGGGCGACGCATTAGAGACGCGTAGGAAGGGATCAGTTCGGGGAGCGGGTTCGGAGCAGGCACCAGCAGGCGGTGACCAGGCCCAGGTAGCCGGCCAGGCCGCGGGCGTCGCGGAGCATGGATTGGGTGAGGCCGAAGCCGATAAAGGCGACCACCACCACCAGGCCGGCAACCGCCAGGGCACGGGTGGTGGTGTCGGGGCGGCCACGCAGGGCGCGGGCGAACAACACCAGCGGCACGCCGTACAGCATCAGCAAAGACCCCAGGCCCACCAGGCCCCGGCGGGCAGCGGTATCGATCAGATCGCTGTGAAGCTGGTCGTACCTACTCACCGCCGGGTGCAGATCCCAGGCGGCCACCCATTCATCGCGCCGCTCTTGCAGCCGCCCTTCGCCCCAGCCCAACAGAGGCTTTTCGGAGAACAGCTGCACGCCGACGCGCCACATCTCCACACGCACGCCGAAGGAATTGCCCCGCTCGCCCTCGTCGTA
>DASUNW010000125.1:0-51001 GCA_036276955.1 Alcanivorax sp. | reverse complement strand
GCCCGTCCAGGACCGTGTTTGGCCAGGGACGGCCAAACGCGAGCCTACAGGGATGTACTCGTGGCGTGTCCTGGACGGGCCCACCCGATCCCGGCGCGGGCCTTCTGGAGGGAGCCAGAGACCGGCGAGACCTATCCGTAGCGCTTTTCGGTGAGCGCCTGAATACGGTCGTCCAGCGGCGGGTGCGAGCGGAACAGGGCAGCCAGGCCATGGCGCACGCCGCTGTTGATGCCGAACGCGACCAGCGAATCCGGCATTTGGTTGGGCACCTCGTATTCGGCTTTCAGCCGCTGCAGGGCGCTGACCATGTCGCGGCGGTCGGCCAGTTGCGCGCCGGCCACGTCGGCGTGGTATTCGCGGCGCCGCGAGAACCACATCACGATGGTGCTGGCGGCGATGCCGAAGAGGATCTCGGCGATGAACACCACGATATAGTAGCCGAAACCCAGCCCGCCACCGCCATCACGGCGCAGGAAGCTGTCCACCACCGAGCCGACCACGCGGGCGGCGAAGATCACGAACGTGTTCACCACGCCCTGAATGAGGCTCAGGGTGACCATGTCACCGTTGGCCACATGGCCGATTTCATGGGCCAGTACGGCACGCACTTCCTCGGGCCGAAAGCGCTGCAGCATGCCCTGGGAGACCGCCACCAGGGCGTTGTTCTTGTTCCAGCCGGTGGCGAAGGCGTTGGATTGCTGGGCCGGGAAGACCCCCACCTCCGGCATCTTGATGCCGGCTTTGTCGGACAGCTCGCGCACCGTGTCCAGCAGCCATTTTTCACCGCTGTTGGAGGGCTGCTTGATGGTCTGTACCCGTGCAGACCATTTGGCCATGGGCTTGGATATCAGCAGCGAGATGAACGAGCCGGCGAAACCGAACACGGCGCTGAAAATCAGCAGATTGCCCAGGTCCAGGCCGGTGCCGCTTTGCGCCAGATAGGAATTCACCCCCAGCAGGCTGAGCGTGATGCTGGCCACCACGATGACCGCCAGGTTGGTAAGCAAGAACAGCGCGATGCGCATCATTGAGGTCGATCTCCAAAACCAAAAGGACGTTATTGAACGGTTCGCTAAATGGGGGCGGTGCGGTTGTCTTCAAGCGTTACGGCGGCGATACTCGCCGGTTTCCATCGGTCCTTGATGCGCATGCCTTCCCCCGAACTGATAGACCTGCTCGCCCCCTTCCTGGTTCCGCCCGACGACGGTCGCCACCGGCTTTTTCATGGCCGGGGCAAGACGCTGCCCGGCTGGGAGGGCCTCACCCTGGACCGGTTTCCGCCGGTGCTGGTGGCGACCCTGTTCGACGACTACGACGACGCCACCCTGACGGGGCTGGAGCAACGCCTTGCCGGCGCGCTGCCGGCGCTGGATTGCGACACCCTGGTGTTCCAGCACCGGCGGCGTCGGCCGGCGGTCACCGAGGTGCGGCGGGGTGCTTTGCCGGATACCGCCTGGGCGCGCGAGTCCGGCTTGCGCTACCGGCTTGATTTCGAACGCGGCCAGAATCTCGGTTTCTTCGCCGACATGGCGCCGGGGCGTGCCTGGTTGCGGGAACGGGCGGCGGGCAAGCGGGTGCTGAACCTGTTCAGTTTTACTTGTGCGTTCTCCGTGGCGGCGCTGGCCGGCGGCGCCCGCTCGGTAGTCAATATCGATCTGTCCCGGCCGGCGCTGACGCTGGGGCAGGAGAACCAGGCCGCCAACGGCTTCGCCGACGCCCAGGTGCACTACCTGCCGCACAATGTGTTCCGAAGCTGGAAGAAGCTGCACGCTCTGGGCCGCTACGATCTGATCGTGGTGGACCCGCCCAGCGCCCAGAAGGGCAGCTTCCTGGTGGAGCGGGACTATCCCAAGGTGCTGGGCCGCTTGAGCAAGCTGTTGGCACCAGAGGCGGAATTACTGCTGTGTCTGAACGCGCCCTGGTTGGCGGCGGACTGGCTGCGGCAACACGCGGCGCAGCGGCTGCCCGGCGCCACCTTCGAAGGCCAGCTGCCGGGGGCGCCGGGCTTCGACGAAGCCGCCGAGCCGGCACTCAAGGCGTTGGCGTACCGCTATCAACGTCCGCCGCCGTGATCGGCGAGAGCGGATTACCGAACCGCGCCCGGTAGGCCTGACCGATTTCCTGGGCGCCGATGTAATTGAGATGGCTTTCGTCGCGGTACAGCGGAATGCCGTTCAGTACTGTCCGGCAGCGCCGCTGATCGCACAACACCCGACTGGGGTCGATCCACTTCACGCTCGGGTAACGCTGCTCGACAGCGCGCTGAAACCGCTCGAAATTGCGCCGCTCCTTGGCGGCGTCCCGGGCATCAATCGAGCAGTCTTTCAGTCCCTTGAGCAGGCATTGTGCGTGAGCCGCCGACGGCAACCCGGGTATGCCTTCCAACACGACCACCTGATGGCCCTGGTCGATCAGCCACTTAATGGTGTCTTTGAAATGGCCTTGAAATGCCGGATCACGCAGATAGGCACTCCACCAGGCAGAAATGAACACGGTCATCGGTTCCTGGCTGAGGTAGTCGGTGAGCGCTCGATTGCGTACCGCCTTCTCGCCGTCCTCGGGGAACACCTGACTGGCCAGTTTGCCGGGCAGGAAGGGGGTGGACGCCTGGGTCACCAGCAACAGCGACAGGTCGGTGCCTTTCAGAAGCTCTTCCATAAAACCGATCAGGGCGATGGCGTGGGAATCCCCGATCAGCACGCTGTCCGGTCGCTCTCCGGTAACCGGTGCGCCGAACAGGCAGGCCGGGCCGCGAACGAACTCTCTGGGTGGGCCTTTGAAGCAGGGCTCGTGCACATCGGCGCTGTCGTTTTGCACGATAATCCTATACAGATCGCGGCGTTCCTCGGGGATGCGGAAACTGAGATCATCGGCGATGCGGATGGTGGATTGAATCGCCCAGATCATTAGCAACGGTATGAACACCAGAATCGTAAACGATCTTTTGAAGCTCCAGGGCCGGTGGCGCAAGCGGTTTTCCACTAGCACATAGCCGAGCCAGGAGACGAGCAAGACGGCGGCGAGCAAGCCCAGGCGGATCGGCCAGGTCAGCTCAATGAGCTGATAGTGCAATAGCGCCACGGGCGGCCAGTGCCACAGATACAGCGAGTAGGAAAGACCGCCCAGAAACACCATGCCACGCAGCGCGAGCAGACGGGCGGTGAAGGTGTTCGGTTGCATGACCCCGGCTTGGATCACCATGGCCGTCCCCAGTGTCGGCCACAGGGCATTGAGCCCCGGGAACGGGTCGCGGCTGGTGAGTAGAGCGGCGGTGGCCAGAATCATCGCCAGGCCCACCAGTGCCAGCAACTCGGCGGAGCGCGGCCCGAGCGCCGGCAGACGGCGGCCGTACAGGGCCACACCGGCCCCAAGCATGAATTCGAACAGCCGCGCCGGCGGCAAATAGAAAGCCGCCTTGGGGTGGACGTGGGCCAAGTAGACGGACAGCAGCAGGGCCGCTACCAACAGCACCAGGAATACGCCGGGGGAACGGGTCAGGCGCCCGCTTCGCCAGGCCCACAACGCCGCCGCCGGCCAAAGCAGATAAAACTGCTCTTCCACCGCCAGCGACCAGGTGTGCAATAGCGACAGGCTGCGTGTTTCCGGGGCGAAATACTGGCTCAGCTCGGTGAAGTAATAGAGGTTGCTCAGCCCGATAAGCGATGCCAGCCAGCTCTTCGCGAAAATGTAATAATCGTCACCGATATAAAACGGTGAAATGACCAGGAAGGTGACGGTGGAGACCAGCAGAAACGCCGGCACCAGACGTCGGATGCGGCGCGCGTAGAAGTCACCGAAGCGGAATTCGCCTCGCTCGATCTTGCGCGTCAACAACCCGGTGATCACGAAGCCGGAGATCACGAAAAAGACGTCGACGCCGATAAAGCCGCCGCTGATGCCCGGAAATTCGAAGTGATAGACGATCACCAGCAAAACGGCGAGTGCCCGCAGGCCTTCGATATCGGGACGGTATCGTAAAGTTGTCATCGGTTCCCCAATCTCCGCGAGAGCGCGGATACCATAAGACGATCCCTGGATGAAGTGGACACTCAGACCGCCGGACGCGCCAGAAAATGGTGTACCAGCGCAAAGATCCGGGTGGAGTCCCGGGCCACCAGCGCGGCGCGGATCTGTTCCGCCAGGGTGGCGCGTTCACGCTGCACGCTGTCGGGCAGATCCGGGTCGCCCGCTGCTTCCAACGGTTCGCTGGTGGCGGTGAGCAGAGTGAACGTACGATTGCTCAGCACCGCCTGGTCGATGCCCTCTTGGTAGAGGGTGCTTTGATAGCGCAAATAGCCTTCTTCAGCCAGCCACAGCATTGCCCCCAGGCAGGCCATGTGCCTCTTGCCGTGCAGCCCCGCCTCGTCCAGTTGGTCGGGGCCGCTGATATCCTCCACATAGACGGCCTGGGGGCGCGGAAAGTTCATATACAGCTGCAACAGTATGCGCGCCACGTCCTGGCTGAAGTCGTCGATGTGCAGATGCATGGGATTACTTCTTTCTGATCCGGTCCAGATAGTTGGCGATGCGGCCGATGGAATCCTCCAGATCGTCCATGCGCGGCAGGAACACCACCCGGAAATGGTCCGGGTCGGGCCAGTTGAACGCGGTGCCCTGGACGATCAGCACTTTTTCCTGGCGCAGCAGGTCCAGCGCGAAGGCTTCGTCGTCCTGGAACGGAAACACCTTGGGGTCCAGGCGCGGGAACAGGTAGAGCGCGGACTTGGGTTTGACGCAACTGACCCCGGGAATGGAACTGAGCATGTCCCAGGCTTTGTCGCGCTGGCGGCCCAGGCGGCCGGTGGGCAATACCAGATCGCTGATGCTCTGGTAGCCGCCGAGCGCGGTCTGAATGGCATGCTGACTGGGCACGTTGGCGCACAGCCGCATGCTGGCCAGCATGTCCAGGCCTTCGATGTAATTCTCGGCGCGGTACTTGGCCCCGGAAATCACCATCCAGCCGGCGCGGAAGCCGGCGGCCCGGTAGTTCTTGGAGAGCCCGTTGAAGGTGATGAACAGCAGGTCATCCGCCATCGATGCGATCGAGTGGTGCACTTCGCCATCATAAAGGATCTTGTCGTAGATCTCGTCGGCAAGCACGATCAGGTCGTGCTCCCGGGCGATCTCGAGCATTTCCTGCAGCAGCGCCTTGTCATAGTTGGCGCCGGTGGGGTTGTTGGGGTTGATGATCACCATCGCGCGGGTGCGGTCGGTGATCTTGGCGCGCAGATCGTCCAGGGCTGGCTGCCAGTCCTGCTTTTCATCGCACAGGTAGTGCACCGGGTTGCCGCCGGACAGGCGCACGGCGGCGGTCCACAACGGATAATCCGGCGCCGGCAGCAACACTTCGTCGCCGTAGTTGAGCAACGCCTGCATTGCCATCACGATCAGTTCGGAGACTCCGTTGCCGATGATAATGTCGTCGACGGTGACGTTCTCGATACCTTTGGTCTGGGTATACTGCATCACCGCCTTGCGGGCCGGGAACAGCCCCTTGGAATGGCAATAGCCGGTGGAGTCCGGCAGATTGTGGATCACATCCTGCAGCAGCTCTTCCGGTGCTTCGAAGCCGAACGGCGCCGGGTTGCCGATGTTGAGCTTGATCACCCGGTGGCCTTCGTCCTCCAGTCGGTGCGCTTCACGCAGCACCGGGCCGCGGATGTCGTAGCACACGCCTTTGAGTTTGTCGGATTTGTTGATCGTGGTTTGATGACCGCTCATGAATATTGCATCCGGCGTTAGGCTAAAGACCGGATTCTACAATGGCGGGAAAACACTGTATACGAAGCAGCCGGGAGCATTTGATGATCGAGTTCAAAGACCTGATGGCCCTGGCGGTGAACCGCAAGGGCGGCCTCAAGCCGGTGGAGGCGCAGTTGCCGGCGGTGAAGAATGCCGCCCAGTTGCGCCGCCCGGACGACGCCTTTTATCTCTCCGCGCTCACCCGGCGGGTGTTCCGGGCCGGGCTCAAGCACTCCCTGGTGGACGCCAAATGGCCGGCGTTCGAGGAGGTGTTCTTCGGCTTCGACCCGGACAAGCTGGTGTTGATGCCCGACAGCATGCTCGAAGAGCGTATGCAGGACACCCGCCTGATCCGCCATTGGGGCAAGATCAAGGCGATCCGCCACAACGCCCAGCTGGTCATCGATCTGCGCCGCGAATACGGCAGCGTGGGCCAGTGGCTGGCGGGCTGGCCGGCGGAAGATACCGTCGGCCTGTGGATGCTGCTTAAAAAGCGCGGCAAACAACTGGGCGGCAACTCTGGCGCCGCCTTCTTGCGCATGGTCGGGCGCGATACCTGGTACCCCACCGACGATGTGATCAGCGTGCTTAAGTCCCATCGCATCATCGACAAGGCACTGGCGAGCCAGCGCGATCAGCGCGCCGCCCAGGCCGCTTTCAACCAGTGGCAAAAGGAGTCGGGGCGTCCGCAGGCGCACATCAGCAAGGTACTGGCCCTCACCGTGGGGTAAAACCCTTTGACAGAGCGCGCTCGGAAAGGGAACATAAATAAGAATTATTCACTTTTAGGCACTGGAACCGGTATCCATGACCCTCTTCAAGCGGCGCCCCTTGGGCGTTTTTTTGTTGCTTTCCTTTTTCGTGCTGACCGCCACCGCCCGGGCCGCGGACCAGACCGCCCTGGTGCAACTGGTGGAATACGTCGGCGCGGACTACGTTAACGCGGTGCAGGACGGAGAAATCGTCAGTGACGCCGAATACGCGGAGATGGACGAGTTCACCCGTTTGCTGAGCGAAGGCATCGCCACACTGGAGGAGGTCGACGGCAAGCAACGTCTGGCCGACCAGGCGCGGCGTCTTGAGGCCGCCGTCGATGACAAAGCGCCGGAAGCGCGAATCAAGGAACTGGCACAGAAAATCCGCGGCACCCTGGTGGCGGTGTACGGCCTGCCGGTGATTCCCAAGACCGCTCCGGACATGAAGCGGGCCGCTGAGCTCTACCAGACCCATTGCGCCGCGTGCCACGGCGCCGAGGGGCGCGGCGACGGCCCCGCCGGTGCGGCGCTGGAGCCGGCTCCCACCGATTTCCACGATCGGGCCCGCTATATGGGCCGCTCCATGCTGGGGCTCTACACCACTATCACCGGTGGTGTGGACGGCACCGGCATGGCCGGTTACGAAGACCAATTGAGCGACGCGGAACGCTGGGCGCTGGCGTTCTACGTCGGCGGCAAGGCGGTCTCCGATCAGGAGGCGGCCGCCGGCGAACAGGCCCTGGACCGCGTCCCCGGCCTGAAAGATGAGATGTCGTTGGACGCGGTGATCGGCAAGGCACCGGCGGACGTGCGCGACGAAATCGGCCCTCCGGCGGTCAAGGCCATGGGCTACCTGCGCCGTAACCCGGAGACGCTGTTCAGCCAGAACCGCTTTATCGAGATCAGTGACGCCAAGCTGGGCGAAGCCGCGCAACTGTACGCCGACGGCAAACCGGCGGCGGCCCGCGCCGCTGCCTTGTCGGCGTATCTGGACGGCTTCGAGATGATCGAGCAGCAGCTTGCGGCGGTGGACAGCGAGCTGATGCGCGCCACCGAGCGCCGTTTCATGGCGGTGCGCCAGGCCATCGAGCAGGGCGAGGAGCCCGCGGCGGTGGACGCCAAGGTGGCCGAGGCCCGCGCCAGCCTGGCCAACGCCGAGGACGCCCTGGGCGGTGACGGCCTGAGCGCGGCGGCGACCTTCTCGGCGAGCTTCTTCATTTTGTTCCGCGAGGGCCTGGAGGCGCTGCTGATCGTCGCGGCATTGCTCACCTTCACCCGCAAGGCGGGCGCCCGTTCCGCCAGCCGCCACATTCACTTCGGCTGGGTGGCGGCGCTGATCGCCGGCGTGGCGACCTGGTTCGCCGCCTCCACGGTGATCAGCTTCAGCGGCGCCTCGCGGGAGCTGACCGAGGGGGTGGCCGGCCTGGTGGCGGCGGTGATCCTGTTTTACGTGGGCTTCTGGATGCACAGCAACAGCAACAGCCAGAAGTGGATGGGTTACATCAAAAGTAAGGTGGATAACGCCCTCGGCGCCGGCACCGTCTGGACCCTCACCCTGGTGGCGTTCATTTCCGTGTACCGGGAAATGTTCGAAACCATCCTGTTCTACCAGGCGCTGTGGACCCAGGTCACCGAGGCCACTCAGCCGTACCTGCTGTACGGGCTGCTGGCGGCGCTGGCGGCGCTGGCCGTGGTGTGCGTGTTGATCTTCCGGTTGGGCATGCGCCTGCCGCTGGCCCTGTTCTTCAAGGCCACCAGTCTGGTGTTGCTGGTGCTGTCGGTGATCCTGCTCGGCAAGGGCATCGCCGCCCTGCAGGAAGCCGGCCTGATCAACGCCACCTACATCGGCCTGCCGACGCTGGACTGGATCGGCTTCTTCCCGACCCTGCAGGGCGCGCTCGCCCAAGCCGCCGCCGTGCTCCTGGCGGTGGTGGCCTGGTGGCGCGGGAGTCGCGCCACCAAGTAGGTTGAGGGAGCGCGGGAGTCGCGCCAACTAAACTGACCCGCTCTATCACCATCCTTGCCCGGGCCTTTTCAGGCCCGGGTTTGCGTTTGTCCGCGAACCTCCCGGATACTCCGTGGTCTTTCCCTACCACTAGCTGACGATAGAGAGTTCTGATTAATGCGAAGTTGGGGTGGCAAACTTATTGTCGGCCTGTTGGGCATGCTGATGGGCGGCCCCATCGGTCTGGCGATCGGCGTACTGATCGGCCATTTCCTGGACCGGGGCGTGGAGCGGGTGCGGTCCTTCAATCCGTTCCGGCCCTACCGGCCCGGCGAGCGGGAGGAAGTCCAGGACGCGCTGTTTTCGGCGGTGTTCTCGATCATGGGCCACCTGTCCAAGGCGGACGGCCGGGTCAGCGAGCAGGAAATCGACCAGGCCGAAGCAATCATGACCCGCATGCAGCTCAACGACGAGCAGCGCCGCCGGGCCCAGGCAGCCTTCCGCCAGGGTAAGGAGGATGACTTTCCGCTCGACCGGACCGTGACAGAGTTCCGTGAACGTATCCGCCGCCGTCGCCACTTGGTGGTGGTGTTTCTGGAGTTGCTGCTGCAAACCGCGTTGGCCGACGGCGACCTGCACGCCGAGGAAGAACGCATTCTGTTCCGCGTCGCCGCCGGGCTGGGCGTGCCGGAAAGCCAGTTCCGCCAGATTCTCAATATGGTGCTGGCCCAGGCCCGCTTCGGCGGCGCCGGCGGCCCGGACGGCGCCGCCGGCACGTCGCGGCCGTCGCTGGGCGAGGCCTATCAGGTGCTGGGTGTGGGCGAAGAGGCCTCCGATCAGGAGGTCAAGAAGGCCTACCGGCGGCTGATGAGCGAGCACCACCCGGACAAGCTGGCGGCCCGCGGCGTGCCGGAGGAGATGATTCGGGTGTCCACCGAGAAGACCGCCGAGATCAGTAAAGCCTATGACATGATCAAGGAAGCCCGGGGTATGCGCTGAGCCGGCGCCCGGAGGATGACAAGGAGCCGGCGGCGGTAGTAGCTTGAAGAGGATTGTTTGCCCGAGCACCGTCCCGGTGGCTCGGGCCCGATAGCGGAGGAATTGTCAGCTATGCTCGGTGAACCCCATAGTATCCATCACGAATTTCCCCAGCACCGCGAGCGCATCGATGCTCTGGTCAGGGAGCACCCCGACTTCCGTGCCAAGGTGGAAGAGCACGACCGGCTGGATAAGCGGATTCGCGGATTGGAAATGCGCGAAAACCCGATCGCGGATCGCGATATGGAGACCATGAAAGTCGAGCGTATGCATCTCAAGGACGAGATTTACCGTCGCCTCAACGGCGGTTAATGCGTTCCCCGCACCTTTAAAAACGCCTTCGGAGACCCAATCGTAGAGGAACGCGTTTTGGCTCGGGAGGCCTGATGACCGCTTATTCCATTCTTGATTTGAGCCCCATCCTGCGCGGCGGCGACGCCGCCCAGGCACTGGGCCATTCCCTCGATCTGGCACGCCACGCCGAACAGTGGGGCTACACCCGTTACTGGGTGGCCGAGCACCACAACATGCCCGGCGTGGCGAGCGCCGCCACCAGTGTGGTGATCGGCCATCTTGCCGCTGGCACCCAGCGTATCCGGGTCGGCTCCGGCGGCGTGATGCTGCCCAACCACGCCCCCTTGGTGATCGCCGAGCAGTTCGGCACCCTGGCGGCGCTGCATCCGGGGCGCATTGACCTGGGTCTGGGCCGGGCGCCGGGCACCGATATGGAGACCGCGCGGGCGCTGCGCCGCGATCTCAACAGCAACGCCATGGAATTCCCGCGCGACGTGGAAGAGCTGCAGGCGTACCTCGGCGATCCGACGCCGGACCAGCGCGTGCGAGCGGTGCCCGGCGCCGGCAGCAAGGTGCCGATCTGGTTGCTCGGCTCCAGCCTGTTCAGCGCTCGCCTGGCGGCGCAGAAAGGCCTGCCGTTCGCGTTCGCGTCGCACTTCGCCCCGGAGGCGCTGCTGGATGCCCTGCAGGTGTATCGGGAGAACTTCCAGCCCTCGGCGCAGTTGGAGCGCCCCTACGCCATGGCGGGGGTGGGCGTATTCGCCGCCGACAGCGACGAAGAGGGCGCTTACCTGGCCACCTCCATGCAGCAGCAGTTCGTTAATCTGCGGCGTGGACGGCCGGGGCCGTTGCCGCCGCCGGTGGAGAGCATGGACGGCATCTGGTCGCCGCTGGAAGCGGAGGGCGTTCGCCAGGCAATGAAATACGCCATGGTCGGCGCGCCGGACACCGTGCGTGACGGCCTGCGTGCCTTCCGGGACCTCACCGGGGTGGATGAACTGATGATCACCGGCGGTATCTTCGACCACGACAAGCGGCTGCGGTCATTCCGCATCGCCGCCGACATCTGCCGCGAGCTCTAGGCCTCGCCGTCAGGCCACGTTGTTGGCCGGTCGCCGTTGCGGCCGGCCGGTGCCTTTGTTCAGACACCAGCTGTCGCGGTCGCCGTCGATGGCGATGCCGCCTACCCAGCGCCGCGCCGGGTGGGTGTCGAGCCAGTTGTGGTGGCCGCTGAGCACCGCATGACCGTGGGAGGTTATGTTCAACGAGCGGTCCTGCCAGGCGGTGTCCTCGCCGTGGTCGCTGGTCAACAGCGGCCGCTCGCCGCCGAGAAGCGGCTGCAGCATCCACCAGAACATGGCGTCGCCCAGGTAGGGCAGGGGCTCTCGTTCTCTCATCAAATCCCGGAACACCTCGCCGACGGTAATCGGCCCGCGCTCGGCCACCAGCTGCACCGCCAACTGTTCGCTCAGGCCCAGGCCGGTGGCTTCGTCCGGCAACTCGAGCAGGTGCCGGCGCAACGCGCGGCCCAGCATCGGCAGCGCCGGGGTCAGGGTGCGTGACAGGTCGTCCAGCCGCTGCGGGGTATCGGCGGTCACCGCCCGCCAGGCGCGGCGGCCCAGGGTAATCAGCGCGTCGTCCACCGGGCGCCGCTGTTGCCACAGCCAGCCGAGGACCTCCGGCGCCAGTTGGCCCAGGCCGATAAACCGGTCCACCCCGGGCACGCTGTCCGTGGCCACCAGTTCCAGCCGCGTGGGGCGGCGTTGGTGGGCCAGGTGATTGAGTATGTAGGCGAGGATCAACTGGTCGTAGCTGTCGTGTTCGAACCACAGCACCACCCGCTCACTGTTCATGGCCTGGTCCAGGCCGTCGTATTCCCGTTGCTGCCGCTGATGATTGTCGTTTTCGTCGCCGCCGAAGGCGTCGCTCAGAAAGCGGGTGCGCTCCTCCATGAACGCCTCCCGCTCCAGGCTGTGCAGCGGGCCGATGCAGAACGGGTCGCTGAAAGTGTGAAAATGCCCGCGCAACCCGCTGGCGGGCAGCGTATCGCGCAGATCCGAACCACAGCGGATGTGCACCGTGTCCAGGTCGTTGTCGAGGTCCTCGCTGCTTCGTGCCGCCGCCGTATCCAGGGCCGCGACATGCCGTTGGAAGTGGTCCCACCCCTGGAAGCCCATTTCCCGCGATACCGTGTGCAGCGCATCGCGCAGCCCCGGCTTGTCACTCACCGGGGTCAGACGGTGTACGGCGATACGCGCCAGGGACCGGCGGTTGCCGGACAGCGCCGCGTCCAGTAATTGCTCGGCGTCGCCGCGGGGGTCGTCGAGCCGGAAGCGCCCGTGCTGCTTTGGAGTACTGCTGCCGGCGGACATCGAGGTCATAAACGGGGCCTTCTCCACAGCGCGGTGTGTACGTTGAAAAATGGACTTATACAGTTGGCGAAGAGGGCGCTTGAGTCAATGCGCGGCGGGGCGTTAAGCCGTTGAAAAGGCCGAGGTTTATAAAGGTTTTACCGAAGCCGGGAGGGAGCCCGGAAATTGGCGTGATCTTCACGCCGCCGTTGGCCGCCGGAGGGGCCGGTGACGATGACAAAGGAGGGCGTATCGGCGGGCGGAAAAGTGGTGCCGGAAAGAGGAATCGAACCTCCGACCTACTGATTACGAATCAGTTGCTCTACCGACTGAGCTATTCCGGCACGGCCCGCCACGGGGGCGAGCGGGCGCTAGTTTAGCAGGAACCCGACGGCTGGCAAGGCCGCCGAGGGTTCAGGCCTGCTTGATGCCCGCCAGCTTGCGGGCGTGCCATTTCTTCGACTCCACGTCCATGCCGCGCAGAATCTGAATACGCTGCGCCTGGGGGCTGCCGGCGCCGTGCATGGACTCGGTCAGGTAGCCCACCGCGTTGCGGCCCAGGGTCATGTTTTCGATCAGCCGCAGGATGCGCATGCGGTCCTCGGTGGGGATGTCGTCGCGGCCCTTCAGGAAGCGGCGGATGATGGCGCCGGCCTCTTCGTTGTCCAGGTCTTTTTCGCTGGGCATGGTGGCGACGATGCCGCCGGCCAGGTCCTGGGCGAGGCGGGCGATCTCATAGGGAAAGCGGGTGACGTTGTGCTTGCACACGTTGGACAGCATGGCGTCGTTCATATAGATGCCGCTGGCCAGGGGCTTGGCTTCGTGGGAGCTGGCGATGCCGGAGGAGAAAATGGTCTCGTTCAGGTGCACCATTTCCACCAGCTTGTCCTTGATGTGGCTGACCTTGTCGACGCCGTTATAGTCGGCGATGGTGGCGGCGGCGCCGGTCATCACGTCGCCGAGGCCGGTTTTGCACACATAGCTGGCGCGGTGGTAAGCGGTGAAGCGCGCTACCATGTCCTGGGCGAATTCGTATTCGCCGTCCATCAGCACGTGTTCGTGGGGAATGAACACGTCGTCGAAGTACACCCACACTTCCTGGCCGCCGTATTCGGCGTTGCCCTGGTCGATGCTGCCGCCTTCCATGGAGCGGGTATCGCTGCTCTGGCGGCCGTAAATATAGGTGATGCCTTCGGCGTCGCCGGGGATCATGCCGACCACGGCGTAATCCTTGTCGTGCTCGCTCAGGTTCATGGTCGGCATCACGCAGATCCAGTGCTGGTTCCAGCCGCCGGTCATGTGCGCTTTGACGCCGCGCACGAAGATGCCGTGGTCGTTGCGTCCGGACACATGCAGGAACATATCCTGGTCGCTTTGTTCGAACGGTCGCTTGCTGCGGTCGCCCTTGGGGTCGGTCATGCCGGCGGCGATCAGCACATTATGGCGCTGAGCTTCTTTGAGGAAATCCAGGTAGCGCTGGTGGTAGCCGGTGCCGTGCTTCTCATCGATGTCCCAGGTGATCGAATGCAGCACGCTGAGCGTGTCCAGGCCGGTGCAGCGCTGGAAGCAGGTGCCGGTGAGCTGGCCCAGGCGCCGCTGCATGCGGTTTTTCATCACCAGGTCCTGGGGCGACTCGGGCATGTGCAGAAAGCGGTTCACGGTGGCGTCGATCAGCGGCGAATGGGCGGTGGCCAGCTCCGGGTCGTCGATGGCCAGGTCATAGGTGGCGCGCAGGGCGTTGATGCTGGGCCGGATCATCGGGTGGTCGGCGGGTTCGTCGATCAGTTCGCCGAACAGGAACAAACGGGTGCCGCGACCTTTCAGGCTGGTGATGTAGTCGTCGCCGGTGCGGATCACCGGCATCCGTGACCAGCGGTCACTGGCGCTGTCGTGGCGGCGGGATGCCAGGGGGGAAACGGCATTCATGGAGCACTCCTTGCGGGCTGAGCAGGCGTTTCCCCAATAGTAGACACTGTGTCTCGGCTGGCAATGCGGGAGTGGCGGCTTGTTATCCAGGGTCAAGCGGAGGGTTGCTCCCGAGTCGGGCGGCTGTCGACCCGGGCGCTATCGGAAAAGGCGGGTTAGCGCGGCTGTGGCTCGAACACCAGCGACGCCGAGTTGAGGCAGTAGCGTTGGCCGGTGGGCGGCGGCCCGTCGGGAAACACATGGCCGAGGTGGCCGTCGCAGCGCGCACAGCGGACTTCCACGCGCACCATGCCGTGGCTGTCGTCTTTCAGCTCCTGCACATGCTCCGCGTCCACCGGCTCGAAGAAGCTGGGCCAACCGGTGCCGGACTCGAATTTGCTGTCGGCGTGGAACAGCGGCAGGTGGCAGAGTTTGCACACATAGGTGCCGCTTTCCTTGTTGTCCAACAGCCCCCCGCAGAACGGCGGTTCGGTACCCTGGTTTAGCAGGATGCGTCTTTCCTCGGCGGTGAGGCCGGCGGCGCGCTGTTGCTTTTCGGCGTCGGTGAGCGGCGTCAGATCGAAACCGCTGGCGGAAACAGTCATGGCAACCTCTCAGGTCTTGAGCAATTCCGGGAAGGCGGCGTGGAGCTTCTCCAGCTTCGGCTTCGCCACATGGGTAATGTACGGCTGATTGGGATTGTGCCGGGCGAAGTCCTGGTGGTAGTCCTCCGCCGGGTGGAACGGGTGGCCCGGCTCCAGGGTGGTAACGATGGGCGCGGTGAAGGCGCCGGCGTTTTCCAATTGCTGGATGTACTCGGCCGCCACTTTTTGCTGCGCTTGGTCCACCGGGAATATCGCTGAGCGATACTGGGGGCCGCGGTCGTTGCCCTGGCGGTCTTTCTGGGTGGGGTCGTGGGCCACCGCGAAGAACAGTTTCAGCAGGGCGCCGAAACTTATCCGGTGGGGATCGTAGCGCACTTCCACCACCTCGGCGTGGCCGGTCCGGCCGCCGCACACCGCTTCGTAGTTGGCGCTTTCCGCGCTGCCGCCGGCGTAGCCGGATACCACCGAATCCACGCCATCCAGAGCTTGGTAGACCGCCTCCACGCACCAGAAGCAGCCCCCGGCAAGCACGGCGCGGCCGGCGTCCTGGTCGGTGGGCACGTCTTCCACCGGGTCGGGGAACCGGTCCGGGTGCAGCGCCAGGGATGTGCCGGGGATCACTGCTTTCATACAACCTCCGTGACTGAAGGGCGACCATGACAGCCGCCGGGAAAGCGTACTGTGAAGACAGTGGGGGCGTGGGCGCCGACTCTCAACCCGCCTGGTCAGGGCAACAGGCGCATCTGTTGTAGGGTGTCGCGCAGTGCCAGGCACTGGCTCTTGGCGATGGCGGCCTGGTCGTTGGCTTCGTGGGTGCGCGCCACGCCGTGCCAGATATTGGCGCCGTCGCCGGTGAGCAGGTCGGCGGGAAAGGCCTGCTCCACGTCCGCCGGCGGGGCGTCCTTGATGCGCTCGCCGTCCAGGCCCACCCGCCAGGTGGGGCGCACTTCGTTGTCCTGGTTAATAGGGTTCAGTTCCCGGCGGTCGCGCATGTGCGGGCCCGATATCAGCAGGCGGGTCAGGTCGACCATGAGGATGCGATCCACCGGGTGGTCGGCGGCCCAGTCGACCAGCGCCTTGCGGCCTCGCTCATACCAAAGCGGCACTTCCTGGTGGCTCAGCAACACCGTCAGGCCGGCGCGCTCGAAGATCGGGCGACAGACAAGTTCCCAGGTCTCGCGGGTCTCGCCCTCTGGAGTTTGCGCCACAAGCAGCAGCGTTTGCGCCGGTGGCGGTGGGGTGTCGGTGACCGTTCGCGTGGTGACTTCCGTGGTGCTGGCGCACCCGCTCAAAAACAAAACCGCCAGTAACAGGGCCCTCATGGCACTCTCCACAACCGCTCTCCACGACACTAGTTCCGGTGAACAAGGGTTCAGTGTATCAGTTGTGATGTGGGTCAGGGGAACGCCGGCGAAATAAGCGCGGGAGCGTTCGCGCCGGCCCGCACCTCCAGTTGGAAGCGGCCTTCTTGCGCGACTGGCGGGTGATACCAGCGCACCTCGTAGAGGCCCTGCCCGTCGACGTCCCCGTCGATCAGCCGCAGGCGCATGTCGCCGCTTTCGTCGTCGATCACGGTGGCCCGGTTGTCGCTGCGCAGAATCCTCAGCAGCGGTTCGTGCAGGCGCAGGTCACCGGGTGGTTCGCCGAGAAAACGCCAGGACCAGTAGGGCCCGGCATTTTCCTCGCCGCGATGGAAGGTCGCCGGCTTTTGCCAGCTCCGCGACCAGGTGCGGTGCGGGTCGCCGTCCGGCCAGTAGCGATGGCTGAGCAGCTCGAAGCGGCTTTCCCGGGGGTAGTCATCGACGCCGCCGGTGCGCATCAGATCGTCGCTCAGGCGGGCACTTTGCGCGGCAAGAAAGTCCAGCGTATGCGGGCCGTAAAGGGTATGGCCGCCCTCGTAGTACTGGGCGCCGTATTCGGCTTCGGTCACCGCGTAGCCGAAGAAGCCGTTGGCCAGGCTGGAGATTTCCACCCGCCAGTCGGTGCCGGCGGGCAGGGTGTCGAGCACGGCGCCACGAATCCGGTTGCCGCTTTCCAGGGTGATTTCCCAGGGCAGGGGGACCAGCACCAGGTCGTTGACGCGCAGCACCTGAAGCAAGGCACGGTGCGGGAAGGTGTCGGCGGACATCAGCAGTTGCAACTTGGACAGCGCCCATTGTTTCTGCGCTTGGCAGCCGTCGGTGAATACGGTGCGCGGCCAGCCTTCTTGCAGGAACGGCAGGTAGGAAATCGGAAACACTTCATCGCCGTTGGCGGCGCCCATGGTGGCGGCCCCCATCACCGCGCGCTGGCACAGGCCGTGGCGCTGGTCTTCGGGTAGATCTAGGACGTTCAGAAGTCGGCTGGCGGCGCTGGTGCGCAGGCGTGGGGCGAGGTCGCTTTCCAGGCGCTCGAACAACTGCTCGGCCTGATCACCGAGTGCCTGACCGATACGCCTGGCCTCGAGATCGCCGCGATGATCCGGGTGCCAGGCCGGATTGTTGTCGGCGTGGGTGGCCTGGAACGCGCCGTGCACGAACGGCCAGGGCAGGTCATCGCCGAAGTCCGTGCTCAAGCCCCGCGACAGCCAGTGCCAGACATCCGCGTGGTAGGGGCGGGTGAAGGCGGGAATGGCGGTGCCGTGGATGGAAAACAGCGTCAGGGCGCCGGCGGGGTAGTAACGGCCGTCGTCGGCCTGCAGGTCGATGCGCAGCATCGTCATGCGCGGGTTGACGGCGCGCAGCGCGTCGTCCTCGCCCATTTGCTCCGGGTCCAGATTGTGATTACGCGCCCAGGCTTGCACCGAGCGGTTCCGGGTCAGCCCCCAGACTTCGCGCTGCCCGGTGGCGAGGCGCGCCGGCCGGCGGTTGCGGTAGGCGCGTATCACCGCCTCACTGATGCGCTCGCTGAGGAATTGGAATAACGCCGGATCGAAGCCGGCCGAATTGGCACCGAATGTATTGTAGAAATCACTGCCCAGATATTGCCCGGGCCCCGAGTGGGTATGCGTGACTAGCAGGCTCAACCCTCTGGCGGGCACGTCCGTGGCGGCCGCGATGCGCTCCGCCACCGCGTAGTGCAAGGGCAGCGAGCCGGCGCCCAGATCAAGCTGCACCAGCGCCAGAGGGGTCTGTCCGGGGCCGTGCAGATAAAAGGCACGGGCCTTGAGGCGGGTGCGAAACCCGTCGGCGTTTTTCGCCCACGCGGAATAACCGAATTTAGGCAGGCCCATGGCAGGGGTGATGTCCACCTCGGCCACCCCGGCCAGGGGTTGCCCGTTGGTGCCCGGTGGCAAGGGGTTGGGAACGTCGAAGCTGAGCGTTTCCCTGGGATAGGTGAGGAAGGGCCAGGCGCTGTGCAACAAACCGGCGGCCAGCGCCGCGAGCGCCACCAAAAGAAAGACAGCCAGCCGCCGGCGACCGTTACGCCGGGGTTTGGATAACTGCATGGAGAAGCCTCTTTTCTAATTTTTGCACGAACGTACTCATATGGTTTGCCGGCCGCAAGGCTGATCAGGCCAAACCAAGGCGCGGATACATATCGGATACAAAATGATACGGCTTGTACAATTTGTGCAAAAGCATGGATAAGTTCACAACACTATTCCAACCGGACGTCACCGGAATTCTGTTTTTTTTACCTCGTCGGGATATTCCAATGATTGCACTGTAATCCGTTGATACCCGAGGGGGGTAGAACATGAGAACAACCTTGAAATTGTCGACTCTGGCGCTCGCCGCCGGGCTGGCTTTTCAGCCGGCCCTGGCGGAAGACCGCTACGAGGAGACATTGAACACTCGCCAGTACGTAGGTGGCTTCGCCTCCTATCTGGACGTGGACGAGGACCGGCAGTTCGATGACTCCGGCTCCGGCTACAGCGCCTTTTACGGCCGCCAGTTGTCGGACCGCATTTGGTGGGAGACCGAAGGTGGTTTCTACAAGATGGATCCGAACCAGGCCGACTTTCAGGATTTTTATCAGTATCACCTGACCACCGGCCTCGCTTACGCCTTTGGCGATCGCACCGGCTTCACGCCCTATGTGATCGCGGCCGTGGGTGCTATCGACCAGGAAGTGTTACCCGAAGAAGACCAGGACACCAACCTGACCGTCAACGCCGGCCTCGGCGCGGTCACAGGCCCGATCTTCGATAACGGCCTGAAGCTTCGTGGTGACGTCCGTTACGTCTTTGATGACTTCGACGGCTCCGGCCCGGCTCGCGGCGACGGTGCCTTCGGTGACGTGCGTCTGTCTCTGGGTGTGGAAATCCCGCTCGGCTACACCAAGGTAGTGACCAAAGAAAAAACGGTGATCAAGACCCGTGAAGTGGTCGCCCCGCCGCAGCCGGTCATTGATTCCGACGGGGACGGCGTCCCCGATAACCGCGATCAGTGCCCGGATACGCTGGAAGGCGGTCGGGTGGATTCCAACGGTTGCCTGATCGTCAACCAGACGGTGACCTTGACCAACATCAATTTTGAATTCGACTCCGCCAAGCTGACTCCTTCATCCGAGTCATCCCTGGACCGGATTGCCGATTCCCTGAAAGCACAGACCGACTTCCGCATCGAAGTGGCTGGTCACACCGACAGCGTCGGTGCCGCGGAATACAACGAGCAGCTCTCACACGAGCGCGCCGAGTCGGTTCGCCAATACCTGATTAACCGTGGCGTGGATCCGTCCCGTATTACCGCCCGGGGCTACGGCGAACTGAACCCCGTCGCCAGCAATGAGAGCGAATCCGGCCGCGCCATGAACCGCCGGGTTGAATTCCGCGTTACCGAGAAGTGAGGAACACGACCATGTTGCGTATTAAAAGTCTAATGATGCTGGTCCTGCTCGCCGTGCTCGGCGCGGGGATCTACGGCTGCGAAGCCAACGACAGTGATGACTCCGTTGTCACGACGCCCAACAATCCCACCCCGAACAATCCTGACGACCAGGACAATGACGGTGTGCCCGATGACGAGGACAACTGTCCCGCCTTCGCCAACAACGATCAGCGCGATCAGGACAATGACGGCATCGGCGACGCCTGTGACGACGACATCGACGGCGACGGTACGCCCAACGATCCGGATAACTGCCCGTGGGTGAGCAACCCCGCCCAGGTCGACACCGATGACGACGGCATCGGCGACGCCTGTGACGACAACACCGACACCGATGGTGACGGCCATGACGACGGCTCGGACAACTGCCCGCTGGTAGCAAACCCCAGCCAGGCCGACTCCGACAATGACGGTATCGGCGACGCCTGCGACGACGATCGCGACGGTGACGGCGTCCCCAACGACAACGACAACTGCCCGTTCGCACCGAACAACGACCAGCTCGATACCGATATGGACGGCACCGGCGACGTTTGTGAAGACGATACTGACGGTGACGGCGTGCTGGATCCGGAAGACAACTGTGTGTTCGTACCCAACCCGGACCAGGAAGATCTGGACGGCGATAACGTGGGCGACGCCTGTGATGACGATGACGACGGTGACGGCACCAACGACGGCAACGACGAGTGCCCGACTGTGGCCGGCCCGCCGGAAAACGACGGCTGCCCGGTGGATAACGACACCGACACCGATGGCGACGGTGTACCCGACGACCTGGACAACTGCCCCGACACCGCCAACGCGGATCAGCTGGACAGCGACGGCGACGGCATCGGCGACGTGTGCGATGTCGACGGCTTCACCTGTAACGCCGACAGCACCTATCAGCAACTGACCACCCCGGACTATGAAGCCAGCGGTAACTCCCTGGGTGTGTGCCTGGGCTGTGGTGTGACCAATCCGGAGAATCTGGTGGACGGTGTTGATGCGAGCTACGCCACCATGAATATCGGCCTGGCGGCGGTCTACGGCGGCGCCGAAATCCGCGCCACCGCGGTCGATGCGACCAACGATTTCACTGGCATTAACCGTATCGGCATGGTGATTTCCGATCCCGCTTCGGCACTGCTCAACCTGAGCCTGCTGGGTGACTTCCTGACCCTGCGTTTCTACAACGACGGCCAGGAAGTGGACAGCGCCACGGTGGGCGGCGGCCTGCTGGGTCTGGAACTGCTGGGCCTGAGTCTGGAGGACGGTCAGCGCTTCCTCTCCACGGAAGTGGATACCACCGCGCTGACGTTCGATGAAATCCAGCTCGATTACGCGGGTTTGATCAGCGCGAACGATACCTTGCACGTACACCGCGTCTGTGCCGGCAACGATCCGGTGGAAGCACCCTGAGTCTCCTCTGATATCAGGCAATTGCCGGGGGCGCATTAGCGCCCCTTTTTTTCGGCCCCGCCCGGCGCTATTTCCCTCCGTTCGCCTTCACGTGATTCTGTTCGCAGTCTGTCAGCCTTTTGGGTTAGATTGGGGACGCTGGAGGGAACGAATCTATGACATCCTTTTTTCGCTGGTCGCGTCACGCCCAGTGGCTGTCACTGCTTTTGCCATTGCTTTTGCTGCTCCACGCCTGTGACTCCGGGGGCGGCACCTACATTGAAACCGGTGACCTGGAAGCGCTCCGTGAGCGTGGTCAGCTACGCTTGCTGGCGCCCCGTTTCGACGAGGAGCAGGCGCTGGTCCGCGATGGCGTGCCTTTACAGGAATTCCGGGACCAGGCGGAAAGGCTGGCACGCTCCCTGGGGCTGACACCGCGCTGGGTGTACGCGGACAGCGTTGATAGTCTGGATGACATGCTCATAGCGGGTCGCGGGGACCTGATCGTCACCAATTATTCGGTGACCGAATCGCGCCAGGAAAAGATGGATTTCTGCACGCCTGTGGCGGTGATCCGCGAGTACCTGGTGCTGCCGGAAGGGCGCGCGGGGGACAGCGTCGAGGACCTTGGCGAGATTCGCATAGCCGTGCCTCGGGGGACCGCCTATCAGGAAACCGCGTTGGAACTCGCCGACCAATACGATCCGGTTAGCGTGGAAGTGGTGGAGGCCGGGCTCTCCGATGTGGAACTCCTGGAAGGCGTGGCCTCGGGTACATTTCAGTCGGCGATCATCGACGGCAACACCCTGGACGGACTGCTGCGCTCCTTCGATGAGGTCAGAAAAGGACCGGTGGTCAATCCGCGCCGTCATATCGCATGGGCGGTGCGCGGCGATAGCACCGATCTGCGCGCGGCGGTGAACCAGTTCCTGGTCAGTCACCGGGTGCGAACCTCGGTACGCAGTGAAGTGCTTCGTGACTGGGCGGCCATTAAGAAGAACGGTGTGTTGCGGGTGATTACCTCCAACAATCCCGCCAGTTATTTCCTTTGGCGCGGTGAATTGATGGGGTTCGATTACGATTTGATCCGCCACTTCGCCAAGCAGCACGATTTGCGCGTGCGCATGGTGGTGCGCGAGAGCGCCTCACAGATGTTCGAGGCCTTACAGGTCGGCGCCGGCGATGTGATCGCCGGCGCCATGACCGTTACCGAGTCGCGCAAAGCGCGCGGCTGGCATTTCTCGAACCGTTACCTCGAAGTCCACGAACAAATCATCGGCGATGCCGACGATGAGCCGTTTGAATCGGTCCAGGAGTTGGCCGGGCGCACCGTGGTGGTGGCGCCGGACAGCGCCTTCATGGGCACCCTGGAAGCGCTGCGTGAGCAGGGCATCGACGTGCGCATCGAGCCCCGCGAGGGCGCCACCACGGAGATGCTGATCCAGAGCGTGGTCGACGGCGAAATTGATTTGACCGTGGCGGACAGCCATGTGGCGGCCCTGGAGAGCACCTACCGCGAAGACCTGCGTACTCTCTGGACCCTGGAGGGCAGCCGCGATATCGCCTGGGTGGTGCGCGACGACCAGAGCCAGTTGGTGAGCAAGCTGAACGCCTATATCAACCGAAATTATCGGGGGCTTTTCTACAACGTCACCTTCAACCGCTATTTCAAGGAATCGAAAACCATCCGCATCCATGAGGAATACCGGGTGGAAGCGGGCAAGGCTATTTCCCCCTACGACGACCTGGCGAAGGAGTACGCGCTGAAATACGACTTCGACTGGCGTTTGCTGGTGTCTCAGATGTACCAGGAGAGCAGGTTCAACCCGGATGCCGTGTCGTTCGCCGGCGCACGGGGCCTGATGCAGGTGATGCCGCGCACCGCCCGCCAGTTCGGCTTCGACAACCTGCATGATCCGGAGCAGAGCGTGGCCGCCGGGTCGGCCTATCTGGAGTGGCTTGAGGAGCGCTTTCCGCAGCGCCTGGGGATGGCGCAGAAGATTTATTTCGGCCTGGCGGCCTACAACGCCGGGCACGGCCATGTGGAAGACGCCCGCCGACTGGCGCAGCGGCTCGGCAAGAACCCGGATCTCTGGTTCGGCCATGTGGAAGAGGCGATGTTGCTGCTGTCACAGCCCCGCTATGCCCGGCAGGCCCGTTTTGGCTATGTCCGTGGCAGTGAGCCGGTGAAATACGTGCGTGAGATCCGCAATCGTTACCTCGGCTATGTGCAATTCACCGAGGAGAACAACATCTCCGCCGAGCCGTGAAAGCGCCGGCGCCTTAAACCCGTCGGTTGAGCCATTCCAGCAACGTCTGTCTGACCTCGGGGGCACAGAAGTCGTTGAGAATTTCATGGCGCCCGCTCGGACAGTCCATCCGTTCCAGCGGCAGCCGGCGACGGCTCAGCGCCTGCTGAAGCTTGTCCATGCCCTTGCCGCCGCTGCTCATGGGGTCCTGGCGACCGCCCAGCAGCAGAATCGGCAGGCGTGCGGGCAGGCGCCCCAGCCCGCTGGAAGACTGCACGCCGGCCAGCGCGGAAACCAGCGCCAGCCAGGTGGCGGTGGTGCACTGAAACCCGCATTTGGGGTCGTCGATGTAGGCCTTCACCTGGGCCGGGTCGGCGCTCAGCCAATCGAAGTCGGTGCGGGCGTCGGGCACGCTGCGCGCCCAGGCCTCGAACGTGAGCTTGTGCACCAGCGGGCTTTGGCCACGGGCGCCATGGCGGCGGCGTTGCCATTTCAGCAGGGACGACATCAAGCGGTAATACAGCGGCGGATGGTAGTCGCTACCGCACAGCACCAGCCCGTCCAGGTTGGCGCCATGCGCCTCGGCGCCAGCCAGCGCGATGAACGAGCCCATGCTGTGTCCGCCGAGAACCAGGGCGCCGGGCTCCCGTTCGCGGAGGGTGTCGATCACCCGGCCCAGGTCGTCCATTACCAGCTCCCAGCCGTGGTGATCGGCGAAATGGCCGGGCGGGTCGGCGGCGTCCATGCTGGCGCCGTGTCCACGGTGATCGGGGCAGTAGAGGTTCCAGCCGTGCTCCACCAGGGTCTCGCCCAGCGCCCGGTAGCGGGCGCCGTGTTCGGCCATGCCGTGCAGCCAAATCAGCGACCCCACCGGGTCGGCGGCGCGCCATTCATGGACGGCGATGGTATGGCCGTCCATGGCACCGATAACAAAACATTCCGAAGTCATTAACGTGGTCCCCCCTCAAACAGGTCATGAACATGCGTCATGCGTGTGCGAGCGTCAAGATGGCCGTGTATCATCAATGCCCGCGTATTCAGGCCCACAGGAGAGCGTGTGATTCATTATCAGGTCCGTCCGTTGCGCCCGCAGGCGCATCTGTTCCAGGTCACTCTCACCATCGACCGGCCGACGCCGGAAGGCCAGGGGCTGACCTTGCCCGCCTGGATTCCCGGCAGCTACATGATCCGTGATTTCGCCCGTCATATCGTATCGCTGGAAGCGTCGGCGGACGGCGAAGCCTTGGATGTGGCCAAGCTGGATAAGCAGACCTGGCAACTGGCGCCGGCCAACGGGCCGGTCGCCGTGCGCTATCAGGTGTACGCCTGGGATCTGTCGGTACGCGGCGCCCATCTGGATACCACCCACGGTTATTTCAACGGAAGCTGCCTGTTTCTGGCCGCCATGGGCTTCGAGGATCAGCCCTGCGAGGTGACTATCGAGGCCCCGGATGGTGCCGCCTACGCCACCTGGAAACTGGCCACCGGGCTCGACCGGGTCAGTGGCCCGGAACTGGGTTTCGGCCGTTTCCGCGCCGACAACTACGACGCGCTGATCGACCATCCGGTGGAAATGGGCCATTTCGACCATGCCCGCTTCGAAGCCTGCGGGGTGCCCCACGACGTGGTGCTCAGCGGCCGTCACCGGGCCGACATGGCGCGGTTGTGCCGCGACCTGAAACCGATCTGCGAGCATCATATCAAGCTGTTCGGCGAGCCGGCGCCGATGGAGCGCTACCTGTTCATGACCCTGGTCACCGACGGCTACGGCGGTCTCGAGCACCGCAATTCCACCAGCCTGATGAGCCCGCGCACCGATCTGCCGTTGCGCACCGACGGCGCCGACCAGGTGCGCGACGGCTATCGCAGCTATCTCGGTTTGTGCAGCCACGAATACTTCCACACCTGGAACATCAAACGGATTAAACCGGAGGCGTTCACGCCCTTCGATCTGAGCCGGGAAGTGCATACCGAGCTGTTGTGGGCCTTCGAGGGCATCACCAGCTATTACGACGATCTGTCCTTGGCGCGCACCGGGCTGATCCGACCGGAGAGTTATCTGGAACTGCTGGGCCAGACCCTGACACGGGTGTACCGGGGCCGGGGCCGCTTCAAGCAGACCGTCACCGAGTCCAGCTTCGACGCCTGGACGCGCTTCTATAAGCAGGACGAGAACGCCCCCAACGCCATTGTCAGCTACTACGCCAAGGGCTCGCTGGTGGCGCTGGCGTTGGATTTGACCCTGCGGGATCGCACCGATGACAAACGCAGCCTGGACGATCTGATGCGCTTGCTGTGGCAACGCTACGGACAGACCGGCGTCGGCGTGCCAGAGCAGGGCATCCAGGCCCTGGCCGAGGAAGTGGCCGGCTGCGATCTGAGCGATTTCTTTAACCAGGCGCTATACCGTACCGAGGATCTGCCGCTGGAGGCGTTGCTCGCCGAACGCGGCGTGACGGTCAACTGGCGTCCGGCGGACGGGCACAGCGACAACGGCGGCAAACCGGGGAAAAGCGTTGCCCCGGTGCATCTGGGCGCGCGCTTTGCTTCCGATGCCCAAGGGGCGCGCTTGCAGGTGGCGTACGAACAAGGCGCCGCGATGGCGGCCGGGCTCGCCGCCGGTGATGTGGTGGTGGCGGTGGACGGTCTCAAAACCAGCGCCGGCAATCTGGACACGCTGCTGGCCGGCTACCAGGAAGGCGAGCGCGTGGACGTGCATGCATTTCGGCGCGACGAGCTGATGCGCTTCACGGTAACGCTGTCGGCCTCGGAAGCGGATACCGCCTTCTTGACCCTGCCCGCCGACGGTTTGAACGCCAAGGGTCGGGCGTGGTTGCTGGGCACTGAAAGCAAGGTATGACGAACCCGCAACTGGATGAATTGTATCGGCGGCTGGAGAGTGTTCGGGCCGCCGACCGGCGGCGGCTGAAAAGGCGGCTCGACGGCTTGGCGCGTAAGTTCAACGCCAATGCGCTGCCCCGGGTGAGCGCCGCCATCGACGCCTCGGTGGCCGCCCGCGACCGGCGCGCGCAATTGGCGGCGGCGCCGCTGCGCTGGCCGGACCTGCCGGTGGTCCATGACCGCGCGCAACTGGCCGCCGCCATTGAGCGGCATCAGGTGGTGGTGGTGGCCGGTGAAACCGGTTCCGGCAAGACCACCCAGTTACCGAAGATCTGCCTGTCCCTGGGGCGCGGCGTGGACGGCTATATCGGCCACACTCAGCCTCGACGCCTGGCGGCCCGTTCCGTCACAGCGCGCATCGCCGAGGAACTGAACTCCCGGGTCGGCGGCCTGGTGGGTTATAAAGTCCGTTTCAGTGAGCAGGTCGGCGACGACACGTTGGTTAAGCTGATGACCGACGGCATGCTGCTCAGTGAAATCCAGCAAGACCGTTACCTGCATCAGTACGACACCCTGATCATCGACGAAGCCCACGAGCGCAGCCTGAACATTGATTTTCTGCTCGGCTATTTGAAACAGCTGCTGCCGCGCCGCCCGGATCTGAAAATCATCATTACCTCGGCGACCATCGACCACGAACGCTTCGCCGCCCATTTCAACGGCGCGCCGGTGTTCGAAGTGTCCGGGCGCACCTTCCCCGTGGACATCCACTACCGGCCGCCGGCGGAGGAGCGGGAGCTGGGCCTGCAGGTGGAGGAAGTGCTGCGCGAAATCGATCAGCAGGAACGGCGTGACGGGCCGCCGCCGGCCCGTGACGTGCTGGTCTTTCTGAGCGGCGAGCGTGACATCCGCGATGTGCACCATCATCTGAAACGCTGCGATTTTCGCGACACTGAATTGCTACCGCTGTACGCCCGCCTCAGCGCGGCGGAACAGCAGCGGGTGTTTTCCGGCCACCGTGGCCGGCGCGTGGTGCTAAGCACCAACGTGGCGGAGACCTCGCTGACGGTGCCCGGTATCCGCTATGTGATTGACGCCGGCACCGCCCGTATCAGCCGTTACAGCGTGCATTCCAAGGTTCAGCGGCTGCCGGTGGAGCCGATCGCGCGCGCCAGCGCCGACCAGCGCGCGGGCCGCAGCGGGCGCATCATGCCTGGCGTCGCCTTCCGGCTGTACGACGAGGACGACTTCAATAACCGGCCGGCGTTCACCGACCCGGAAATCCAGCGCACCAATCTGGGCGCGGTGATCCTGCGCATGGCCGACCTGAAGTTGGGCTCGGTAGAGGACTTTCCCTTTATCGAGCCACCGGACGGCCGCTTGATACGGGACGGCTACCGGCTGCTGGAGGAGCTCGGCGCGCTCGATAAGCAGCGCCGGGTCACTACGCTCGGACGGCAACTGGCGCGCTTTCCTCTGGACCCGACGTTGGCGCGAATGGTGGTGGCCGGCGCCGAAAAGAAAGTGTTGCGCGAAGTGCTGGTGATCGTCGCCGCCCTGGCGGTGCAGGACCCGCGCGAGCGACCCCGCGACAAACAGCAACAGGCCGACCAGGCCCATCAGCCTTTCGAGAACAAGGCATCGGATTTTCTGTTTTTCTGGAATCTCTGGCAGTGGGCCGAGCAGCAGCATGGCGACCTGGGCCGCAAGCCCTATGAAAAGCTGCTGAAAAAGACGTTCCTGGCGCCGTCGCGAATGCGCGAATGGCGCGACACCCACCGGCAGTTGTTGTTGCTGGCCCGGGAGGAGGGCTGGTCGCTCAATGACGAGCCGGCGGACTACGAGAGCCTGCACCGGGCGCTACTGACCGGGTTGGTGGGCAACGTGATGACCCGCAACGAGGACGGCGAGTGGCTTTCCACCCGCAACCGCAAGCCGCTGCTGTGGCCGGGTTCGACGCTGAGCAAAAGCGCCGGCAAAAAAGCCAAGCTACGCTGGCTGGTGGCCGCCGAACAGGTGGAGACCAGTCGCCTGTTCGCCCGTTGTGTGGCACGTATCGAGCCGCAATGGGTGGAGGCGGAAGCGGCGCACTTGATCAAGCGGCAGTACTTCGAGCCGCATTGGTCGAAAAAACGCGGCTGCGTGCTGGCCAAGGAACAGATCAACTTGTTCGGCCTGATCCTCGCCTCCGGGCGCCGCATGCATTACGGGCCCCTGGAGCCGGAACTGGCCCGCGAGCTGATGATCCGCGAAGGTTTGGTGGTCGGCGAACTGACCCGGGAACCGGAGTTCGTGGCCGCCAACCGGGAACGGCTGCAGCGCCTGGAAGAGATGGAACACAAACTGCGTCGCCGCGACATCCTGGTGGACGAAGAGACCCGTTTCGCGTTCTACGATCAGCGCTTGCCGTCCGGTCTTTATACTCTGGCGCATCTGGAAACCTGGTACAAAAAGCAGGCCGACGAGCATGAGCGCCAGGCGCTGTTCATGGATGATGCGTTTCTGCTGTCCCACAGCCCGGACCTGCAGGGCGGCGCCTTTCCCGATGAGCTGGAATGGGACGGCATGCGGTTGCCGTTGGAGTACAGCTTCGACCCCACCGGCGACCGCGACGGCGTCACGGTGATCGTGCCCGCCGGGGCGCTTCAGCAGTTACACGCGGAACGGCTCGCCTGGCTGGTGCCCGGCCTGTTGCGCGAAAAGCTGGAAGCGCTGATTCGCGGCCTGCCCAAGGCTCGGCGGCGGCATTTCGTGCCGGTGCCCGACTACGTGGCGGCGTTGCAGGAATCATTGCGCGCGGATCAGCCGCTATTGCCCGCCATGACCCGCGAACTGCAACGCATCACCGGGGTGCGCGTGGAGCAGGAGGAATGGCGCGAGGACCTGTTGCCCGGCCATCTGCGCATGAACGTGCGGGTCACCGACGGCCAGGGTAAAGTGTTGGCCGAGGACCGCGACCTGACGCAACTGCAACAACGGTTCCAGGCCCTGGCCGGCAATCAGGAGGCGTCGCCGTCCCGGGAAGAAGTGGTGAGCGGACGCGCCTGGGTGTTCGGTACGCTGCCGGAATGTCAGGAAAGCGAGCAGGGCGGGGTGGTATTTCGCCGCTATCCGGCCTTGCGGGATCGCGGCGAGGAAGTGGCGCTGGAATACCATGCCGACGCGGATGACGCGCACTGGTGGCACGGCATCGGCTGCGCGCGCCTGATGCTGCTGGCACTCAATGAACAGGTGCGCGGCCTCAAGCGCTTCGCCGGCCAGCAGCCCGGCTTCCAGAAACTCAAAGCCGAAAAATCGCCAATGGCGCGGGGGGCTTTGGACCAGGCGATGTTGCGCGCCACGGTGTCGCATTTTGCGCTCCATGACGAGCCGCTGCGCAACGAGGCAATGTTCCGCGCCCGTCTGGACAGCGGTCGCGGCGATTTCGTGGCCGCCGTGGAACAGGCGCTGCGCACCTGGGGCGAGCTGTTCGCGGCGTACCGGCGCGTTATGCAGCGCCTGGAAAAGAATTTTCCGCTTGCCTGGGCGCACGCCCATCGCGATCTCAAGCAACAGCTCGCGGACCTGTTCAGCGACGATTTCCTGCTCGCCGTGCCCCGGGAATGGCTGAACGAGTACCCCCGCTACCTGGCGGCGGTGGAGCAGCGTCTGGAGAAACTGGGCGGTCAGACCGGCCGCGACCGCGCCGTGGTGGCGGAGCTGGAAGCGTTTCGTGAACGTTATCATCGCCGCGCCAAGGACACGCCGCCCTGGCGGCAACCCGAGGCGCTGCGTCTGTATCGCTGGATGACGGAGGAATACCGGGTGAGTTTGTTCGCCCAGCCTCTCGGCACCCGCATGCCGGTGTCCGCTAAGCGACTTAACCGCCAGTGGGAGGCCTGTTAGCCCCCGAAATATCATTCCGGCTTTGCGCCGGCCCGGTCATATCCGGATAATTGACCCATTTATGGAACCCGCTCGAGGTTCCCGACTGTCGCGGCGCTCCCCGGAGTGCCCTTTTTGCGCGAGGACAGGCTTGTGACCCATTCCGTCGTTATCAGCGGTACCGGACTCTGGACCCCCGAACAATCGATCACCAATGAAGAATTGGTGGCCTCCTTCAACGACTACGTGGCCCGTTACAACGAACGCCATGCCGACGCCATCGAAGCGGGTGACATGGAGCCGCTGACCGGCTCCAATTCAGCGTTCATTGAAAAGGCGTCCGGTATCAAACAACGCTATGTGCTGGACAAGGAAGGCATTCTCGACCCCGACCGGCTGGCACCGAACATCCCCGAGCGGGGCGATGACGAGCTGTCGGTGCAGGCGGAAATCGCCGTCCACGCCGCGCGTCAGGCGCTCGACAACGCCGGCCTACAGCCGGACGACCTGGACGCGGTGCTGGTGGCCTGCTCCAACATGCAGCGCGCCTATCCGGCCATGGCGGTGGAAGTGCAGCAGGCCCTGGGCATGCAGCACGGCTGGGGCTATGACATGAATGTGGCCTGCTCCAGCGCCACCTTCGGGATCCAGACCGGGGTCGACGCCATTCGCAACGGTTCCGCGCGCCGCGTGCTGATGGTCAATCCGGAAATCTGTTCCGGTCACCTGGCCTGGGAAGACCGTGACTGCCACTTCATTTTTGGCGACGTGAGCACCGCGGTGATCCTGGAGCGGGCCGAGGACGCCACCAGTGAGAATCAGTGGGAAGTGCTGGGGACCCGTCTGCAGACCCGCTTCTCCAACAACATCCGCAACAACTTCGGCTTCCTTAACCGCGCCGACCCCTCCGGTGTGGGCAGCCGCGATAAGCTGTTCCGCCAGGAAGGCCGCAAGGTGTTCAAGGAAGTGTGCCCGATGGTGGCGGAGCAGATCACCGGCCATCTGGCCGACCTGTCCGTGCCGGTGGCGGACGTGCGCCGTATGTGGCTGCACCAGGCCAACCTGAACATGAATGAGTTCATCGCCCGCCGGGTGCTGGGCCGCGACCCCAGCCGCGACGAGGCGCCGGTGATCCTGGATGATTACGCCAACACCAGTTCCGCCGGTTCGATCATCGCTTTTCACAAGCACAACAGCGATTTGCCGGCGGGCACCAAAGGGGTGATCTGTTCCTTCGGCGCCGGTTATTCAATCGGCAGCGTGATCGTCAACAGGGTGCGCTGATTTGCACCCCTTTTGCGGCCTACACGTAACGTTTACTTGATTCGTGCATCCATATAGTGTCGAAGCTTCGGAAAGGAATCCTTTCTGCCGGCTTCACACACAGAATTATACGACTCATATTGGAGAACGATCATGGCTAAACTGAGCAAAATGAACCCCCTGACCGCCACCCTGGGCGCCGCCTTCGTGGCCTCCGCAATGTCCATTCCGGCCCATGCGGCCGAGAACCCGTTCGGCGCCACCGACTTGCAAAGCGGCTATCAACTGGCCGGTAACCACGCCAAGGACGGAGAAGGCAAGTGCGGTGAAGGAAAATGTGGTGAAGGAAAATGCGGCGAGGATAAGAAAGGCGAAGGGAGCTGCGGCGGCGATAAAAAAGGTGAAGGTAGCTGCGGCGGCGCCGCCTGAACCCAGGAGTCGCAATCCATGACGACTTTCCCCGTGACCGGTACCGGTCTGGGGTTGCGGCGGGCCCTTATGGGCCCGCTGTCCCAGCCGGGAAACATACCGGTGGATTTTCTCGAAGTGGCGCCGGAAAACTGGATCCCCATGGGCGGCAAGCTGGCCCGCGAGTTTCGCGGTTTCACCGAACGCTACCCCTTTGTCAGCCACGGTCTGAGCCTGTCCCTGGGCGGACCGGAACCGCTTGATCTCGAATTGCTGGGGAACATCAAACAGTTTCTCGGCGAGCACCGTATCCGCTGCTATACCGAGCATCTCAGCTACTGCAGCGACCACGGTCATCTTTATGATTTGATGCCGATCCCGTTCACCGAGGAAGCGGTGCACTATGTGGCCGACCGCATCCGCCGGGTGCAGGATTTTCTCGGCCAGCGTATCGGTATCGAACACGTCAGCTATTACGCCACGCCCGAGGTAACCGAAAGCCGCCCGCTTGGTGAACTGGAATTCGTCAACGCGGTGCTGGAAGAGGCGGATTGCGGCCTGTTGCTGGACGTGAACAATGCTTACGTGAACGGTATCAACCACGGCTACGACGCCGCTGAATTCATTCGCGGTTTGCCCGGCGAACGTATTTTTTACGTACACATCGCCGGCCACTTCGACGAAGCCGAAGACCTTAAGGTGGACACCCACGGCAGTGAGGTGATCGACCCGGTGTGGCGTTTACTGGATGTGGCCTACGACCGGTTCGGTGTGTTGCCCACGCTGTTGGAACGGGACTTTAATTTCCCGCCGGTGGAGGAGCTCAACCGCGAGCTGGGGCGTATCGGCGACGCGCAGCAGCGCCGTGCGGCCGTGGGCCGGAGGGCCTGATGAGCGAACCGGAATTCCAGCGGCTGCAGCGTTCCTTCGCCGCGCATCTGCGCAATCCGCAACGCCACCCGGCGCCGTCCGGCATCGAGGACCGGCGTTTGACGATATACCGGCAGTTGTTCTTCAACAATATCAACGGCTTTTTGGAGAAGGGCTTTCCGGTGTTGCACAGCATCTATGACGACACCGGCTGGCGGCGCCTGGTGCGCTGTTTCTTCGACCAGCACGCCTGTGCGTCACCGTACTTTCTGGACATTCCGGAGGAATTCGTCAGCTTTCTCGCCGACGCCTACCAGCCGGCGGACGGCGACCCGCCTTATCTCGCCGAGCTGGCGCACTACGAGTGGATCGAGCTGGTGCTGGACACGGCCACGGAGACGGTACCGGAGCAGGGTGTGCAGCCCGGCGGCGATTTGTTGCGCGGCGTGCCTTATTTGAACCCGCTTCATTGCGTGCTCAACTACCGTTGGCCGGTGCACAGGATCGGTCCGGATCATCGCCCCGAGAGTCCGCCGGAGCAGCCGGTGTGGCTGTTGGTCCACCGTAATGCCGAGGATCGGGTGGCGTTCATGGAGATCAACGCGGTGACCGCTCGATTGCTGGCCCTGATGGAGGAACAACCGCTGAGCAGCGGAGAGCAATTGCTGGAACGCCTGGGTGACGAAATGCGCTTTCAGGACCGTGCCGCGCTGCTCGGTTTCGGCGCGGATCTTCTGCAGCAGCTCCGCGAGCGGGAGCTTATTCTGGGCACTCGCCTGCAGTCCACTCCGGCCTGACATCGGGTTGGTTGCTCTGAGCAGGGTATGCACCGCTATAATGCGCGAGCCATCACTGATTTAGGGAGCTACTGTGCGCATATGGATTGCGGTGCTTGTCTCGGCGCCATTAATTGCTTTTTCCCATTCGGGGTTTGCCCAGCCAGTACCGGGCACCACCGGCCAGGCCAGCGAAGCCGCGATCCAGTCCGGTGACGATTGGGGCAGTGCCTCAACGCCGTTCGATCAGGCCGGGGGGGCCGGCCGCTTCGACGAGCAGGATCCCTGGCAGGGCTTTAATCGCAAGATCTTCGGCTTCAATGAATTCGTCGACCGCTACGCGATCAAGCCGGCCGCCAAGGGCTACCGCTGGGTGACGCCCGGCTGGCTCGACAACACCGTGACCCGTTTCTTTAGTAATCTCGGTGATATCGGCGATGGCCTGAACTATATTTTCCAATGGCGTTGGGGCGAAGCGGGCAACAGCCTGGGGCGTTTCACCGTCAATACCACCCTTGGCGTCGCCGGGCTGTTCGATGTCGCCAGCGACATCGACCTGAGCAACAACGATACCTCGCTGGACGTGACGCTGGGGCGCTGGGGTGTGGCCCGCGGGCCCTATCTGGTGCTGCCGATTCTGGGACCGTCATCGGTGCGCGATGCCACCACGCTCTATCCCAGCAGCTATCTGTGGCCAGTGAGCTATGTCGAGGACGATCTGGTGCGTTATTCGCTGGCTGCCCTGTACGGCGTCGACCTGCGCGCCGATTTTCTGGATCTGGAGCGCAACATCGTCGGCGACCGCTATACCTTTATTCGCAACGCCTATTTGCAGCGCCGCTTGATGCAGGAAGGCAAGGACGTGGCGCCACCGCTCCCCGATGAAGCCCCGGAACTGGAAAGCGACGACGGCTGGTAGAATCCCGGTGCCGGGCGGGGTGACCGGCGTTACTCGCCCAGGGCGGCCAGCTTGGCGCGAATAAAGTCGCCGTGGGACACATACAACAATTCGGACACCCGGCGGATCAACTGCTCTTCGTGGCTGTCCGCGTCGCCGTCCACGGCGGCGATCGCCCACATATCGTAGATCAACCGTACCCGGGTTTCCGGGTCCCAGCGTTGCCGCAACGGGATGGTGAATTCGAACAGGTCGGTGGCGTTTTCCACTCTTTGATCCAACTCGGCGACGATTTCGTCCATTTCTTCCGCCTCCAGGTGCCAGCGCTCACGCACCGCCTTGACCAGCATACGCTGTTCGCGCTGGCCCACTTCGCCGTCGGTGCGCGCCACTTCCATCAGCAACGCGGCGGCGGCCCGATGCAGGTCGTGGTCGCTTTCTTCGCTGTTCTGAGCGGGTGAGTCGGGTTCAAACAAACGGGCAAGCCATTTCACGCTGCGATGTCCTCCGCGGTCAGTAATGATTCCAGGGCGCGCTGATCGGCGGCGAAACGGCGAATACCGTCGCTGAGCAGATCGCAAGCCATGGGGTTGTCATTCAATGACCAACGGAAGCGGGCTTCGTTCAGTACCTGGGCGGGCACCGTGCTTTCCGGCTCCGCCGGGGCCACCGTGGCCGGACCCAGGCAGCGCGCCAGGGCGCCGTGGTCCTCGGCCAGTTCTCCCAGCAAGGCCGGGCTGATGGTGAGGCGGTCGCAGCCGGCCAGCGCTTCGATCTGAGCCGCGTTGCGGAAGCTGGCGCCCATCACGATGGTGTCCAGACCGCGCCCCTTGAGCAAATGGAATATCTCGCGCACCGACTGCACACCGGGGTCCTGATTGATATCGGTGATTTCCAGCCCGCGTTTGACGTGCCAGTCCTGAATACGGCCGACAAAGGGTGAAATCAGGGTGGCGCCGGCTTCGGCGGCGGCCAGCGCCTGCTCGGCGCTGAACACCAGGGTCAGATTGCAGCGCACGCCTTCTTCCTCAAGGATACGCGCCGCCTGGATGCCCTCCCAGGTGGCGGCGGCCTTGATCAGAATCCGCTCCGCCGGCACCTCCAACTCCCGATACAGCGCCATCAGGCGGCGTGCCTTGGCCACGGTGGCGGCGGTGTCGAACGACAGCCGCGCGTCCACCTCGGTGGACACCAGGCCCGGGATATGGCCCAGCACCGCCTGGCCGGCCACGCAGGCGAAGGCATCGGTGCACCAGGCGAGATCGCCCTCGTGGCCCAGTTCCCTGGCCAGTTCCCGGGCCTGGCCGAGCAGGTGCCGGTAGCGCTGGTCCCGTGCCGCGGCCAGCAGCAGCGAGGGGTTGGTGGTGGCGTCGTGGGGCCGCAGCTCGGCGATGCGTTCCAGATCGCCGGTGTCGGCGACCACGGTGGTCCATTGTTCGAGTTGTTGGCGTTTACTGATCATGACTGACCTCCCTGTAGGGTGGCCCCAGCATAGCCAACCGTGTGCCGGGTCAAAAGGGCCAGAGCCTGTTGATAGACCTCCGGCGTGGCGTCGTCTTTGTGCGCGTGTTGGCTCAGGTGCCGCCGATAGGCGCGGGCGCCGGGCATCGCCTGGAACAGATTGAGCGCGTGGCGCAGCACATGCTTGGGGTGCACGCCGTCGGCGTAACGCCGCTCCAGATAGGGGATAAACGCCTCGGCCACCGCCAGCCGGTCCGGCGGCGGGGTGCTTTCACCGAACACTTCCCGGTCCACTTCGGCCAGAAACCAGGGGTTCATATAGGCTTCCCGGCCCACCATCAAGCCGTCCACCTGGCCCAGGTGGGCAAGCATGCCGGGCACGTCGCGCAGCCCGCCGTTAAGAATAATCTCCATATGCGGAAACGCCTGTTTGACCGCGTAGGCGCGCTCATAAATCAGCGGCGGGATATCCCGGTTTTCCTTCGGCGACAGGCCGTCGAGAATCGCCTTGCGGGCGTGGATGGTCAGGCTGCGGCAACCGGCCTCGTCCATATGCCGCACGAAACGCTGCAGGAACGGGTAGTCGTCCTGATCGTCGATGCCGATGCGGGTTTTCACGGTCACGGGCACGTCCGTGGCGCTCGCCATGGCGTCCACGCAGCGGGCCACCAGATCCGGTTCCGCCATTAGAACCGCGCCGATCTTACCTTGCTGCACCCGGTCCGAGGGGCAGCCCACGTTGAGATTGATCTCGTCGTAGCCGTAATCCGCGCAGATGCGCGCCGCTTCCGCCAGTTGTTCCGGATGGCTGCCGCCCAGTTGTACCGCGAGCGGGTGTTCGGCGGCGTCGAAACCGAGCAGACGATCCCGGTCGCCGTGGATCACCGCCGGCGCCACCACCATTTCGGTGTAGAGCAGGGTACGGCGGGTGATCAACCGGGCCAGATAGCGAAAATCCCGGGTGGTGTAGGCCATCATCGGCGCAATCGACAGGCGCCGGCTGAGTGGGGCGGGGCCGGGAATCGGGGTGTTGAGTGAGGACATGGCGCTATTATCGCACGGCCGCCGCCGCGACGGGAAACCCGTGTCCATGTAAATCCATGCAAAGGTATATTCCTGTAAAAGCACCTTGTGAAGAGGGCGTGGTTTGGCTTTGATAACGGTGCGATAACGCAAAACAGGGAGAGAGTTATGCTGAGCTGGAGCCTTTTGTTTCTTGTCATCGCGATCATTGCCGCGGTTTTGGGGTTCAGTGGTATTGCCGGCACCGCCGCGGGCATTGCCAAGATTCTGTTCGTTGTATTCCTGGTGATCTGGATTATCAGTCTGATCGCCGGGCGGCGCTGATAACAGGGGCGCATTAGCCTATAATGCGCCTCTTTATTCCGGCCACGGAGTCAGCATGACCGTTCGTACCCGAGTGGCACCTTCGCCCACCGGCGACCCCCATGTGGGAACCGCTTACATCGCGCTTTTCAATCGTTGTTTTGCCCGCCAGCACGGCGGGCAATTCATTCTCCGCATCGAAGACACCGATCAGACCCGCTCCAGCGACGCCTCGGAGCAGGCGATCCTGGACTCGTTGCGCTGGCTGGGTCTGGACTGGGACGAAGGGCCCGACGTGGGCGGCCCCCATGCGCCGTACCGGCAAAGTGAACGGGCCGGCGATTACCGGCTCTACGCGGAGCGTTTGATCGCCGACGGTCATGCCTTTAAATGCTTCCGCGGCGCGGAAGAGCTGGACCAGTTGCGCGCCGAGCTGAAAGAGCGCGGTGAGAACCGGGCCTTGAAGCCGGCGGATCTGGAACTGCCCGCCGAGGAGCAACAGCGCCGCGAGGACGCCGGTGACCCCTATGTGATCCGCATGCGGGTGCCGGAGTCCGGCCGCTGCCAGATCGACGACCTGCTGCGCGGCACCGTGGAACTGGACTGGGCCCTGGTGGACGCGCAGATTCTGCTCAAGTCCGACGGCATGCCCACCTACCATCTCGCCAATGTGGTGGACGATCACCTGATGGAGATCACCCATGTGATCCGCGGTGAGGAATGGCTCAATTCGGCGCCCAAGCACAAACTCCTGTACCAGTATTTCGGCTGGGACATGCCGGTGCTGTGCCATATGCCGCTGCTGCGCAACCCGGATAAATCCAAGCTCAGTAAGCGCAAGAACCCCACCAGCATCAATTTCTACCGCCGCATGGGTTACCTGCCCGAGGCGGTGGTTAACTACCTTGGCCGCATGGGCTGGTCGATGCCCGACGAGCGCGAGCGCTTCACCCTGGACGACATGCAGGCGGCGTTCGATATTCAGCGCGTTTCCCTGGGCGGTCCAGTGTTCGACGTGGAGAAGCTGAGCTGGCTGAACGGCCAGTGGCTGCGTGATCTGTCCGACGAGCAATTCCTTGAGCAGCTCCGCGACTGGGCTTTCAACCGCGAGTACGCCATGCGTGTGCTGCCCCATGTGAAACAGCGGGTGGAAACGTTCGGCGAGGTGGTCGACAAGGCCGGCTTCTGTTTCTCGGGCGCGGTGGCCGTGCGGGAAGCGGACTTCGAGCATCCCAAGCACGACGCGGACGCGATGAAAGTGTGGCTGCAGTTCTATCTGTGGTCCTGCGAGGCGCGACGCGACTGGCAGCGCGACGGCCTGTTCGCGGACGCCAAGCAACTGGCCGACGCCTTGGAGATCAAAATCAAGGATTTCCTGTTCCCGGTGTTCGTGGCGATCGCCGGTACCAGCGCCAGTTTCTCCGTGGTCGACAGCATGGAGTTGCTGGGGCCGGACATCAGCCGGGCCCGTTTGCGCCATGCCATCGAGGTGCTCGGCGGCGTCTCCAAGAAGCAAACCAAGAAGCTGGAGAAGGAGTGGGCGGCGATTGTGCAGGCGAATTGAACAAGGCTTGTACAAACGGACTTCCAACCGGCAAAAACCCGGGTCGGATGCTTGACAGGGTAGGGTCGCTGCGTAAAATACGCGGCTCCACACAGGGCGCAGCCCGGTGGGACAGCTTTTGGGGCCATAGCTCAGCTGGGAGAGCGCTACAATGGCATTGTAGAGGTCGGCGGTTCGATCCCGCCTGGCTCCACCAAACACGTCCCCTTCGTCTAGTGGCCTAGGACACCGCCCTTTCACGGCGGTAACAGGGGTTCGACTCCCCTAGGGGACGCCAAACAAAGAAAGCCTCGCTCGCAAGAGCGGGGCTTTTTTTGTTTGGGGTTTCACCTCTGGGGGAGGCGCACTCCCCTAGGGGGTGAGCCGGGAATTCGCGAAGCACCGCTTCGCGCCGGCGAACGCCGGAAATCTGTGATTTCCGGCCGGGCCGCCCCAGGATACTTGTCGTTGCCTCTCGACGAAGCAGAGAACCAAGGCCGGCACCCCGCCTAACTATGCTGCCGAATAGTAAGAATATGAGCGATCCGCTCCCCATCCCAGATGTACTCGTAGTGCGTGGCCGGCGTCACCGATTCGATCAGATGCGGTGACAGCAGGGCGAAGCAGCGCGCCCGGTGATGACGCACCGAGCCGTACACCAGACCGTGCTCATCGGCGTCGAACAGGGCCCGCCCCAGCCGGCGTGCGCTGCCGTAATCCTCGGGGTGATACCAGTCCTCGTCGTCGCGGTGGGGGTCGTGGATGTTGCGCAGTCGCGCGCTGAAGCAGACCTTCAGCCCACGCATCACGATACGGTCGAATTTCAGTCCGTGCACGGCGCGAAAATAACGCTCCTGATGGTAGCGGGTTTCCGCGACCGCGGTGGCCATGCGCTCGGCGCAGTAAAACACCCCGTATTCGCCGTCGGAAAAACGCGAGCCGTAGGGGCTCAAGTGAACGAAGGGCCCGAGCGCGTAGTTGCACCCGGGGATGCCCCAGGGACGTCGGGTGGGCGGCACGCGGTGCAGTTCGCCGACCTGCATCTGAATACGCGGGTTGGTCAGCGCCTGGACCGCGTACAGGGCCTCGAAGTCGGCCTGGTCGGCGACATCGTCGAACAGCTCGATGGGCGGGTACTTACCATTGACCAGGCGATAGGCGTCCTGGTGCAACAGGGCCGCCGCCGGTAAATCCTCCACGCACGTCACCACTGACCTCCGCGCAGACCGTCCAACTGCCGGTGGACTTCATAGAGGCTGGCCACCCGACCGTTGCTCATTACGTCCATGGGGCTGGCGCCGTTGAAGAACGGGTTCTGGTTCGGCATGCGAACGAACCCATAGACGTTGTCCCGGTTGCCGAACAGGGTGCGCAGGGCCTGATGGATATTCAACAGATAGCTGAGACGCTCCAGTAAATCGTTGCTGACCCGCGCGCTGTCCGGACGGCTCTGGTATTTGTGCAGCGTGGAGCGCCCCACGCCGAGCACCGCGGTCTTTTCCTTTTCCGAGCACTGCCAGTGCTCAAGAAGACGCAGAACCGCCCGCAGCGCGGCATGACGGGCGGCGTCATCCAGCGGCGGGGTGCGAGTTTCGATGGCCGGTTGCATAGTGCCTCCTGAAGGTTTCCACCATAGTAAGCCTAAAATGAATAAAATGTCCATAAGTGGACATGCGGCGGGCAAAATAACAACAGTGTTATAAAAAAGTGCTCAGTCCCCGCGTTGCCGGAAACCGGACAGCGCCGGCCGGGTCACTAGAACGGAGCTTCCGCCTGGCACGTGGTGGCGATCATGCAATACAGAGGCCGCCAGGGCGTGGGCCAACAGGGAGAGGGCATGCGGGTTTGGTTGTGTTTGGCGTTGCTCGGCCTGGACGTCACGGCGGCGGCGCAAGAGCGGGAGTGGGTGGATGCCCATCTCCACTACGTGGATTTCATGCAGGAAAGCGACGGCACTGAGGCGATGCTGTCGGCGATGGACAAGGCCGGTGTCCAGGAGACTTGGCTGTTCGGTTTCCCGGTGGTGAAAAAGTGGCAACAGGGCGCGCCGCGTCGCCCGCGCCAATCACCCGGCTTTGATGAAAGTCTATCGTTTGGCGGGCCGCTATGGTCACCGGCGCTGTTGCAGGCGGCGCAGCAGGCTGGAGGTATCCCAGCGGCCGCCGCCCATGGCCTGGACTTCTTTGTAGAACTCGTTGACCAGCGCCGCCAGCGGCAATGGCGTCCCCAGCCGGCTGGCCTCCGCCAGGCAGATATCCAGGTCCTTGCGCATCCAGTCCACCGCGAAGCCGTGGTCGTACTGGTCCGCGAGCATGCTTTTATGCCGATTCACCAATTGCCAGGAACTGCCGGCGCCGGCGCCGATCACGCGCATGGCTTTTTCGGTGTCCAGGCCCGCTTTTTCGGCGAAGGCGATGGCTTCCGCCACGCCTTCGATGACCCCGGCCACGCAGATCTGGTTGGCCATTTTAGTGAGCTGCCCCTGACCCACCGGCCCCATATGCACCACGCTTTTGCCGTAGTGGTCGAGCAGCGGGCGCACGCGCTCGAAGACCGCGTCGTCAGCGCCGCACATGATCGACAAGGTGCCGTTCAGCGCGCCTTGTTGGCCGCCGGACACCGGCGCGTCCATGAACAGCGCTTCGTGGTCGCGGCAAGCGTCGTCCAGGGCGTGCGCCATGGCGGCGCTGGCGCTGGTGTGGTCGACCAGCACCGCGCCCGCCTTGAGGCTGTGCACGGCGCCGTTGTCCTCCAGGGTGACTTGGCGAAGGTCGTCGTCGTTGCCCACGCACACGAACACCACGTCCGCGTCCAGGGCGGCCAGCGCCGGGGTTTCCGCCTGCTGGCCGGGGTATTCATCGAGCCAGCGCCGGGCCTTGTCCGGGCTGCGGTTATAGACGGTCACCTGAAGGCCGGCGTTGGCGAGATGGCCCGCCATCGGGTAGCCCATGTTGCCGAGGCCGATAAAAGCAGCGTGAGTCATGTGGTTACTCCCGGTCGTCACTGAGCGGATAGACGGCGAAGCTGTCGCGGGTCAGGCTGCCCAGATAGAGCCGGTCGCCGGCCTGTTCCGCACTGGTCACCGGCGCGAAGGCGTCATCGCCGAGGTGCTGCAGGTTGGCGGTCACCGTGCCGCTCTCATCCAGGCCCAGCACAAAGGCGTGGCGGGCCGGCTGGGGCTGCATGAACTGCGGCAGGCGGAACACCACCTTGCGCAGCAGCGGCTTGTCGGACATGGCGTCCAGCGCCGCGTTGCGCGGCGCGAACAGCGCCAGCCAGAAAGTGCCTTCGCCGTTGCTGGAGATGCCGTCGGGGATGCCGGGCAGGTTATCGAAGAACACATCGTGGCTGCCCGCCTTTTCCCCCTTGAGCCAGTAGCGCAGCACGTTATAGCTGCCGGTCTGGGTGACCAGCACGAAATCTTCTTGCTGTGAGAGCGCCACGCCGTTCGCGAACTGCAGGTCGTCCATCAGCACCGTGGTGGTCGCCGAAGCAGGGTCGTACTTCAAAAAGCGACCGTGGCCGCCGTGCTCCATGATATCGTCGCGGGCTTTCATGGCCGGGCCGAATTTGCTCGACGCGTCAGTGAAGTAGATGGTGCCGTCGCTGGCCACGTCGACGTCGTCGGTGAAGCCGAAGGGCACACCGTCGGCCTGATCCGTGAGCACGGTGAGGGCGCCGGAGGCCGGGTTGACGCGCAGCAGCCCCCGGTAACCGTCGGCGACCACCAGGGTGCCGTCGGGCGCCATGTCCAGGCCCAGTGGCCGGCCCTCGGTGTTGGTGATCAGGTCGCCGTTCTTGCCGTTCGGGTCGTAGCGCACCAGCCGGCCGTCCTCATAGCCCACGTAGAGGTTGCCCTGGTCGTCGATGGCCACGTCCTCGGGGCCGTGGCCCTGGCCGACGGCCAGTCGCTCGGCGTCGGCGAGAGCGTCATTGACGGCGTAGGGCCCGGTTAATTCCGGTGCCTCTGGGGCGTCCCACGCCACTGGATCCACGGGTACCGGCCACAGCAGCAAATAGGCGGCGGCAGCGGCCACCAGCAGCACAACGATGATTTTTTTCATTCTCTCTTCCCGGTCTTGAAACAATGCCCGCGAGTTTAGGCATTCACGACCGGGAAGACAAAACGGCCCTCAGCGCGCTACTTCGAAGGCCGGCGCCGCCAGGCCATCGTCGCCGTGGGTCAAGGCGCCTTCGCTTGGCATCATCGTCGCGGGCAGGGCCCGCTCGCACAGCTGGTGGCCAAAAAAAAGCGAACCCGTCAGGGTTCGCCTTTTGGTCCCGGAGGACCCGACAGTGCGCCGCGGGACGGCGACTGTGTTTTACTTGCGATCGCTGATCGCGGTCATTTCGCGCTCGGTTTCGCCGGTGTAAAGCTGGCGGGGACGACCGATTTTGTAGGGATTGGAGATCATCTCGTTCCAATGCGCGATCCAGCCCACGGTGCGGGACAGGGCGAAGATCACGGTGAACATGGAGGTCGGGATGCCGATCGCCTTGAGGATGATCCCGGAGTAGAAGTCCACGTTGGGGAACAGCTTCTTCTCTTTGAAGTAGGGGTCGCTGAGGGCGATCTCCTCGAGCTTCATGGCCAGCTCAAGCTGCGGGTCGTTGACGCCCAGCTCGTTGAGCACTTCGTGGCAGGATTCGCGCATTACCGTGGCGCGCGGGTCGTAGTTCTTGTAGACCCGGTGGCCGAAGCCCATCAGTTTGAACGGATCGTTCTTGTCCTTGGCCTTGGCGATGTAGGTATCGATCTGCGAAATATCGCCGATTTCGTCGAGCATGTTCAGCACCGCTTCGTTGGCACCGCCGTGGGCGGGACCCCAAAGGGCGGAAATGCCGGCGGCGATGCAGGCGAAGGGGTTGGCGCCCGAGGAGCCTGCCAGGCGGACCGTGGAGGTGGAGGCGTTCTGCTCGTGGTCGGCGTGCAGGATGAAGATCTTGTCCATGGCGCGGGCCAGGGTCGGGCTGACCTTGGTTTCCTCGCACGGATTGCCGAACATCATGTGCAGGAAGTTTTCCGCGTAGCCGAGGTCGTTGCGCGGGTACATCAGCGGCTGACCGAGACCGTACTTGTAGCACATGGCCGCGATGGTGGGCATCTTCGCGATCAGTCGGAACGCGGTGATTTCCCGGTGGGTGGGGTTATTGATGTCCAGCGAGTCGTGATAAAACGCGGACAGGGCCCCGACCACGCCGCACATGATGGCCATCGGGTGGGCGTCACGACGGAAGCCGTTGAACAGATTGCGGATCTGTTCGTGCACCATGGTGTGGTTCTTGACGGTGCCGACGAAGGTCTCTTTCTGCTTGGCGGTAGGTAATTCACCGTTGAGCAGGAGGTAGCACACTTCAAGGTAGTCGGATTTGGCGGCCAGGTCCTCGATGGAATAGCCGCGATGCAGCAGTTTGCCCACTTCACCGTCGATGAAGGTGATTTTCGATTCACAGGAAGCGGTGGACGTGAAACCCGGGTCGAAGGTAAAGATGCCGTTGGCGGTCAGGGAGGAAACGTCGATCACGTCGCGGCCCAGAGTGGGCGTATGGATCGGCAGTTCCAGATCGTCCCGGCCCTCTACCTTGAGAATGGCTTTCTTCTCGGTCATGGGAATTTCTCCTCGGTGAATAGAGGGTCCCTAGTGGGAAGGTCCTCCAGAGCGCGGGGGACGTTAAAGTTTTGGTGGGTCTTTGTCAACGAGAAGGGCCCCCGGGCCGGGCGCAGGCGGGCGCTTCACGGCGCCGGCTAAGATAAAAGTAGCAGGTTGACGTTTGTTTTGCCGTAAGCGCGGCGATATACTGCCGCCCGCGAAGGAGTCTCCGGCCCCATTCCGTTCGGTTTTCGCCGCTCGGTACCAAGCAGGAGTTCCCTGTGGGCTCCAACCCCGGCCCGGGCACCATCGGCTTTATCCGCATTCACATTCTGATGTCGCCGTTGATGCCAAGTTCCCGATAACCGCTCCGGTGTATCCGGAGCCCGGCAAAAGTGTAGGCTACCGTGAACGATAAGAGACCCGTTAACCTCGATCTAACGACGATCAAGTTCCCGGTCACCGCCATTGCATCCATTTTCCACCGTATGACCGGCGTGGCCATTTTCGTTGCCATCCCCGTATTGCTGTGGATGCTGGACCGCTCCTTGGCGTCCCCCGAGAGCTTTGCGGACCTGAAACAGCTGATGACCTCGCCCCTCGCCAAATTGGTGGTCTGGGCGATCCTGGCCGTCATTCTTTATCACCTGGTCGCCGGTATCCGCCATTTGATTATGGATATGGGCGTGGGTGAAACCCTGGAAGGTGGACGTCGTGGTGCTTTCGCCACGTTCATTGTCACCGCGGTACTGATTCTGTTGGCAGGAGCCTGGCTATGGTAACCAGCGTAACGAGCCTGGGCCGTAATGGCCTTTATGATTGGCTGATCCAGCGGGTTTCCGCTGTGGCGATCGCCGTGTACGTGATCGGCATGCTGGGCTTTTTGATCGTCCAGCCGGATCTGGATTACGGCACCTGGAGTGCCTTCATGGGCTCCGTGCCCATGCAGATCGCTAACACCCTTCTGTTGTTCTCCGTGGCCGCCCATACCTGGATCGGCTTGTGGAGCGTGACCACCGACTATCTGACCAGCCTGACCTTCGGCAAAGCGGCCACCAGTGTTCGCCTGGTGGTGCAGATGGCCATCGCGCTGCTGCTGCTTGTGTACCTGCTGTGGGGCCTGCTGATGATCTGGGGAGGCGCATAATCCATGTCCATTCGTACCATCACCTTTGACGCGATCGTCGTTGGCGGCGGGGGCGCAGGCATGCGTGCTTCCCTGCAGATGGCGCAGTCCGGTTTCAAGACCGCGCTGATTTCCAAAGTATTCCCGACCCGTTCGCACACGGTGTCGGCCCAGGGCGGTATCACCTGTGCCATCGCCTCGTCCGATCCCAATGACGATTGGCGCTGGCACATGTACGACACCGTCAAGGGCTCCGACTATATCGGCGATCAGGAAGCCATCGAATACATGTGTTCGGTGGGTCCGGAAGCGGTGTTCGAGCTGGACCACATGGGTCTGCCGTTCTCCCGTACCGAGGAAGGCCGCATCTATCAGCGTCCTTTCGGCGGTCAGTCCAAGAATTTCGGTGAGGGCGGCCAGGCCGCCCGTACCTGTGCCGCCGCCGACCGTACCGGTCACGCGCTGCTGCACACCCTTTACCAGCAGAACCTCAAGAACGGCACCCAGTTTTACAATGAGTGGTATGCCGCCGAGCTGGTCAAGGACGCCGACGAGAACGTCTGCGGCGTGATCGCGATCAGCATCGAGACCGGCGAGACCGTGTTCTTCAAGGCCAAGGCAACGGTGTTCGCCACCGGCGGCGCCGGCCGCATCTATTCGTCCACCACCAACGCTCTGATCAATACCGGCGACGGCGTGGGCATGGCGCTGCGTGCCGGCGTACCGGTGCAGGACATGGAAATGTGGCAGTTCCACCCCACCGGCATCGCCGGCGCGGGGACCCTGGTCACCGAAGGGTGCCGGGGCGAGGGCGGTTACCTTATTAATAAGGACGGCGAGCGGTTCATGGAGCGCTACGCGCCCAACGCCAAGGACCTGGCATCCCGTGACGTGGTCGCGCGCTCCATGATGATGGAGATTCTCGACGGCCGCGGCGACGGCCCCGACGGCGATTACGTGTACCTGAAGCTGGATCATCTCGGCGAGGAAGTGCTGCACAGCCGCCTGCCCGGTATTTGCGAGCTGTCCATCACCTTCGCCCAGGTGGACCCGGTCAAGGAACCGATCCCGGTGGTGCCCACCTGCCATTACATGATGGGTGGCATCCCCACCAACGTGAATGGTCAGGCGCTGAAATTCAGCGGCGGTCATGAAGGCGAGGATCAGTTCGTCAACGGTCTGTTCGCGGTGGGCGAGGTCGCCTGCGTGTCGGTGCACGGCGCCAACCGCCTGGGCGGCAACTCGCTGCTCGATCTGGTGGTGTTCGGTCGCGCGGCCGGCCTGCACATCGAAGAGGCGCTGCGTCAGGGCATGACCCAGTACGAGCCCAGCGAGGATGATCTGGCGCGCGCGTTGAGCCGCCTCAACCGCTGGAACGACTCCAAGGACGGTGAATCCGTGTCGGCGCTGCGCAAAGAGTTGCAAGGCACGATGCAGAATCACTTCGGTGTATTCCGCAAGGGCGATTTGATGGAAGAGGGCGTGCGGAAGCTGGCGAAACTCCGCGAGCGCATCGCCAATGCCCATCTCGAGGACAAGAGCCAGTCCTTCAACACCGCCCGGGTCGAAGCACTGGAACTGGACAACCTGCTGGAAGTGGCGGAAGCCACCGCCCTGGCGGCGTCCGGTCGCACCGAAAGCCGGGGCGCCCATTCCCGCTATGACTTCCCGGACCGGGACGACGAGAACTGGCTCTGCCATTCCGTGTTCGACCCCAGGTCCAAGAAGCTTGGCAAGCGGGAAGTGAACTTCAAGCCGAAGACCGTGGATACCTTCCAGCCGAAGGTCCGGACTTACTAACGGAGGCGCGTAGCCATGAAAGTCAGTATCTATCGCTACAATCCGGACACCGACCGCGAACCGTCAATGAAAGAGTACGAGGTGGACACCCAGGGCAAGGACCTGATGGTGCTCGACGTACTTAATCTGGTGAAAGAGCAGGATCCGTCGATGGCCTACCGACGCTCCTGCCGGGAAGGCGTCTGCGGTTCCGATGGCATGAACATCAACGGCAAGAACGGCCTGGCCTGCATCACCCCGCTGTCGGAAGTGGCGCCGGGGGTGAAGGACGGCAAGAAGCCGCTGGTGCTGCGGCCGCTGCCCGGCCTGCCGGTGATTCGCGATCTGGTGGTGGACATGACCATGTTCTACAACCAGTACGAGAAGGTGCAGCCGTATCTGCAGAACGATACACCGGCACCGGCCATCGAGCGCCTGCAGACACCGGAAGATCGCGCCAAGCTGGACGGTCTGTACGAATGCATTTTGTGCGCGTGCTGCTCCACCAGCTGCCCCAGTTTCTGGTGGAACCCGGAGAAGTTTCTGGGCCCGGCGGCGCTGCTGCAGAGCTACCGGTTCCTGGCGGACAGCCGTGACGAGGCCACCGAGGAGCGTCTGTCGCGCCTGGATGACCCGTTCAGCCTGTTCCGGTGCCACGGCATCATGAACTGCGTGAGTGTTTGTCCCAAGGGGCTTAACCCCACGCGGGCCATTGGCCACATCCGCTCCATGCTCCTGGAACGGGGCGTGTAACGGACACTGAGAAGGCGGCCTGCGGGCCGCCTTTTTTGTGGGCGCCGTCCATGGCGCCCACCCTTCGGGCCGTCGCTGGCGCGACGTCAAAAATTGCTCCCGGCAATTTTGTATCCGGATGCGACGGAAGGGTTCGTGGAAGGGTGGCTTTGGTTAAGCTTGAGTGTCGGTGCCGCCGCCCCCATGCCTTTATAGAGGGTCGGCAAGCGTTAGACGTTGGTGGGATTGCGGTTGGGAGCAAAAAGACCGATAAGTCGTTTTCTCCGTAGATGCCTAACAAAACCACCACAAAGGTACTACACTAGGTGGCGGTTTCGGCAACCCGGGAACCTCCAGACAGCAAGGGGCGCGGTGCTTAAAAGGTGCCGGCCCGTAAACAGCGATGAGCGCGGGTAACAGGGTCGCAGCCCTGTGGACAGAGCAGATACATGCCCACAGGCGTGACGTTCGCCCGGCTAAGGAACGAGCGACGATGCAAGACAGTTCCATGTACCGCCAATGGCAGTCCTCCCATATCGGGGGCTCCAACGCGGCCTATGTAGATGAACTGTACGAATCCTATCTGACTGATCCCAACTCCGTGCCGGAAGACTGGCGCGCTTACTTCGAAAAGCTCCCCTCCGACGGTGCCGTCGAGTCCGATGTCCCCCATTCGGCGGTTCGCGAGTATTTCCTGCTCGAAGCGAAGAACAAGTCCCGCGTGCAGAAAGTCGGCGCCGGCGCCGTCAGCAGCGAGCATGAACGCCGCCAGGTGCGGGTGCTTCATCTGATCGCCGCATACCGCAACCGGGGCCATCAGGTGGCCAAGCTGGACCCGCTCGGTTTGATGGAGCGCGAGGCGGTCTCCGACCTGGAGCTGGCGCACCACGGCCTGAGCAAGGCGGACATGGACACGGTGTTCCAGACCGGCAACCTGTTCATAGGCAAGCCGGAAGCCACCCTGCGCGAGATCATGGACTGCCTGAAGGGCACCTATTGCTCCACGGTGGGCTGTGAGTACATGCACATCGTCAACACCGCCGAGAAGCGCTGGCTTCAGCAGCGGCTGGAGGGCGTGCGCAGCCACCCGCAGTACGGCGCCGACATCAAGAGCCATATTCTCGAGCGTCTGACCGCCGCCGAAGGCCTGGAAAAATACCTGGGCAGCCGTTACCCCGGCACCAAGCGTTTCGGCCTGGAAGGCGGCGAATCGATGATTCCGCTGATGGACGAGATGATCCAGCGGGTCGGCAGTTACGGCGCCAAGGAGATGGTGATCGGCATGGCCCACCGTGGCCGCCTCAATCTGCTGGTCAACATCCTCGGCAAGAGCCCCCGCGATTTGTTCGGCGAGTTCGAGGGCAAGAGCTTCAACGAGAACGGCTCCGGCGACGTGAAGTACCACCAGGGCTTCTCGTCCAACGTGCAGACCTCCGGCGGCGAAGTGCATCTGGCGCTGGCCTTCAACCCGTCCCACCTGGAGATCGTGTCGCCGGTGGTGGAGGGGTCGGTGCGCGCCCGGCAGGATCGCCGCAACGACGCCGGCGGGGACCAGGTGGTGCCGATTCTGATTCACGGTGACGCGGCGTTCGCCGGTCAGGGCGTGGTCATGGAGACCTTCCAGATGTCCCAGACCCGCGGCTTCAAGACCGGCGGCACCCTGCACGTGATCGTCAACAACCAGGTCGGCTTCACCACCAGCCGCCGTGACGACGCCCGCTCCACCGAGTACTGCACCGACGTGGCGAAGATGGTTCAGTCGCCGATCTTCCACGTCAACGCGGACGATCCGGAGGCGGTCTACTTCGTCACCCAGCTGGCGGTGGACTACCGCATGCAGTTCAAGAAGGACGTGGTGATCGACCTGATCTGCTACCGTCGTTCCGGTCACAACGAGGCCGACGAGCCGTCCTCCACGCAGCCGCTGATGTACAAGAAGATCAAGTCGCACCCGTCCAGCCGCACGCTGTACGCCGAGCGTCTGATCAACGAGCAGATACTCTCCGAGCAGGACGCGCAGAAGATGGTCGACGACTATCGCGACGCGCTGGACGAGGGCAACCACGTGGTCAAATCACTGGTGCGCGAGCCCAACAAGTCCCTGTTCGTGGACTGGAGCCCCTACGTCGGCCATCAGGTCGAGGACGACTGGGACACCGGTTACCCGCTCAAGAAACTCCAGGATCTGGCCAACCGTCTGGAAACCGTGCCCGAGGGCGTGGTGCTGCAGCGGCAGGTGAAGAAGATTCTCGAGGACCGCCGCAAAATGACCGCCGGCGCCATGTCGATCAACTGGGGTTACGGCGAGACCCTCGCCTACGCCAGCCTGCTGGACCAGGGCGTGATGGTGCGGCTCACCGGCCAGGATTCCGGGCGCGGTACCTTCTCGCACCGCCACGCGGTGCTGCACAACCAGAAGAACGGCGAGGACTATGTGCCTCTGGCCCACCTTCAGGAAGGTCAGCCGCGCTTTGATATCTACGATTCGCTGCTCTCCGAGGAGGCGGTGCTGGGCTTCGAGTACGGCTACGCCACCACCACCCCGGAAGCACTGATCGTCTGGGAAGCGCAGTTCGGTGATTTCGCCAACGGCGCCCAGGTGGTGATCGATCAGTTCATGTCCTCCGGCGAAGCCAAGTGGGGGCGTTTGTGCGGCCTCACCCTGTTGCTGCCGCACGGTTACGAAGGTCAGGGCCCGGAGCACTCCTCCGCCCGGCTGGAACGCTTCCTGCAGCTGTGCGCCGAGCACAACATGCAGGTGTGCGTGCCCACCACACCGGCGCAGATTTTCCATCTGCTGCGGCGCCAGGCGGTGCGGCCGCTGCGCAAGCCGCTGGTGGTGATGACGCCGAAGAGCCTGCTGCGTCACAAGCGCGCCAAATCGTCCCTGGAGGATTTGTCCGAAGGCCGTTTCCAGACCGTTCTGGACGACCGCGCCGACATCGACCACAAGGACATCAAACGCGTGGTGATGTGCTCCGGCAAGGTGTTCTACGACCTGCTGGAAAAACGCGAGTCGGACGACCTCAACGATACCGCCCTGGTGCGCATCGAGCAGCTGTATCCGTTCCCGGAAAAGCGTCTCCAGGAAGTCCTGGAAAGTTACCCCAATCTGGAAAATCTGGTGTGGTGCCAGGAAGAGCCGATGAACCAGGGTGCCTGGTACTGCTCGCAGCACCATATGTTCCGGGTGGCGCGGGCGGTCAACGACAAACTGCATGTGCATTACGCCGGCCGTGACATGGCGGCGGCCCCGGCGGTGGGCTCCATGTCCCTGCACGTGGAACAGCAACAGCGTCTCGTCGAAGACGCCTTCCAGATCAACTGAGCGACAGCCAACCGAGATAGGGTTAAGGAATAAGCATGGCGACAGACATCAAAGCCCCACAGTTTCCCGAATCCGTAGCGGACGGCACCGTGGCGACCTGGCACAAGAAAGAAGGCG
>DASUNW010000124.1:0-5206 GCA_036276955.1 Alcanivorax sp. | reverse complement strand
CATGAAATCGAGAGCCGCCGTCGCCTGGGAAGCAGGCAAACCCCTGGTGATTGAAGAGATCGACGTGGCCGGCCCGAAAGCCGGTGAAGTGCTGGTGCAGATCGTCGCCACCGGCGTCTGCCACACCGACGCCTACACCCTGTCCGGGAAGGACCCGGAGGGGCTGTTTCCCTCCGTGTTCGGCCACGAGGGCGCGGGCATCGTCCAGGAAGTGGGCGAAGGCGTGACCAGCGTCAAACCCGGCGACCATGTGATTCCGCTGTACACCGCCGAGTGCGGCAAGTGTAAGTTCTGCCTGTCCGGCAAGACCAACCTGTGCTCCGCGGTGCGCGCGACCCAGGGCCAGGGCCTGATGCCCGACGGCACCCGCCGCTTCTCCCTGAACGGCACCGAGATCAACCACTACATGGGCACCAGCACCTTCTCCGAGTACACCGTGGTGCCGGAAGTGTCCCTGGCCAAGGTGAGCAAGGAAGCGCCGCTGGACAAGATCTGCCTGCTCGGCTGCGGCGTCACCACCGGCATCGGCGCGGTGCTGAACACGGCCAAGGTGGAGCCGGGCTCCACGGTGGCGGTGTTCGGAATGGGCGGCATTGGCCTGTCGGTGATTCAGGGCGCGGTGATGGCCAAGGCGGAACGGATCATCGCCATCGACGTGAACAACGATAAAGAGAAAATCGCCCGCCAGTTCGGCGCCACCGACTTCATCAACCCCAAGGATTACAGCAACTCGATCCAGGAAGTGATCGTCGAGCTCACCGACGGCGGCGTGGACTACTCCTTCGAGTGCATCGGCAACGTCAACGTGATGCGCTCGGCGCTGGAGTGCTGCCACAAGGGTTGGGGCGAATCGATCATCATCGGCGTGGCCGGCGCCGGCGAGGAAATCAGCACCCGTCCGTTCCAGCTGGTCACCGGCCGGGTCTGGAAAGGCTCCGCCTTCGGCGGCGTGAAAGGCCGCACCGAGCTGCCCGGTTACGTGGACCGCTACATGAAGGGCGAGATCAAGATCGACGAGTTCGTCACCCACACCATGCCGCTGGATGACATCAACAAGGCGTTCGATCTGATGCACGAAGGCAAAAGCATCCGGTCGGTTATTCTTTACTGAAGCTGCAAGCGACAAGCCTCAAGCTGCAAGCAGGCCGTGCTGGAGAAAAGGCCGTGCCGCTGGCGAGGCGCCAGCAAGTTGCAAGTTTCAAGTTGCAAACGCGGGCACGGCCCTGCAGCCGGCAAGGCCCACTCCGCGTTTCAACTTTCAACTTGTAACTTGCAACTGTCTATTGACCGGCGAGGCCTTCCCTCCAGCACGGCCTGCTTGCAGCCTGTAGCTTGCGGCTTGAAGCCCGCCCATCGAACACAACGAGGGATCCGCCATGACAACGTCTGACGAACTGGAACTGGTGTCCGCCACCAAATCCTTCGGCGGCTGGCTGAAGCGTTACAAGCACCGCAGCAAGGTGCTCGGCTGCGAGATGATCTTCGCCATCTATCTGCCGCCGGCGGCGGAGGAAAAAGACGTGCCGTTGCTGTGGTGGCTGTCGGGCCTGACCTGCACCGATGAAAACTTCATGCAGAAGGCCGGCGCCCACGGCACCGCCGCGGAACTGGGCCTGGCGATCGTCTGCCCGGACACCAGCCCGCGCGGCACCGACCTGCCCGGCGAACACGACAGCTATGATTTCGGCTCCGGCGCCGGTTTCTACGTGAACGCCAGCGAAGCGCCCTGGAACCGTCACTACCGCATGTACGACTACGTCATCGACGAGCTGCCGGCGCTGGTCGCGCGGCACTTTCCGCTCAACGGTCAACAGTCGATCAGCGGCCATTCCATGGGCGGGCACGGCGCCCTGGTGTGCGCGCTCAAGAACCCGGAGCGCTACGCCTCGGTGTCCGCGTTCGCGCCCATCGCCAACCCGACGCAGTGCCCCTGGGGCGAGAAAGCCCTGGGCGGCTACCTGGGTGACGATCGCGAAGCCTGGAAAGCGTGGGACGCCTGCGAATTGATCGCCACCGGCGCCCCGGCGCCGGCGGAAATCAAGGTGGACCAGGGCGAGGCGGATAACTTCTACCAGGACGGGCAGTTACGCCCGGACGCCCTGGAAGACGCCTGCAAGAAAGCCGGCGTGCCGCTGACCCTGCGCCTGCTGCCGGGTTACGACCATTCCTACTTCTTCATCGCCAGCTTTATCGACGACCACCTGCGTTACCACGCGCACCATCTGCGTAGCGGTTAGCGTTCTTCCGCCGACAGCGCGTCGAGCAGCAGCAGGCTGTTCGCTTTCACGGCGGTGGTGATGGCCAGGCGCGGGTTGATGATCTCGAACTTGGGGTTGTGGTTGAGCGGCGGCAGCTCGCCGGTCGCCAGGTACGTCTTCATTACGTCCGGGGCGCCGCCGCCCACTTCCACGAACAGAGTTTGGGTGTCCTCGATACCGGCCACCAGCATGGGGAAATCCTCGGACCCCATTACCGGCGGGAAGCCGGGCATCAGCGCCTCTTTGCCAAGGCCGGCGGCCAGGGTTTTCTGCGCCTGTTCGGCCAGCGCTTCGTCGTTGTAGACCGGTTCGGAGTACCCCTTGAGGGTGTATTCCGGCATGTTGTCCTCGGCGACGCCGGCGGCCCGGGCGATGCCGTTGGTTTCCCGTTTGATCGCATCGAGCATCTGTTCGCGCACGGACTTTTCGTACCAGCGCAGGTTGAGCTTGAGGGTGCCGCTGTCCGGGATCACGTTGTGGGCTTCGCCGATCTGGCTGGCGCCCACGGTGAGCACCGCCGGCTTTTGCGGGTCCACATTGCGGCTGATGATGGTCTGGTAGGCCATCACCGAGCGCGCGCCCATCACCACCGGGTCGATGGTGTTCTGCGGCGCCGAGCCGTGGCCGCCGATGCCGTGCAGGGTAACGTCGAGCTGGTCGCTGCCGGCCATGCGCCGTCCGGCGCGCACCGCCACGGTGCCGGCGGGCCACACCGGGAACACATGGGCACTGATCAGCAGCTCCGGCTTGGGTACCCGGTCGTAGAGGCCGTCGTCGACCATCGCCTGGGCGCCCTGGAGCAGTTCTTCCGCCGGCTGGGCGATCAGCACCAGCGTGCCGGACCACGCGTCGCGGGTCTCTCGCATCACTTCGGCGATGCCCAGCAGCCAGCTAACGTGGGCGTCGTGCCCGCAGGCATGGGCGACGTACGTCTTGCTGCCATCGTCCAGGGTCGCCTGTTTGCGGCTGGCGTAATCCAGCCCGGTATCTTCTTTCACCGGCAGGCCGTCCATGTCGCTACGGAACATCACCACCGGGCCCTCGCCGTTTTTGAGCACCGCCGCCACGCCGGTGCCGCCGATGCCGGTGTGCACCTCGTAGTCGAGTTTTTTGAGACGCTTGCTGACAAGCTTGGCGGTCTCGGTCTCGTGGAAACCCAGCTCCGGGTTGGCATGCAAGTGTTTGAAGGTGGCTTCCAGACGGTCGCCCTGGGCTTCGGCAAGCTCGGACACCTGCTTAACCAGATCGGTCGCGGCATGGGTACCGGCACAGACCAGCAACAGCGCGGCGGCCAACGGCGCCCGCAGTGACGATGGAACAGACATACACTCTCCCTGACATGAGGAGCTCGAATAGCCCTTTTATTGGAATGTTATTTCACTAATCAAGGTAACGGGTCCGCCCGGCGATGCCAAGCAGCAAGACGCCGAAACGCCACCTGCATCAAACTCCTTGGCGGTGGCGCGTGGCGGCCAGCGCCCGGCGATAGCCCAGCCAGGCCATGCCACCGGCCAGGGCGTTGCCCAGTGCCGCGCCCACCGCCAGGCCGGTGAGACCGCCCAGCCAGGCGCCCAGGGACAGGAACGGTAGGTAACAGGCGAACAACCGCAGGAAGGAGATGGTCATGGCGCGCATCGGCCAGCCCAGGGCGTTGCTGGCGGACACCACCAGCATGCACACACCCAGCAGGCCGTAGCTGGGCGGCAGAAAGCGGATCAGTACGGTCAGGTGCTCACGTACCGCGCCGTCCTCTACCAGCAAGGTGGCAAGGGGCGCGGCCAGCACCGCCAGCACCAGCCCCATACCCAGTTGCCAGAACACCACCATGCGCGCGGCGGTGGCCATCACCCGTTCCACTTCCTGCCAGCGGCCGCCACCGTAGCAGCGCCCCAGCCAGGGCGGCAGGGCCATGGTCATGCCCAGCACCAGGACGATGGAAAAGCTCTCCAGGCGGCTGGTCAGACCCCAGGCGGCCACCGCGGACTCACCCAGCCGCGCCACCAGGCCGGTGGCGAGCATGGCGGCCAGCGGCGGCATCAGTTGGCTGACCATGGCCGGCCCGGCGATGGCGGCGAACGGGCCGACGGATTCACGCACTTCGCGGAGCACGTCGTCGCGCTCCAGCCAGCCGCGCCCGCGCAGGGCCAGCGCGGTGATCAGGCCGCCGCTGGAGAACGCCGCCAGGGACGCCCAGGCGGCGCCTTCCAACCCAAGCGCCGGCACCGGACCCAGGCCGAAGATCAAAATCGGGTCGAGCACCAGGTTCACCAGGCTGGTGATCATCATCATGGTGCCGGGGAAACGGGTATTGCCGTGCGCCCGGAACAGGCTGTAGCCGAAGTAGGCCATCGCCCCCACCCAGGAGGCGCAAAGCTGCACCGTCCAAAACGGCCGGATTATGTCGCGGATGTGTTGGCTGGCGCCAAGCAACGCGAACGCCGGATCCTGCACCGCCCACAGAAACAGGGCCAGCGCCGCCATCACCGCGCCGCCGCCGGCAAGCACCAGCACGCCCAGGCGCCCGGCCCGCTCTTCCTGGCCGGCGCCGATGGCCCGCGAGATCAGCGCGGCGATGGCGATGCCCACGCCCACCTGAATGCCGATGGTCAGGAACACCAGCGGGAAGGTGAACGACTGGGCCGCCAGCGGCTCGGTGCCCAGGCGCGCCACGAACACACTGTCGACCAGATTGAAGCCCAGCAAGGACATAACCCCCAGGGTCATGGGCCAGGTTTGTCGCCAGATTTGCCGCGCCAGCGGCGGTTGCTCAGTCACGGTTACTCGGTCTTGTCCTGCACATCGCCGGGGGAGCGGCCCTTGACTCGCTCATAGGACACGATGGCGGCGCCGATGCTGCCCAGCAGCATGCCGGCGGAGCCGATGATAAACAGCCAGACGCCGGCGGGTTTCAGTGATTCCCACAGGAAGAACACACTGCCGACCACGAA
>DASUNW010000123.1:0-13665 GCA_036276955.1 Alcanivorax sp. | reverse complement strand
GCCTGACCGTGCCCGCCATGCCGGTGGGATCGCCCGGTATGGAGATGGGCGACCGGCAGGACGATTATCAGGTGCTGTTGTATGGCGAGGACGGCGTTCAGGTGTTTGCTGAGCATCCTTGAGGGTTCGGGTCTGATGGTGTTGGGCTCCGTAGCCCGGCGCCTGAGGTGGGTGCCTCGGCACCCACATTCAGAGACGCTTTCGGTATCTCATAACGCTTCGTCGGAGGGACCCGTGGTGCGGCTGCGCAGGTATTCGACCAGCGCCGCGCGGCCTTGGGCGTTATCGCCCTGGTCCAGGGTTTCGGGGAAGTAGAAGGGGTGCGGGGCCTGCTCGCCTCTTGCCGGGTCGAGGAGGCGGTTGAGGCCGTCCTGGGCGTCGCTGCCGCGTACCGAGCCGTCGTGCAGGAAGCGGGCTTTGCCGTCGAGCGCGAGCAGCAGGGGCTGGGCGAAGCCGCGTTGGCCGCCGCGCAGGGTGGCGTCGAGCGCCACTACGGAATCGTCGTAGGCCGGCGCGGGGCCGCCGCGGGCGTCCTGCACGTCGCTGAAGTCGCTTACCGTGGACCGTTCGAACAGCACCAGTAGTTCGTCGTTGTAGGCTGGGTACAGAGTTTCGATGGGGACCACCTCAGCGGAAACCGCTTGGTTGGGATCGGCGGTGTGGCAGGTAACGCAGCCGGCGCCGCCCTCTTCCCGGGGCGTGGTGAACAGGGCGCGACCGGCGGCCACCTGGTCGGCGTCCAGATCGTCGGGGGCGGCCGGCGCGGGCAGTTGGTCGGTGTAGGCACGCAGGTCATCCAGTTTCTGTTGGGAGACGCGGCGGCCCACCGGGCCGGCCGGGGCGCCCACGGGCAAGTCGGTGCGCTCGACGTCGACGAAGGGAATCACATCGGACGCCGCCATGCCTTCCGGGATGACGCCGGTGTCGCGCAGCACCGCTTCATAGCGCCGGGCGATTTCGTCGCCCAGACGGCCGGCGACCACGTTCAGGAACGCCCGCCCGGATTCGGTGAGCAGGCTGGTGGGTTCCATCGCCACGGTGTAGTCCAGGTTATTGAAATCATCCACTCGCTCGAAGATGCCGGCGTGGCTGCCCGGCGCCGCCAGGTCGGTGCGGAAGAACGGCGGCGTTATCGACGCATTGCCGAGGCCGTCCGGGGTGCCGTCGAACGAGGTCAACGGGTAGTAGCGCAGGGTCTCGCCGTCTTGCTGGTAGGTGCCGGTGAGGTATTCGCGGGCGGCGGCGGTGGCTTCTTCGACGGTGCCGTCGGCGGGAATGCCGGCGAAGTCGCCGCGTCCAACGGTGACACCGTTATAGGGCGCCGGCTCCGGCCCGGACGGCAACAGGCCGTCGAGCAGCCCGCCCTGGTCGGTGCCGCTCTCGCCCTGGGGCTGGTCCAGACGGAGCTGCAATAGCGGCAGATAAGCGAGCGGGTTATTGGCGGTGGCGAACAGCGCGCCCACATCCAGGTCGCGGGCGATGACGCCGTCCACCGGTCGCCCGGCGGAACCGGCACCGGCCACGCCGGGGGCCAGCACCTCACCGTCGGTGCTGGCATGGCAAAGCGCGCAGCTCACTCCGAGCCGGTCACCGGCGACCAGGTTGAGGCCGCCACCGGTGAAGTCGTCGCTGCTACCCAGGGGCTTGCGTTCGCCGTTGGCGCGAAACGGCACCAGGCCCACCACGGCGCCCTGGTTAAGCCACGCGTTGAGTCGTTCCGGCTCCGCCAGCACCGTATCACCGGGATCGGTGCCCGCCTCGATGCGGGCGGCGGCGTTGCGCAGCGCATCGACCTGCCGCGGTTCAAGCGCGGTGGTGTTGATGTTCAGGCCCATTTCCAAGGCTTGCAACGGCGTCATACCGCTGTCTTCGATGCCCTGGGGCAAGCGCATGGCGGTGGTCCAGAACCCCTGGTTGCCGAAGGTCTCGAAGCGGAATATTTCACGGCCGCGGTCCACCGCCGTGGGGGCGGCGTCACGCTGTTGCGGCGCGGCGGCGGCGCTCTCGCCGCCGCCGTCACCGCCACAGGCGGTTAACGCAAGCAAAGTGCACAGCGCCATCGCGGCACCGCGCCCGGTGTGCATGGAAATACCTGACATTGTTGTTCTCCCGATACCTGCTTTTTATGCACAGCAAAAAAATCCGCGCGGGCGGATAAATAACCACAAAGGCTGAGAGAGTAATCAGAAAGACCGGGCGGCGGCCAACGGCCCGGTGCCAGGTTTGCAATAAAGAAAAAAACAACACCTAAGTTTACCTAGCGCGTATAAAAGGCATCATCACCAAACGCCTGGAACCGACGAGGACATCATGCTTGCTGTGACCGACTGGCTGCTTTTGATCGGCGTGTGCGCGCTGGGCGCCATGACCCCGGGGGCCAGCCTGGCGGTGGTGACCCGCCACACCGTGTACGGCTCGGCCCGCGCCGGGGTGAGCGCGGGCCTGGCCCACGCGGCGGGCATCGGCGTGTACGCGGCCGCCACCGTGGCGGGGCTGGCGGTGGTGTTACGCGGTTTCCCGCAGTTGGAAATGGCGATTCGCCTGGTGGGTTCGCTGTTTCTGCTGTGGCTGGCGCTGGGCAGTTGGCGCGCCGCCGCGGGACCGGCGCCGGAGCCGGACGCCGGGGCCGGCGGCAACGCGGTGCGCGACGGTTTCCTGATCGCATTTTTGAACCCAAAGGTAGCGCTGTTCTTTCTCGCCCTGTTCAGCCAGTTCGTGAGAGCCGACATGGGGACCGTCGCCCGTGTTCAGGTGGCGGCCACGGCGGTAGTGATCGACGGCGGCTGGTACAGCCTGGTGGCGCTGACGCTGGCGCGCGGGCCGGTGCTCGCGGCCCTGCGCCGGCACCACGACAAGATCGAGCGCGCCACGGCGTTGGTACTGGTCGCCGTGGCTCTGGCGGTCTGGCTTTAAGGACTGCCCTATCAGAAGCGGAACAAAAGCCGCGTGAACCAACTTTTCAGATAGGCGGTTTCCGGAATCGACGGGTGAATCGGATGGTCCGGGCCCTGTCCTTCGAAGCCGATCACCTGCAGTGAACGGTCGATGTGGCGGGCGGAAGAACGCACCACGTCCAGCAGTTTGTCCGCCGGCAGGTGCATGGAGCAGGACGCGGAGATCAGATAGCCGCCCGGCTTCACCAACCGAACGGCGAGTTCGTTGATGGCGTGGTAGCCGGCCAGGCCGTTCTTGAAATCCTTGCGGCGTTTGATGAAGGCCGGCGGATCAAGGATCACCAGGTCGAACTTTTCACCGTCGGCGAGCAGTTGCTTCATGGCGGTGGTGGCGTCGCCTTCCAGGGTGCGCAGTTGTTCCGCCACCCCGTTCATTTCCGCGTTGCGGTGCATGTATTCCAGGGCCAGCGCGGAGCTGTCGATGGCGGTGACGTCCGCGGCACCGGCCATGCCCGCCTGCACGCCCCAGCCGCCACAGTAGGCGAACACATCCAGCACCCGCGCGCCCTTCGCCAGCGGCGCCATGCGCGCCCGCGCACTACGGTGATCAAAGAACCAGCCGGTCTTTTGACCTTCGCGCAGCGGCGCCTGGAAACGGCCGCCGTTCTCGTGCAGTTCCACGCTTTCCGGCACTTCGCCTTTGAGGGCGCGGGTGTACAGCGGCAGGTCTTCCAGCTCGCGTACGCCGGCTTCGTTTTTGACCACGATATTGGCCGGCGCCAGCACCGCGTCCAGGGCCGCCGCCACGGTGTCCAGGTGAGCCTCCATGCCGGCGGTGCCCGCCTGTATCACCAGGGTGTCCTGATAGCGGTCCACCACCAGGCCGGGCAGGCCGTCGGCTTCGCCGTGCACCAGCCGATAGCCGGGCTGGGCATAGAGGGTTTCACGCAGCGCCAGCGCCTGTTCGATACGCTTTTTGAAGAAACTGCGAGACGGCTCCTGCTTGACGTCACGGCTGTACAACCGGGCGGCGATCAGTGAATTGGGGCTCATGAAGGCCCGGCCGAGCGCCTTGCCCCGGCTGTCTTCCACCACGCAGGCGGTGCCGGCGGGCAGGCTCTTGAACGGGCTGTGAGCGGTGTCCACCTCGTTGGCGTAGATCCATTCGTGGCCGGCCTTGAGACGGCGTTCCTCATTTTTCTTGAGGCGCAGGATGGGGGTGTCGTCGGTCATGGGGTCGCTCGCGCAAAAGCGGCAGTTTATCACGGCACCGACCGCTGTGAGTGCCATCGCCGTTAACGGGACGCCGGACATACCCTTTGGTATGCGCGCGCCGTGAGGCTGGGCTACACTCACACGGGTAACTCGGGTAAAGCCGCTTGTCCTTCCTGGCCGGGCGGCGAGACATAATAACGAAGCGCTCCGCGCCCTTGAGGATCACCATGCGTTTTTTCCGGCAGCGTCCCCCCTTTGTTCTGATGGTGGCCACCGGCGCCATGTGCACCGTCGTGGTGCTGGTGTTCGCGCGTCTTTGCTACGGCCTGGTGCTGCCGGCAATGCGCGACGGCCTGGGGCTGAGCTACGCCCAGGCCGCCAACCTGAGCACCGCCACCGCGCTCGGCTATTTGTTGCTGGTGATGGTGGCCGGGGTGTTCGCCGCCCGTTTCGGCGGCAAGCAATCGGTGTTGCTGGGCCTGGTGCTGGTGACGCTGGGGTTTGTCGGCCTCAGCCAAGCCAGCGACTACCGGGTGCTGCTGGCGCTGATGGTGATGCTCGGCATGGGCACCGCCTTCGGCTACACGCCACTGATTTCCCTGCTCGCCAATACCTACCCCAAGCGGCGCGGTTCGGTGATCGGCTTCACCAATAGCGGCGTGGGCGCCGGTATGCTGCTGGCCGGCGCGCTGGTTCCGGCGCTCACCCAGGCGGACACCAGCGACGGCTGGCGCCATGTGTGGCTGAGCTTCGCCGTCGGCGGCGCTTTGGTGACCACGCTGGTGCTGTTGTTCCTGCGCAACCCGGAGCGGCCCATGGCCGCCAGCACCGACGCCGCCACCGGCGTCAGCGGGCCCGGTGAGCCGATTTTCCGTAACCCCCATGTGATTACCGTGGGGCTGGTGTACGGCGTGTTGGGGCTCACTTACATCGTCCAGGTGACGTTTATGTACAGCTTCGCGCTGGAGGACGGCGGGCTGACGGCGCTGAGCGCCGGGCATCTGGTGTCGCTGATGGGCATTCTGTCGATTTTCGCCGGGCCGTTCTGGGGCTGGCTGGCGGACAAGCTGGGTTATTCCAACGGTTTGGTGCTGTCCATGTCGTTGTCGCTGCTGGCCACCGCGTTACCGGTGATCTGGCCGCAACCCTGGGCGTTCGCCGCCCATTTCGTGATTCTCGGGTTGTGCGTGGCGGGGCTGTTCACGTCCATTCTGGCGGCGTCCACGGAAACCGTGCCGGCCCACCAGGCGCCGGTGGCGGTGAGCTTTGTCACCCTGTTCTACGCCACCGGCCAGTTCCTGGGCCCGGCGCTGGCCGGGCTGGTGGTGGAGTGGACCGACGGCTTCCGGGTCGCGTTCGCCGGCAGTTGCCTGGTGATGGTGGGCGGTGTCTATCTGTGCTGGCGCACCCGCCGGCACCAGAGCTACCGGTCGACGGCGGTCGCCGCCTGCCCCGCCGGCGAGTAAGCGGCCGGTCGCTGGCCGCTTTCCCAAGCCAGCAACCAGGCCTTGCGCCCCACTCCGCCGGCATAACCGGTCAAAGAACCGTTGGCGCCCACCACCCGGTGGCAAGGCACCAGCAATGACCAGGGATTGCGCCCCACCGCCGCCCCCACGGCCCGTACCGCCGCGGGGCGCCCCAAACGCGCCGCCAGGGTGCCGTAGGTCCAGGTCTCACCGGCGGGAATACGCCGCAACTCCGCCCACACCGCCTGCTGAAAGGCGGTGCCCCGTTCCGCCAGCGGCAGATTGAAGCCGCCTTCCCCGTGGTCGTCGAAGTAGCCGCGTAACTGCTCGGCGGCGCGCGCCAGCAGGGGGTTTTCCGGCCGGTGCCGCCAGGCGGTGGGGTCCGGATGGTATTTCTGGCCCTCGAACCAGACACCCAACAAAGCATGCTCATCGGCGGCCACCAACATGGCCCCCAGGGGGCCGGGAATTGCTACATAGTCCGTCATTGTCACTCTCCTTTACTCCTCGCCTTTCTCCAGGCTTTGCCAAAGGTGCATCACCGCGTAGGCCCGCCAGGGACGCCAGGCCTCGGCGCGCTCGCGGGCGCGGGCCGGGGACGTTTCGCCGAGGGCCTTGAGCACGCCGTAGTCGGCGGCGGGAAACGCGTCCGGCCAACCCAGGGCGCGCATCGCCAGATACTGAGCGGTCCAGTCGCCGATGCCGGGCAGCGCCTGCAGCCGCGCCAGGGTGTCTTCCACCGGCGCGCCGGGCGCCAATACCAGGTCGCCGTCGGCGCAGGCCCGGGCCAGCACCTGAATGGCCTTCACCCGGGTACGGATAATGCCCAGCTGGCCCAGGGTATTGGCGTCGCCGCCGGCGACCCGGGCGGCGTCCGGAAAGGTATGGGTGAGGCCGGCGAACGGCGTCGCCAGCGGCTCGCCGAGCGCGGCGGCCACCCGGCCGGCCAGGGTGCAGGCGGCGCGCACCGTGATTTGCTGGCCGAGCACCGCGCGCACCGCCGCCTCGAAACCGTCAAAGGCGCCGGGCACACGCAGGCCCGGGCGAGCCTCGGCAAGGGCGCCGAGCCGGGCGCTCACTTCCTGCGGCTGGCAGCCGAGATCGAACAGCCGCTGCAGCCGCCCCAGCACTTCCGGTACCGCCCTCGCCAGGGAGGCGGACAGGGTCACGGCCAAAAGCGGCCGGCCCGCCACCGGTTGTACCGCCAGCCAGCCGCGCAGCCACTGGCCGTCGCGCGGCAACGCCACGGTACGCCGATAAACTCCGTCGTCCACCGCTTCAACACCGGCGATGGCACGCTGGCCAAGAAACGCCAGCAGGCGCGGCCAGTCCAGGGGCGGCCGGTAGGCAAGCTGGAAATCCAGGCTGTCCCGGTTGCGGGTGGTCGGCCGGCGCCGCAATTGGGAGGGCTGCAGCCGATAGCGTTGACGGAACAGGGCATTGAACCGGCGCACGCTACCGAAGCCGGCGGCCAGGGCCACTTCCGTGACCGGTAAACCGGTGTCGGTGAGGAGGCGTTTGGCCAGCAGTAGACGCTGTGTCTGGGCGTAGGCCACCGGGGAGACGCCGAATTCATCGCCGAATACCCGCCGCAGGTGACGGTCGCTGACGCCCAGCTCCGCCGCCAAAGCGCCAAGATGATTGCCGGCGAGCCCGCCTTCGTCGATGCGCGCCGCCACCGCCCGCGCCAGCCGGCTGCGGGCGTCGACACTGGCGTGGCCGGGGGCGAGTTCCGGCCGGCAGCGCAGGCACGGGCGATAGCCGCCGGCTTCGGCGGCGGCGGCGCCGGGGAAGAAGCGGCAGTTATCGCGGCGCGGCAGCCGGGCCGGGCACACCGGGCGGCAATACACCCCGGTGGTCACCACGGCGACGAAGAACTGCCCGTCGAAACGGGCATCGCGGGCGCTCAGCGCCTGATAACAGACATCGTCATTGATCCACATGGGCCCATCATAGACGGTGCGGGGGCGCCCGACTCGCCGTTTTCGGACCTGACGACCAAAGAGGGCTAGGCGACGTAACCGGCCAGGAAGACGCGCACCACCTCGCGCACATGGGCCTCGGCCTCCTGCTCCGAGGGCGGCTCGCCGCAGCCGATCACCAATTGCATGTGACGGCAGCTCTGCAGCATGCCGAAGAACAGTTCCGCGGCGGCGGCGGGATCGTCCAGGCGGACCAGTTTGCTGTCGCGGGCCTTGGTGAGCATGCGCTCCATTTCCGAGAGGGTGCGCTCCGGACCGGCCTCGAAGAACAGCCTGGCCATTTCGGTGTCCTGGCCGGCCAGGCTGGCCATCAGCCGCTCCAGGGCAATCGCCTCTTCGCTGTTGATCAATGTCACGAAGGCGTGGCCAATGCGCTCGAGCACGGCGGCCAGATCGTCGCCGGCCTGCAGCGAGAAAATGGGAAAGGGCATCATCCCTTCGCACTTGGCTTCCACGGCGGCGGCGAACAGGGTCGCCTTGTCGGAGAAGTGACTGTAAACGGTGAGCTTGGACACGCCGGCTTCCGCCGCGACCGCGTCCATGCTGGTGCCGGCGAAGCCCTGGGAAATGAACAGCGCCTTGGCGGCGTCAAGAATCGCCTCGCGCTTGGCCGGGTCCTTGGGCCGTCCGCGCAGCGCCGTCTGAGACTCATTATCGGACATGCTTCTCCCAAATACTGAGCTAAAGAGATACTGGACCAGAGAGTTCAATAAAATTACTATACCGGTGAGTATAGCATTACCCGGGCGCTCTCGGCGCTCTATTTTACGTCATTCCACAATAACGCTCTGGGGGTTTCCGGCATGTCCCGTTATCCATTGCTCGCTTTGCTGCCGCTGGCTTTATGGCTTGCCGCCTGCTCCCCGGCGGAGACCGAAAGCGACGACACCCCGCGCCCAGCCCTGGTGGTTCAGCCCGGCACCGGCGACGCCCTGCGTGATATCTACCCCGGCGAGATACGGGCCCGTTATGAGCCGGAGCTGGCGTTCCGCATCGGCGGCAAAATCAGCCGCCGCATGGTGACCGTCGGCGACCACGTGGAAGCCGGCCAGCCGCTGGCGGAATTGAACGCCGAGGACGTCGGCCTGGAGCTGGACGCGGCCCGCGCCCGGCTGGCCTCCGCCCGGTCGGACCAACGGCTGGCGCGCAGCGAGCTGGAACGCTACCGCACCCTGCTCGACCGGCAGGTGATCAGCCGTTCCCGGTTCGATTCGGTGGAAAGCCGCGCCAAAGCCAGCGATGCCCAACTCGAACAGGCACGCGCGCACCTTAACGTGGCCCGCAACCAGGCCGGCTACGCGGTGCTGAAAGCACCGGAGACCGGTGTCATCGCCCAGCGCATGGCGGAAGCCGGCCAGGTGGTGGCGGCCGGGCAGACGGTGTTCGTGCTGGCCGTGGACGGCGACCGCGAAGTGGTCATTGATCTGCCGGAACAGGACGTGAAACGTTTCCAGGTGGGCGACCCCGTGACCATCGAGCTGTGGTCGCGCCCCGGCGAGCCGTTCCCGGGCCGCATCCGCGAGCTGGCGCCGGCGGCGGACCCGCGCTCACGGACCTTCGAAGCCCGCGTCGCGTTCGATAACGAGACCGCCGGCGCTGAACTGGGTCAAAGCGCGCGGGTGCTGGTCGACCACGCCAACGGCGGCGCCGACACCCTCACCGTACCGCTGGCGGCGCTCACCGCCGACCAGGGCGAAACCTTCGTCTGGGTGGTGAACCCGGACACGCGCACCCTGGTGAAAACGCCGGTGCGCACCGGCGCCTATCGCGCGGACCGGGTGCCGGTAATCGACGGTCTGTCGCCGGACGACTGGGTGGTGGCCGCCGGCACCCAGGTGCTGCGCGAGGGCCAGACCGTGCGCCCGGTGGACCGACAGAACCGCCAGATCGGCCTGGGCGGCGGCCAGGGCAACGGAGAGTAGACGATGCGCTTCAACCTTTCCGAATGGGCCCTGAAAAACCGGCCCCTGGTGCTCTATGCGATGATTCTCCTGAGTGCCCTGGGCGCGCTGTCCTATTCGCAACTGGGGCGGAGCGAGGACCCGCCCTTCACTTTCAAGGTGATGGTGGTGAACACCGTTTGGCCCGGCGCCAGCGCCGAGGCAGTGAGCCGCCAGGTCACCGAGCGCATCGAGAAAAAGCTGATGGAGACCGGCGACTACGACCGCATTGTGTCGTTCTCCCGGCCGGGCCAGTCGCAGGTGCTGTTCGTGGCCCGCGACGACATGCATTCCTCGGAAATCCCCGACCTCTGGTACCAGGTGCGCAAGAAGATCGGTGACATCAAGCACACCCTGCCCCCGGACGCCCAGGGGCCGTTTTTCAATGACGAGTTCGGCACCACCTTCGGCAACATCTACGCGCTCACCGGTCCCGGTTTCGACTACGCGCTGATGAAGGATTACGCCGAGCGCCTGCAACTCGCTCTGCAACGCGTTGAGGATGTGGGCAAGGTAGAGCTGGTCGGCGTCCAGGATGAGAAAATCTGGGTGGAGTTGTCCAACACCAAGCTGGCGTCCCTGGGCATTCCCATGGGCGCGGTGCAGCAGTCGTTGCAGTCGCAGAACGCGGTGGCCCCGGCGGGCTTCTTCGAGACGCCCAGCGACCGGGTGCGCCTGCGCGTGTCCGGCCAGTTCCGCTCGGTGGAAGAGATTCGCCGCTTCCCCATCGACGTGAACGGGCACACCCTGCGCCTGGGCGACATCGCAGAAGTGTTCCGCGGCTTCAGCGACCCGGCCGAACCGCGCATGCGCTTTCTGGGCGAAAACGCCATCGGCCTGGCGGTCTCGATGAAGGATGGCGGCGATATTCTGGCACTCGGCGAACGCCTGGACGCGGAATTCGAACGTCTGCAGAGCACGCTGCCGGCGGGCCTGGAGCTGAGCAAAGTGTCCGACCAGCCGGCGGCCGTGGAGGCCGGTGTCGGCGAATTCGTGCAGGTGCTGATCGAGGCGCTGGTGATCGTGCTGCTGGTGAGCTTCTTCTCGCTGGGGGCGCGCACAGGCCTGGTGGTGGCGCTGTCGATTCCACTGGTGCTGGCGATGACCTTCGCGCTGATGCACTACTTCAACATCGGCCTGCACAAGATTTCCCTGGGCGCCCTGGTGCTGGCGCTGGGCCTGATGGTGGACGACGCCATCATCGCCGTGGAGATGATGGCGATCAAAATGGAGCAGGGCTTCAGCCGATTGAAAGCGGCCGGGTTCGCCTGGACCAGCACCGCCTTCCCGATGCTCACCGGCACGCTGATCACCGCCGCCGGCTTTCTGCCCATCGCCACCGCCGAATCCGGCACCGGCGAATATACCCGCTCAATCTTCCAGGTGGTGACGCTGGCGCTGTTGGTGTCCTGGGTGACCGCCGTGGTGTTCGTGCCCTATTTGGGCGACAAACTCCTGCCGGAACTGGCTCGCCGCGATGCCGACGGCAAGGTGCATGACCCTTATCAAAAACCCTTCTACCAACGTTTCCGGCGGCTGGTGCTGTGGTGCGTGCGCTACCGCAAAACGGTGATCACGTTGACGCTGGTGATCTTCGTGGCGTCCCTGGCCCTGTTCCGGTTGGTACCCCAGCAGTTCTTCCCGCCCTCGGCGCGGCTGGAACTGATGGTGGATCTTAAGCTGCACGAGGGCGCGTCCCTGGAAGCCACCCAGGCGCAGGCGGAACGGCTGGAAAAACTGCTCGACGACAACCCGGACATCGACCATTACGTGGCCTATGTGGGCGCCGGCTCGCCGCGTTTTTACCTGCCGCTGGACCAGCAACTGCCAGCGGCCAGTTTCGCCCAGTTCGTGGTACTCACCGACAATATTGAACAACGGGAACAGATCCGCGGCTGGCTGATCGACACCATGCGCGAAAAATTCCCCACCCTGCGCAGCCGCGTGTCGCGGTTGGAGAACGGCCCGCCAGTGGGCTACCCGATTCAGTTCCGCGTGTCCGGGGAGCACATTCCCAGGGTGCGCGAGCTGGCCCGCCAGGTGGCGGCGGTGGTGCGCGACAACCCGGCGGTGACCAACGTGCATCTGGACTGGGAAGAACCCAGCAAGGTGGTGCGCCTGAACGTGGATCAGGACCGTGCCCGCGCCCTGGGCGTCAACAGCGCCGACCTGTCCCGGGCGTTGCAGAGTTCGCTGTCCGGCGTGGCGGTGAGCCAGTACCGCGAAGACAACGAGCTGATCGACGTGGCGGTGCGCGGCGACGCCCGCGAACGCGAAGCTCTGGGGCAACTGGGTAACCTGGCGGTGCAGACCGAGTCCGGCCGCAGCGTGCCGCTCAACCAGGTGGCGACGCTGGAATACGGCTTCGAAGAAGGCATTATCTGGCATCGCAACCGTCTGCCCACGGTCACCGTGCGCGCGGATATTTACGGTGACGAGCAACCCGCCACGCTGGTGAATCAACTGCTGCCCAAACTGCAAGGCGTCCGTGATGCGCTGCCACCGGGTTATCTGTTGGAAGTGGGCGGCACCGTGGAAGAAGCCGCCCGTGGCCAAAGCTCGGTGAACGCCGGCCTGCCGCTGTTCGTGCTGGTGGTGATCACGCTGCTGATGCTGCAGCTGCGGCGCTTTTCGCTGGCCACCATGGTGTTCCTGACCGCGCCGCTAGGCCTGATCGGCGTGACCCTGTTCCTGCTGCTGTTCGGCGAGCCGTTCGGCTTCGTGGCGATGCTCGGCACCATCGCGCTGACCGGTATGATCATGCGGAACTCGGTGATCCTGGTGGATCAGATCGAACAGGACATCAGCCAGGGCCACAGCCAGTGGGACGCGATTATCGAGTCCACGGTGCGGCGCTTCCGGCCTATCGCGTTAACCGCGCTGACCGCGGTGCTGGCGATGATCCCGCTGTCACGCAGCGACTTCTTCGGGCCCATGGCGGTGGCGATCATGGGCGGGCTGATCGTGGCCACCGCCTTGACCCTGCTGTTCCTGCCGGCACTATATGCCGCCTGGTTCCGGGTCAAGGAGACACACCACTAAAGCGGTCCTTCATTCGGTGAAGCGGACACCTTCGAGCACGGTCTGCAGTTTCCCATGGCCCGGGTCTGGCGGTCCGCCACTTCGCAGCGCGGCGACCGCTTGACGCCTGACCCACGGGTCATACACTGACAGCGCTTACCCTCCTTCTGCTTTGAGGACACTTTATGAAAACCCGTGCCGCAGTACTCCGTGAGATGGGCGCCCAGCGTCCGTTCAAGGACTCCCAACCGCTGAAGATCGAAGAGGTGGAGTTGGACGCCCCCGGCCACGGCGAGATACTGGTGCGGGTGCGCGCCGCCGGGCTTTGTCACTCCGACCTGTCGGTGATCGACGGCAACCGGCCCCGCCCGCTGCCCATGGCCCTGGGCCATGAAGCCGCCGGCGAAGTGGTGGAAGTGGGCGACGGCGTTAGCGACCTGGAAGCGGGCGACCATGTGGTGTTCTCGTTCGTGCCCAGTTGCGGCACCTGTAATTACTGCCTGGGCGGCCGCGCGGCGCTGTGCGCCCCCGGCGCCAAGGCCAACAACGACGGCGTACTGCTGAGCGGCGACCGCCGCCTGCACCAGGGCGACACCACCATCAACCATCACCTGGGTGTGTCCGGCTTCGCCGAGCACGCGGTGACCTCGCGCCGCTCGGCGGTGAAGATTCCCAAGGACCTGCCGTTCGAAATCGCCGCCGTGTTCGGCTGCGCGGTGCTCACCGGCATGGGCGCGGTGGTGCACACCGCCGGGCTGCGCGCCGGCCAGTCGGTGCTGGTGGTGGGCCTGGGCGGCGTGGGTCTGTCCGCGGTGCTGGGGGCGGTGGCCGCCGGTGCCCGCCAGGTGATCGCCGCCGACATCGCCGAGGACAAGCTGGAACTGGCCAAAGCCATGGGCGCCACCCATGTGGTCAACTCCAAGGACGCGGACGCGGTGCAGCAGGTCAAGGACATCAGCGGCGGCGGCGTGGACATCGCCGCCGAGTTCGCCGGGGTCGGCCCGGCGCTGGAATTCGCCTTCGCCGCCACCGGCAAGGGTGGCAGCACGGTCACCGCCGGCCTGCCCCACCCGGACACCCGGCTGGCGGTGAGCCCGGTGCAGATGGTCGCCGAGGAGCGCCGCTTCCTGGGCTCTTATCTGGGCGG
>DASUNW010000122.1:0-5349 GCA_036276955.1 Alcanivorax sp. | reverse complement strand
GGTGGAAAACGCGGCGATGCCCGACCGCACCCTGATCCAATGGGACAAGGACGACCTGGAATCCCTGGGCCTGATGAAAGTGGACGTGCTCGCCCTGGGCATGCTCACCGCGATCCGCAAAACCCTGGACCTGGTGCAAGGCTACCGGGGACGCCCGCTGGCGATGCAGGACATCCCCGCCGGCGACGACGCCACCTACGACATGCTCTGCAAGGGCGACAGCCTGGGCGTGTTCCAGGTGGAATCCCGCGCCCAGATGAACATGCTGCCGCGCCTGCGACCGCGCAAGTTCTACGACCTGGTGGTGGAAGTGGCGATCGTGCGCCCCGGCCCGATCCAGGGCGACATGGTGCACCCCTACCTGCGCCGCCGCGACGGCCTGGAAGAAACCGACTACCCGGACGCCAAGGTCAAAGCGGTGCTCGAGCGCACCCTGGGCGTACCCATTTTCCAGGAACAGGTGATCAAGCTGGTGATGGTGGCGGCGGGCTTTTCCGGCGGCGAAGCCGACCGCCTGCGCCGCGCCATGGCCCGCTGGGGCAAAAGCGGCGAGTTGATGGAATTCGAAGCCCGGGTGATCGACGGCATGCGCGCCAACGGCTACAGCGGCGACTATGCGCGCCGCCTGTTCGAACAAATGAAAGGCTTCGGCGGCTACGGCTTCCCGGAATCCCACTCCGCCAGCTTCGCGCTGCTGGTGTACGTGTCCGCCTGGCTCAAGCGCCACCACACCAGCGCCTTCTACTGCGGTCTGCTCAACAGCCTGCCGATGGGCTTCTACTCGCCCTCGCAGATCCTCCAGGACGCGCGCCGCCACGGCATCGAAATACGCCCGGTGGACGCCCGCCACAGCCACTGGGACCACGGCCTGGAAGAACAGCAACGTGAAAAGCTCGGCGTGCAACCGGCCCTGCGCCTGGGCTTGTGCCAGATCAAAGGCTTTAACCCGGAAGCCGCCGAACGCCTGGTCCAGGCCCGCGCCGAAGCGCCCTTCACCGGCGTCGGCGACCTCTGCCGCCGCGCCCGCCTCGGCCAGCGCGAACGCGAAGCCCTGGTGGCCGGCAACGCCCTGCGCGGCCTCAGCGGCCACCGCCACCAGGCCCACTGGGACGTCCAGGGCCTGGAAGGCCAGCGACCGCTGCTCGAAGATGGCCCCCAGGGCGACCACGACGGCGTCTACCTGGACGCCCCCTCGGAATACACCACCCTGATCGAAGACTACCGCCACCTGGGCGTCAGCCTGGGCAAGCACCCCATGGCCCTGGTCCGCCACCTGCCCCGCTTCAAACGCGGCTACCGCGCCAAGGACCTGAAACGCGCCCGGCCCGGCCAGGTGGTGCGCGTCGCCGGCCTGGTCACCAACCGGCAACGCCCCGGCTCCGCCAAAGGCACCCTGTTCATGACCCTGGAAGACGAAACCGGCAACACCAACGTGGTGATCTGGAGCGCCATCCAGGAACGCTTCCGCACCATCCTGCTGAAAAGCCCCCTGGTCACCGTCACCGGCACCGTGGAAATCAGCCCCGAAGGCATCGTCCACCTGATGGCCGGCCGCCTCGACGACACCAGCGACGCCCTCAACGAACTGATCGTCCGCTCAAGAGACTTTAAATAACGAAAAAAGAATGGCTCGCTCGCGAAAGGGTGGCGCCAGCCACCCGGCGGGATACCAGAAACCTTTCTAAAGCCAAACATTCACTTGATCATAGCCCACGTTGTTTTCATAACCTCATCACCGGGCACAGCCTGAACCGAGCCATCATCAAGCTCATCCGCTCTCCGGCGAGCCTCCAACAGCCAGTCGAACCGAGTTTCATCAATTTCATCAAAATCCATAGGTCTACCCCCTTGGTTTCTTATCTTTATCAGGCTTATTCGGTCAAAGCTGCCAAAACCCGTGGTCGTTACCGCCGAGGATATAAATCGCAAACTTTCCCTTGCCGGGAATCTCCATTGGCGGCATGGCGATCTTGGCCCCCGCGGCCTCAACGTCGGCCACGGCCTGATCGATATCGTCCACCAGCCAATAGGGCCGAACCACCGGCTCCTCCGTGCTTCGCAGCGGCCCTCTCACGCCGACGATCGATCCATCGGCCAAGGCGCAGGTTCTGGCGCCACCGAGTAGTTCGTCCGGATCGCCAAATCTGACGTCGTGAGCAACCTCATACGCTTTGCACACCGCATCCACATCCTCGGATACGATCTCCAGGTAGTGAACTTTCATAGACCCTCCTCAACTCGAGTGATGGCGACGGCCAGGTTAAATTGCTTCAATCTCATTACCAGTGCGGCTTCCAGCTATCTAATGTTCATCGCCGGCATATACCCACATGGGCTCCGTCTTTCCGGCTCTCTGGAAACCTAGCGCTCTGTAGAACTCTAGGGCCTCGCCGTCTGCGGTAAGCATCTGTTGATGAAAGTCGCCGTATACCTGCTGCATAGCTTCCATCAATTTTCGACCGATACCTTTTCCCTGATAATCAGGGTGCACAAGCAGGTGGGGGTAATACACCACCAAACTGCCATCTGAAATCGCGTTGCCCAGCCCGACAAGCCCGCCTTCAATTCGCGCTGTGGTCAGGGTGTGTGAATTGCGCAAAGCGGCCATCAGCTGTTCCGGTTTACCGGCTGAGGACCATCCATTAGCACGGTACAGCGCGACAACTTCTGCCGTACTGATCAGGCCATTGAGCTCAACTTCAACACTCATCTTTGACTTCCAAGTTCCAGTTAATCCTGACACCCATTAACCTCGGCAATTCGGCGCGATTAGCCAGGACAAATCGTACAATTTAGTCGGCGACTCGTTTACCCAGAATACATACGCTGACCTCCTTGCCCCCAATATCAGCGACACGAGGAAGACGACCCCACTCACAGAAACCAAGCGACCGGAAAAGCCGCATGCTTGGGGTGTTGTGGTCAAAGACATAGCCTATAAGCGTATTCACCCCTAGTTTCGGGGCCATCCCTGCAGCCGCTTGCAGCAACTCCTGCCCCAGGCGCTTACCTTGATGCTCCGTGGCAATGTAGATACTGATCTCGGCCGTACGGTGATAAGCGGGCCTTCCGTAGAAATCCTCGAAACTCACCCACGCCATCACCTCTCCACCATGCTCATAAACAAGCAGAGGCCGGCGCTCTGGCTGATGCTTTCGGAACCATTCAAGGCGTGAAGCTACTGAAACTGGCGCCGTATCCGCCGTGGAGAGCTTAGTCAGAACGGCTGAATTGTAGATTCCCAAGATCTCCGGAATATCCTGTTCTGTCGCGCCTCTTAGTCCCATCTTACCGCTTCCTCAAACCATCCCTAAGGCTTTACTGTAGCCCGGATTAAAATGCGCCCTTCAGTCATCCGGTATTAGCCGCTTCCCAGTGCTTATAACATCATCCGTGGTGTAACCAAGAGCGCGATAGAAAGAAAGCACCTTTTCATTTGAGCTGCGAACGATAATGCTCAATTTGGGGCACCCTACCGACTCGAGCTCATCTTCAATGTGCTTCATCATCAGCTTTCCAAATCCACAGCGCTGATATGCCGGCGATACCGCCAGATAAAAAACAGAACCACGGTGCCCGTCATAGCCGGCCATGGCAGTGGCGATCAATTTCCCGCCGAGCTCGCCAATGAAAAAGAGTTCTGGTTGCACGGCAAGCTTCCTGGAGATGTCCTTGTCCGGATTATTCCAAGGGCGTGTTAAACCGCAGGCTTCCCAAAGCGACACGGCATCCATCCGGTCACTCTCTTCAAATGGGCGAACCCTTAGTTCATTTTCCATCGATTATCCCAGATATCTAGCGCCACCAGCACGCCCATTCCTTAAAAGTCCAAAGACCGATCCAGGTCACTTACTACTATCGTGATATGGTTCAGTCCTCGTATCATGGCTGTTCTTTCACCTCGTAATGCCTCTCTGCGTTCGCTGCCACATCTCCCCAAACCGAGCTCCGAACGCGTGACTGGTGGCGCTGAAACGCCGCGTCATCGATGAATTCCTCGTACACATTAAAGATGTTCTTGTCTTCAGCACTCTGGGTTACGTCAAACCTCAAACAGCCTTTTTCATTCCGAGAGAGATCAATGTGGGTCGGGAGGGCGGCAATAACGCTTTTAAAGTCACTGTCGGGGACAATAATCCGTCCAGTTAAGATTACTTTCGGCATGGCAGTTCTCTTTTATTCTTAGTCCGGGCAATTAACCAGAAATTTTAAGTGCTCACAATGCGTTCAATCAGGTCTCTGGTATCCCGCCGGCCGCGACGCGGCCTTTCGCTTGCAAGCGGAACGCCGCCCGGCAATCTCCCACAAATCAGACACAGCGCGATGGACCATAAAAAAGCCGTTCCCCACCCTGCCCAGGGGCGCGGCACGGGGTCTATAGTGGGCGCATCATTCGCAACAGAACGGATTGCCGATTATGAGCAACGGGAGAGAGTTCGACATCGTGGTGTACGGCGCCAGTGGCTTTACGGGCCGGCTGGTGGCGGAGTATCTGCATCAGCAGTACGGCGCCGATGGCGACCTGAAGTGGGCCATGGCGGGCCGCAGCGAGGAGAAGCTGAAGGCGGTGCGCGAGGAAATCGGCGTGCCGGCGTCGGTGCCGCTGATCACCGCGGACGCGGATCAACCGGAGACCCTGGAGGCACTGGCGAAGCGCACCCGCGTGGTGCTGACTACGGTGGGGCCGTACCAGTTGTACGGTGAGCCGCTGGTGGCGGCCTGCGCCAAGACCGGCACGGACTATGTGGATCTGTGCGGCGAGCCGGCGTGGATGCGCCAGATGATCGACGCCCACGGCGAGGCCGCCAAGGCGAGCGGCGCGCGGATTGTGTTTTCTTGCGGCTTTGATTCGATTCCGTTCGATATGGGCGTGTATTTCCTGCAGGAGTACGCCAAGGAGAACCTGGGCGCCTACCTGCCCCGCGTGAAGGGCCGGGTGCGCAAGATGAAGGGCACCTTCTCCGGCGGCACCGCCGCCAGCCTGCAGGCGACCCTGGTGGCCGCCAAGAAGGATCCGAAGATCTACCAGCTGCTCACCGACCCGTTCTCCCTGACGCCGGGCTTCAAGGGGCCGGAGCAGCCGGAGCCGAAGGAGCCGGTCTACGACGAGGAACTGCACACCTGGTTGGCGCCGTTCGTGATGGCGACCATCAACACCCGCAACGTGCATCGCTCCAACCAGTTGCTTGGTCACGCCTACGGCGAAGGGTTCGTGTACGACGAGATGATCCTCACCGGCCCCGGCGAGAAGGGCAAGGCCACCGCCGAGGCGGTGACCAACGACCGTTCGCTGTCCGGTAAGGACGCGCCCAAGCCCGGTGAAGGCCCGAGCAAGGAAGAGCGCGAAAA
>DASUNW010000121.1:0-2723 GCA_036276955.1 Alcanivorax sp. | reverse complement strand
CACCGCACGGCCGGCGCGCAGGGCGGCGGCGAGCGCGGCGGCGCCGTCCGCCATCGGTTCGGCGGTGACGTTGTCCAGGGTCACCCGGGCGGCGTTGCGGTCATCCACCATGCGGGCGCGTTCGATGCTCACGCCCTGGGCGTTCGGGTCGACCAGGAACAGCGCGGTGTCGTCGCCCTGGCGCGCCGCCACCAGCAGCAGGTCCGCCACATGGGCGTCCAGCACCAGCAGTTTGCCGCCGTTCAGGGTGATGCCGCCGCCGGCTTTCTTGGCTTCGGTCTTGATCGCTTCCGGACGGTGCTTGGCGCCGTCGTCCACCGCCAGGGCGGTGATCACGCTGCCCTCGGCGATCGCCGGCAGCCACTTCTGTTGCTGCTCGGCGCTGCCGCCGGCGGCCAGCGCGGTGGCGCCCAGTACCGCCGTGGACAGGAACGGGGTCACCGACAAGTTACGGCCGATCTCGCGGGCCACCAGGCCGGCGCCCACCAGGCCGAAGCCGATGCCGCCGTGTTCCTCGGGCACCAGGATGCCGGTCAGGCCCGCTTCCACCATGGCGTGCCACAGCGGCTCGTCGTAGCCCTTTTCGTCGTTACGGTCGCGCAGTTCGCGCAGGTGGGACACCGGGCCCTTGTCGGCCATCAGCCGCGCCACGGAATCCTGCAACATCTGTTGTTCGTCGTTAAGTTTCATCAGCGTCGACTCCTTATGCGTCCGGCAGGCCCAGCAGGCGTTTGGAAACAATCCCCAGCATCACCTCGGAGGTGCCGCCCTCGATGGAATTGCCCTTGGAACGAAGCCACTCGCGGGCGTACAGACCGCCCATGGTGCGCTCGCTCTCCCACTCCAGGCCTTCAGCGCCGAGCGCATCCATCATCACTTCATAGCGGCGCTTGTTGAGCTCGGTGCCGTAATACTTGAGCACCGCGGACTGGGCGCCCACGCCCTGGCCGGCTTCCGCTTCCGCGCGGATCTTGCCCACCAGCGCCTGGAACGCCATCTGGTCGATTTCCAGTCGCGCGATGTCGGCGCGCAGGGCGCCGTCCGCCAGTTTGCCGTGCTCGGTGCCCACGTGTTCGGCGGCCAGCGGGCCCAGGGCGCGGCCTTTCAGGAAACCCGGCGGCTCGCCGCCGATGTTGTTGCGCTCGTGGGTGAGCAGGTACTTGGCCACGTCCCAACCGCGGTTGAGTTCGCCGACGATCTGGTGCTTGTCGACTTTGACGTCGTCGAAGAAAGTCTCGCAGAACGGCGACTCACCGGAGATCAACTCGATCGGGCGAGTGCTCACGCCTTCGCTTTCCATATCGAACAGCGCGAAGGAAATGCCGTTGTGTTTGGTAGCGTTGGCGTCGGTACGCACCAGACAGAAAATCCAGTCCGCTTTATCCGCGTAGGAGGTCCAGATTTTCTGGCCATTGACCAGGAAGTGGTCGCCTTTGTCTTCGGCGCGGGTCTGCAGGCTGGCCAGGTCGGAGCCGGCGTTGGGTTCGGAGTAACCCTGGCACCAGCGGATCTCGCCCCGGCAAATCGGTGGCAGGTGCTCGCGCTTGAGCTCTTCGCTGCCGAATTTCAGCAGCGCCGGGCCGAGCATCCAGAAGCCGAAGTTGCTCACCGGGGTGCGGGCGTTGATGCGCTTCATCTCTTCGCTCAGCACCTCGGCCTGTTCCGGGCTCAGCCCGCCGCCGCCGTATTCCGTGGGCCATTGCGGCGCGGTCCAGCCCTTGTCGGCCATGCGCTCCATCCACACCTTTTGCGCCTCTGACTGGAACTGCCACTTACGGCCGCCCCAGCAATGGTCCGCCTGGCTTTTCAGGGGCTGGCGCATTTCTTCGGGGCAGTTCGCCTCCAGCCAGGCCCGGGTTTCCGCGCGGAACCGTTCGAGATCCGACATCGCTCTCCTCCTCGAGCGCCTCCCTCGGCGGCTACTCGCCGGGGACGGCGGGGCGCTTGGGAAGCTGTTTTGAAATTGCTTTTCATTTATTTGAGTGTGACCGAAGTATGTTGGCCTCGTTCCAGGGCGTCCAGGGTCAAAAACGGCACACTTAGCGGCAGTTGTGTCATCAATGACCGCCACGCCGGTGAAAAGGGTCAATGGCCGCCTGTGAAATAAGTGGCACTATTGTGCTTTCACGGAAATCAGTCAGGATGATTTCATGGCATATTCCATGGCACCCCCCATGGCTCAAGTCGGCCTGGAGCACAGCCCCCGGGACACCATTCTGGACGCCTCGGCCCGGTGCTTCATGGAGCACGGTTTCAAGGCCACCAGTATCGACGACATCGCCCGCCGGCTGGGCGCCACCAAGGGCATGGTCTACCACTATTTCGCTTCCAAATCGGACCTGTTTTTCGAGATACACCAGCGCGCCATGGACGCCCTGGTGCAGGCCGTGGACCCGGAAGTACGGCGCCGCGGCCCGGCGCTGGAGCGGCTGCACCGCATGGCTCACCGCCATGTGGAAACCCTGATCAAGACCCAACACTACCAGCGTGCCGTGGTCGAAGGGGTGCAAATGCACCTGCGCGTCAGCACCACCGACGCCCAGCGCAAGCGGCTGATGCAGTTGCAGGACCGGCGCCGCCGCTACGAGCAGGTGTTCCTCAAGGTCCTCAACCAGGGCATCGACGAAGGCGACCTCAACGCCACCGACCCGCGCATCGCCATCAAGCCCGTGCTCGGTGCCCTCAATTCGGTGATCAACTGGTACCACCCCCGCTACGACGAC
>DASUNW010000120.1:0-2802 GCA_036276955.1 Alcanivorax sp. | reverse complement strand
AACAACAGAGTCAGTCGCGTGCCCTGCTCCAACGGGGCGATCTCGATGTCGCCGCCAAGCTGGCGGACGCGACGCCGCATATTATGCAGACCGAAACCGGAACGGCTCGGGTTGCGGGGAATGGGAACACCATCGTTTTCCACCCGGATACGCGCGGCGCCGTCTTCCGCCCACTCGCCCTTTACCTGGATACAGGTGGCCTGGCCATGCTTGATGGCGTTGGTGACCGCTTCCTGCAGGATGCGCAGCACATTCAGCGCCTGTGACGGCGTCACCCCCTGGATTTCCGGCAGTTGCGCCATCGACCACTCCAGCCGGACGCCGATGCGTTTAAGTTGCCGTTCCAGGCGCTCGCGCAAGCCCGCCAGCGCCACCGGCAGTTCCCGATCCTGAATATCCAGTGAATGGATCACCAGGCGCAGGTCTTCGAGGGCTTCGCGCGCGGCGCGCTCGACCAACTCGGATTTTTCCCGTTCGGACAGCGCGATAATGGAGGCCAGATGACCCGACAGGCCATCGTGCAGATCCGCCGTCAGCCGCCGTCGCTCGTCGCCGAGCGCCCGTTGCGCGGTTTCCCTGCGCTCCTCTTGATGCAGACGGTCCAGCTCCCGTTCCTGCGCATCGAGGCGTTGCGTCAGATAGGCGTTGGCGCCGTCCAGCCGGTTCAGACTGACACCGAGGCGGCGCATCAGGATCATCGCGATACCGATCATCAGAACGGGCCGGTAATACACCGAAAGAAGCACCGGCCCATCCAACCGGGTGGTGATCACCGCGTAGTCGTGCAAGGCCGCGAGCACCGCCAGCAGCAACGGCAACAGCAGCAGCCAGGCCTCGCCCAACTGCCGGGTCACGGCGGCCCGGGCGGTGATCACCAGACTGACCAGCAGCCCCAGAATATTGAGCGGCGCGTTCACCAGCTTCACCAACTGGGGAGCCGGAATCACACCGCTGAGCCCCACCACGACACACGCCGCCGGCACCAGCACCGCCGCCAGCTTCAGCCAGCGTGGTGGCGGAATGCCCGCGATCAGCAACACGATGATCACCTGGATGGCGCTGGCGGAGGACCCGAGCATATGCAGGTAGGGCATCATGGCGAGCAACTGGGGCACCAGGTCGCGCATCATGCCCAAATAGAGATACATGGAAGTCGTCAAGAGCAGGAAAAGCCAGCCGAACAGCGCTTCCCGCGGCCGATACAACCACAGCACCGCCACCACTAGCGCGATGAGTAACTGACCGGCGGGAATCATCAGGCGCAGATATTCGAGCAGGAACACTTGAGCGCGATAGTAGAAAGACAATTCGTCCGCACTGCCCACATAAACGGTGGACAGATAGACGGGCACCAGGCTCAGGGATTGAACGTGGATGTCGATAACATTGTCGCCGGAGTCCAGCAGACCACGGGGCAAAGGAACCAGAGCCGCGACACCGGATGCCATCCCCATCATCGTGGTGCGATGCTGGGTGTCGGCGATCTCCTCACCGGCCAGTTCGATGACCGCGCGCTGACTGACCGTCGGGATAAACAGGTAGGGGGCGCGCTCTTCACTGCGGAGCGTGAGCCGGTAATGTTCCCAACCGCCTGACGGGCGGCGCGCCTGGGGCAAGGTGACCGGCTGCCACTTTTTACCTTCACCACCTTCTCCACCCTCCAGGCGCAGCACGTCGGTGACGGCACCGCTATCGGGGGCCGGCATTTCCAGCCATAGCGGCACGCTCGCCAACACCAGCAGCACCCCCCACAGTATCCCCAACCCCAGTTGGCGTCTCACAGTTTTATCAGGCCCCTTCTCGACGCTTCATAGACGGCTTCGGAACGGTTATTGGCGGCCAGTTTGCGGTAAATATTCTTAATATGCACCGGCACGGTCTGGCGGGAAATATGCAGCCACTCGGCCAGCTCGGCGTAGGTGAACCCCTTGGCGATTCCGCGCAGTATCTCGGTTTCCCGGGGTGTCAGTGAGGGCCCCGCCGGGCTTGGCGGCGGCCCGGTCATGCGCCGCACCAGGATGCGGGCGATGGACGAGGATATCGGCGAGCCCCCGGCGCGCAATTCCTCGATGGATTCCACCAGTTCGAAGGAATCCGCGTCCTTGAGCAAATAACCCACGGCGCCGGCTTCGATGGCCGCAAGCACCGTTTCGTCGTCGGCCAGCACCGAAATCACCATGGCGTCGGCGTCGGGATGGAGTTTGCCCAGCAGGTGGATCGCCTCGATGCCGTGCCCGTCCGGCAGGTTCAGATCGGTCATCAGCAGATCCACCGGTCGCCGCCGGAGCAAGGCCAACGCCTCGTCCAGGGTGGCGCAGGCCGCCACCAGCTCGCCGCCGGGCCAGCCGTCGAGAATCCGCGCGAAACGTTCGCGCAGCGGGGTATCGTCTTCCAGCAACAGCACCCGGACGGGGCCGGTCCGCATCGGGTCGGGGCTGGCAGGGGTGTCGGTCATGGAAAGCCGCCTTGTTGAATGCATCTATGGTCGCAATCGGAACCCGCCGATCACCATACCCAATTCATGGTATCGCGCCAGCACCCGACTACCATGAACAGGGTATAGGGATATCCCCCCGGGGCCGTCATTCTTTGCTGAAACAAAGCGCCATCACACCCTGGGGGAAAGACCATGAACTCATACACCTTGCTGCTCACTGGCCTGGGCCTGCTGATGCTTGGCGGCTGCGGTGGCTCCGACTCCGGGACGGACGGCGGCGAATCCCCCGGCGAGCCGCCGTCGCCCAATATCCTGTTCATCGTGGTGGACGACGCCGGTGTCGACCAGTTCGAAGCCTTCGGTTA
>DASUNW010000119.1:0-2109 GCA_036276955.1 Alcanivorax sp. | reverse complement strand
CCGGCGAGTCGCCCCTGGCCGTGCATGGGTTGCACGGCTTCGTCGAGGAGCAGTACGCCAAATGGTAGACGACCATCGCGATAGCAGCGACACCAGGCCGGCCGACGCCGGCGCACCCCATCAGCCTGAGACGCCCCAGGGCGACGCCGTCAATGAGCGTCTGCGACGCGGCCTGTTCTGGGCGCTGCAGTACTGGCGGGAGCTGTTCAATTTTCGTTTCGACAAATACATGATCATTCAGGTGATCCCGGGGGTGTATGGCGTGGCGTTGACCGCCATCGGCCTGGGCCTGGTGTATCTGTGCGCGGAGGCGTTCATGGCCTCCACCTGGCGCGGTCTGTTTTTCCTGTTCGTGGGCGGGCCGCTGCTGTTTCTGTTCATGGCCACGCTGCTGCGCGCGTTGCTGGAGTTCTACATGGTGGTGTTCAAGATTTCCGAGCATGTGGATCAGTTGGTGGGGCTGCGCGATACCGTGGACCGGCTGTCCGGCATCGGCGATTCCGTGGACGAAATGGTCTCGGTGACCCGGCGGATCCCGTTCTGGCGGGTGCTGGCCGGGCCGCCGCGCCGCGGCCAAATGCGACGCGACGACAAACCGCGGCCCGGCGAACGGGACGACTGACAGCCGGCGCAGGGGCGCCCTGTCCGGCGTATACTGAAAGCCTCAGCGCCGAACGAGGCCCTCATCATGGAACTGCTCAAACCCCATGCCCGCGACATCGGTTTTCCGGTGCGCCGATTGTTGCCCGCCGCCGGCCGGCAGCGCATCGGCCCCTTTATCTTTTTTGATCATATGGGGCCGTCGGCGTTCGAGGCCGGCGGCCGTAACGGCGACGTCCGCCCGCACCCGCATATCGGCCTGGCCACGGTCACCTATCTGTTCCGCGGCGCCATGGATCACCGCGACAGCCTGGGCACCGTGCAGCGGATCGAGCCGGGCGCCATCAATCTGATGACCGCCGGCCACGGCATCGTGCATTCCGAACGGGTGCCCGAAGACGTGCGCCGGGACGGTGCCGAAGTGGAAGGGATTCAGACCTGGCTGGCGTTGCCGGAAGACAAGGAGAACGGCGAGCCCGCCTTCAGCCATCATCCCCAGGACAGCTTGCCGCTCTATGAAAGCCGGGGCGTGCGGGCACGGGTGTTGATCGGCGGCGCCTTCGGCGTGCAGTCGCCGGTGCCTACCGCCTCACCGGCGCTGTACGTGGACATTGAGCTGGACGCCGGCGGCTCCCTGCCGCTGCCGCCCAGCGACCAGGAGCGCGCCGTGTATGTGGTCTCCGGCAGCCCCAAGGCCGGCGATGAGCCGCTGCCGCGTCATCATGTCATGACCCTGGACGGACAACGCAGCTGGTTGCTGGAAGCGTTGGAGGAGCCGGCCCGGCTGATGCTGTTCGGCGGCGCGCCCCTGCCCGGCCGGCGCTATATCAATTGGAATTTCGTATCCTCGCATAAAGAGCGCATTGAAAAAGCGCGCGACGACTGGCGCCACCAACGGTTCCCCGGGGTGCCCGGGGAAACCGAATGGATACCGCTGCCGGAATAGCCGTCAGGCTTCGGTGGCGTCCAGCGCGGTGAGCAATAAGCGCTGGTAGAGGCGCTCACGCAGGCCGTCGGTATCCGCCAGCCCCATCCGCGCCAGCTCGGCCTGGAAGCGTTCCGCGTCGTGGTCGCCGAGCAGCGCGCGGCGGCCCAGGGACAGAAAGTCCTTCTGACTGACTTTTTCCTTGAGCCAGGTGAGCGCCTTCATCAGGCGCTGCTCGCGCTCGTCGAAGTCGGTGCCCAGTGGAAAAGTGGCAAAAGACCCTTCGCCACCGGTCTCGGCGACGCGGCGCAGGAACTCCGGATTGTTGTGCCGGAAGCGCTCCGGAATGCTGTAATCCCGACGCAGTTTGCCGGCCTCCTGAGCCTGTTCCATCAGCGCCACCTGGAAGCGGCTGTCGGCCACGTTGAGCATGGCCATGACCACTTCCTCATCGGTCTTGCCGCGCAGGTCCGCGACCCCGTACTCGGTGATCACCATATCGCGCAGATGGCGGGGAATGGTGTTGTGCGGGTAGGAGAACAGCACGTTGGACGCCGCCTCGCCGCCGCGCTCGCGCCACGCCC
>DASUNW010000118.1:0-3342 GCA_036276955.1 Alcanivorax sp. | reverse complement strand
CACCACCACCACCAACCGGTAGTCGGGATTGTCGAGCACCGTGCGGTCGCTGTCGCCGAGCAGCTCTTCGAGCATCAGCGCGCAGCGGCGGGTCACTTCACGGGGCGTGATGCCTTTGGGGAAACGCTGGGCGCTGTACAGCGCCGCCAGCCGGCGCAGCCGGGCGGCGGCGTCCTCGCCATCGGCGGCGCCGGCCACGGCGGCGAACCGCCAACTGCCAATGGACGCGCCGATCAGCGTGCGCGGGCGCGGCGCTTGGGGCAGGAACCGCCCGAAAATCGCCTGGTCCAGGCCGCTGATGCCGACGGCCTTGGGGCCGCCGGCGGCGCCGGGCACCACACTGATGTGTTCGGCGCGCAGGCCCTGTTCAAGAAGGTGTTCCCGGGCCTGGGCCCCGGCGCGCAGAACCAGAGCCGGTTCGCGGGTGTGAATGGCAGGCAAAACAATCCCCCGGTGTTTATGACCGGGGGAATGCTATCAGATGCGCTCGTGGGGGTGGCAGTAGATCACCAGTTCGCCTTCGGCGGCGTCAATGTCGGTGGGCACATTAAGCGGGTCGCTGACAGCCAGGATCACGTCGTAGGCGCGGCCGCCGTTGAGTGAGCAGTCCACCCGATCGATCTCTTCCTCCGGCTCGGAGCTGTTGCGCGCCACCACGAGATTGAGGCTGCCGGCGTCGGTGGTCTGGTAGTCCGTGGCATCGCCCAGGCCCAGACCGGTGGCGAAGTAAACGCCGTCATCGGAGTCGTTGTAGCGCACATCCAGGCGAAACACACCGGTGATGATATCGGTGTCCACCGTGTTGATCAGCCGGAAGCGGGCGCTGCCGGTCTCCACTTCGCTTTGGTCCTGCTGGAACACGCCCAGGTCCTCGGAACCGGTGGAGGTATCGCCATAGGACACGGCGGTATAACTGACATCGTTAGTCAGCCGCGCCTCCTCGGTAAACAACGTCGCGCCATTCTGGTTAGCGCCACGAAACTGAACCGCGTTTTCCTCGTTGTTCTCGCTGTCGTCGATGCGGACATTGAGCTCCGGCGCTTCGTCCTCGCGGGAATAGCCCACATTGTTGACGCTGTCCGACTCGTCGCCTTCAACCGTGAAGTCCACGGTCAAATTGCTTTGATCGTCGGCCCCCTGGCTGGTGATCTGGTTGTAGTAGTAGATCGAGCTTTCCGAGCGCAGCGAATCGAATATGCCACCGTCCTCGTCGTCACAACTTGAAGCCAGTGCGGCCGCCATGACCACCGGCACGAAGAATCCCACGTTCATGTTGTTCTCCTGGTTCGTTCCTTGAGATATCGACCCATTCAGCCGGACCCCGGTTCCACATTGAATTCCTGAATGAATATCTGCCAGAAGGCCACGAACAGACCCGCCAGCAACGGTCCCAGCGCGAAACCGGTAATACCGAACAGCGCCATCCCGCCGAGGGTGGAAAACAGCACCAGATAATCCGGCAGCTTGGTGTCCCGGCCGACCAGAATCGGGCGCAGGACATTGTCCACCAGGCCGATCACCACGACGCCGAAGGCGGTGAGAATCACCGCGTCCAGGATACTGCCCACCGCGTAAAGATAGAGCGCCACCGGAATCCAGATCAAGCCGGCGCCGATCGCCGGGATCAACGACAGGATCGCCATCACCACGCCCCACAGGACCGCCGCCGGGATGCCCAAAATCCAGAAGATCAGGCCGCCCAAAAACCCTTGTACCGCGGCCACCACCAGGTTGCCCTTGATGGTGGCGCGGGTGATTTCAGCGAACTTGTTGAACAGCATGCGTTCACGGTCATCGCCCAGGGGCAACGCGCGAATCAGCATCTGTATCAGCTTGTTGCCGTCGCGGAGCAGGAAAAAGGTCAGATAGAGCATCAAGCCCAGATCAAGGATGAACCGGAAGGTGTTCTGCCCCACCGCGAGAGCGCGCTTACCGATAAACTGCGCGGCACTCTTCAACCCGGCGAGCACCTGGTCGCCGAGGTTGGAGAAATCCACGCCAAACCGTTCCAGCCAGTGGTAGGCGAGCGGAAAGGCGTCGCGGAAAGTGGCGATATACTCGTTGGGATCAAGCTGCCCCTCCTGCAATTTCTGATAGGCGGACAACCCCTCGGAGACGAACGACGCGGCCACCGCCAGCACCGGAATAACCACCATCACGGTGCACACCAGCAGCGTCACCAGCGCCACCAGAGTGGGGCGGCCAGGCCACTTGGCCAGCAGCCGTTGCTGCATGGGATAGAAGATCACCGCCACCGCGCAGGCCCAAAAAATGGGGGCGTAAAACGGTTGGAGCAGCACGAAGAAACCCAGCGTGACCAACACCAACAGCGCCAGGAAAGAGCTCTGCTGTAATAAGGGGCGATGCATGGGTGACTCCTATCAGCCTGCGGGCAACAGGGTGGACACCAGGTACCCGGTGTAGCCCAGATAGACGGTCAGCAGAATGGCGCCTTCGATGCGATTGATGCGCCCCGTGCCAACGCCGCGAAATCCATAGGCCATCACGAACAGCGCCAGGGTAAGCGCCATCATCACTGCCCAATCCCGGTACAGGACGGCGGCTTCCGCCGACACCGGCATGATCGCACCGGCGATACCCACCACCGCCAGGGTGTTGAACAGGTTCGAGCCTAGCACATTGCCCAGCGCCAGATCGTGCTCGTTCTTGCGTATCGCCGCCAGCGCCGACGCCAGTTCCGGCAGAGAGGTGCCCACCGCCACCACGGTCAGACCGATGATCAAATCGCTGACGCCGAGGCCTTCGGCGATGCTCACCGCGCCCCACACCAGAAGGCGTGAACTGGCGACCAGCAGCACCAACCCGAACAACAACCAGAACATCGCGCGTCCCAGGGGCATGGGTTGCTCGGCGGCGGCCTGTACATCGCCGACCATGGGGTCGGCTTTGCCGGTCATGCCTTGATACACCGACCAGCCCATTATCAGGACAAACACCGCCAGCAAGACCATCGCATCCGCATGGCTGATCTGCCCGTCATAAAGCTGATAACCGGCCAAAAGCGTGATTACCGCCAGCACCGGCAGCTCCCGGCGCAGCACCGCGGAATGCACGGCAATCGGGCTGATCAACGCCACCACGCCGAGAATCAGCGCTATATTGGTGATGTTCGACCCGTAGGCGTTCCCCAGGGCGAGCCCCGGATTACCATCCGCCGAGGCCAGCGCGGAAACCACCATTTCCGGTGCCGACGTGCCGAAACCGATCACCAACATACCGATCAGCAGCGTGGGCATACCGGCGTGTTTCGCGGTGGCGGAGGCGCCATCCACGAAACGGTCGGCGCTCCATACCAGAACAATCAAACCGGCGATCACCGCC
>DASUNW010000117.1:0-8003 GCA_036276955.1 Alcanivorax sp. | reverse complement strand
GGGGATTCTGACTCTATCAGAAACCTGAAGGAGAAAGACCATGCCCTGGAAATCACTCAAGCACGCTTTGCTTTTCAATGCCGTCGGCACCGCCCTGCTGGGCGTACTGATGATCGTCGACGCCAGCGTCATCGCCGGCCTGGCCGGTGCCCACGCCGGCGCCATCCCGCCGCTGATCTGCACCCTGGCCGGCGCCGTTTTCCTGGTGTTCGCCGCCGACCTGGCCTTTGTCGGCACCCGCAAGCCGATCCCCCAGGGCATGGCGAAGCTGCTCACCCTCGCCGACGTCGCCTTCGTCATCGCGATCCCGGTGGTCATGCTCGCGGCATCGCCCTGGCTGTCCAACCTCGGCCAGATCCTGCTCGCCGACCTGGCGCTGCTCACCGCCTTCCTGGCCTGGTGCCAGTGGCGCGGCCTGCGACAGCCGAAGTCCGCGCCGGCCAGTTCCTGACTGCCGGGCGGTGTTCCCTCCATCGGCGGACGCGGGTCTGTGTTCTGCCCTTCCGGGAACGCTGTGAATACGTCCCTGTACGCTCCCTGTCGAACGTCCTGTTCTCCAGGGTCCCGGAAGGGCACAACACAGACCCGCTCCGGGGGAGATTCCAATGCCCCGGGTCATCGCTGGCGCTGAACCATTCTACAAAGCTGGGGATTGTGGGAGCTTTGCTCCCTTTCGCGGGCTGGGCCCGCCCCCACAGATTTGGCTTCGTATAGGCGCTCAGCGGCTTGCTCCCGAGATCAAACCGGGCTACGAAGTACTGTGCCCCGGAGAACGTGCCCCGAATTGACACTGACAGGAAAAATATCGAGTACTCTGTACCGGTCTTCAAACAGCCAAGGGTATTGCCATGGGCGACGTGGTCCCCTTCAAGAAACCGGACGCAAAGAAACCCAAAAAGGGCCTGTGCCAGCACGGCTTCCACAAATGGAAAGTGGTCAAGCACACCCGGTTCGACAGCCAGCAGGGCAAACTGGTCACCCGTTACCAGTGCGAGCGCTGCGGCAAGCAGAAAGTCGAAGCACGCTAAGAGGCACACCGACATGCTGGAAATGAAAACCGAATGCGAACACTGCCAGAACGCGCTGCTGGAGCAGGGCGAGGTGTACATCTGCTCCTACGAATGCACCTTCTGCGTGGACTGCTGCACCGCCCTGGGCGGGGTCTGCCCTAACTGCAACGGCGAGCTGGTACGCCGCCCGCGCCGTCCGGAAACCGTATGAGCGGCGAAGCAAAGCCCAACGCGCCCCACCAGCTCAGCACCGCCAGCGGCTACCGGGTGCCGGTGAGCTGGTACCCGGGCGCGCCGGACAAAGCGGTGATCACGCTGCTGCCCGCTCTGGGCGTGGCGGCGCGCTTCTACGACAAGCTCGCCGGGCTGCTGGCGGACAGCGGCCTCAACGTTGCGGTTATGGAGCAACGCGGCCAGGGCGACAGTGCCCTGCGTCCCGGCCGGCGCGATAACTGGGGCTTCGCCGAGGTGCTGGATAACGACTTGCCGGCGCTGCTCACCTGGGTCGAAGAACAACGGCCCGGCGCACCGCTTTACCTGATGGGCCACAGCCTCGGCGGCCACTTCGCCGCCATCACCGCCGGGCGCTTCGCCGGGCGCGTCAGCGGCCTGGTTCTGGTGGCCACCGGCAGCCCCTGGTGGAAAGCCTTCGAGGGCGCCACCGCCCAGCCGGACGCAAAAAGCGTGCGCCGGCTTATTCGGCTGATCCCCGCCACCGGCCTGATCTTCGGTTACTTCCCCGGCGAGCGAGTCGGCTTCGGCGGCAACGAGGCGCGCGGCATCATGAACGACTGGCGCACCCTGGCGAAGCACAACCGCTACCGCGCCCGGGGTCTGGCGGAGGATCTCGACGCCGCCGTGGCCGGCTACCAGGGACCGGTGCTGGCGGTGCGGCTGGCGGACGATGCCCTGGCGCCGGACGCGTCGGTGAAAGCGGTGACGGACAAATTCCGCAACGCCCGACTCAGCCAGCAGGTGATCACCGCCGAACAACTCGGTGACCGCGCCGATCACTTTCGCTGGGCGCGCCAGGCCCGGGTCGTCGCCGATCTGGTCACGCCCTTTGTTGCCGGTCGCCGATAGCGGTAATCTTGCCCCTTCGCCCGGCAACCACCAGACCGTACCCGCATGGCCCGCCATTCAGAGATAACAACAACCGCCCAGCCCGGGGGCCGCCCATGAGCGGCCCGATACTGATCTTCGATTCCGGGGTCGGCGGCCTGTCGGTGGTCAAGGCCCTGCGCGAGCAAATGCCCGGCGCCCCGCTCGCCTATGTGTGCGACAACGCGGCGCTGCCCTACGGCACCAAACCGGACGCCTGGCTGGTCAACCGCATCGTCGAGGTGTGCCGGGCGGCGGTGGCCGCCAGCGGCGCCCGGGTGCTGGTGGTCGCCTGCAACACCGCCAGTACCCTGGCCCTGGAGGCGCTGCGCGCCGAGCTGTCGGTGCCGGTGGTGGGCACCGTGCCCGCCATCAAACCCGCCGCCGCGCTCAGCCGCAGCGGCGTGATCGGCCTGCTGGCCACCTCCGCCACCGTCACCCGCCCTTACACCGACAACCTGATCCGCGAATTCGCCGGCCACTGCACCCTGGTGCGGGTGGCCGCCGACGGCCTGGTGGAACAGGCCGAGCGGTTGCTGGCCGGCGAGCCGGTGGACAACACCGTGCTGGACACCGGCCTGGCGCCGCTGTGGCGCGCGCCCCCCCTGGACACCGTGGTGCTCGGCTGCACCCACTTCCCGCTATTGCGCGATTTGCTCGACGCCCGCGCCCCGCGCCCGGTGCAGTGGGTGGATTCCGGCACCGCCATCGCCCGCCGCGTGGCCCAGGTGGCCGGCGCCCCCTTCGAAGCCCGCCCCGGCGGCCTCGCCCCGGCCTGGGCCACCGATCCGCGCCCGCCGGGGCTGAGCCACGGTTTCCGCGCCTTCGGCTTCGCGCCGCCGGACACGCTGGCGGTGCCCCTGGTCCAGCCCCTCTGATCGCTTTTCGGCGGCCGCATATTGTGTCCACGGTCGCGTTCGAATACTGTCCAAAAGAACAGTTTCTTCAGGGAGTGACATCGTGAAACCAAGAATGAGTTTATTGACGCTCGGTGTGCGGCATCTGGAGCGCTCGGTGCGGTTCTACCAGCAGGGTCTGGGGTTGCCACGCATGCCGTCGCCGCCGGAAGTGGCGTTTTTCACGCTCAACGGGACCTGGCTGGGACTTTACGGCCGTCAGGCGATGGCGGAGGAAGCCGGGGTGGTCGACGAGGGTGGTGGCTTCGCCGGCTTCACCATCGCCCACAATGTGCATTCGGAGCAGGAGGTGGATCAGGTGCTCGCGCAGGCCGAGGCGGCCGGCGCCACTCTGGTGAAGCCCGGGCACAGGGCGCATTGGGGCGGCTACCTGGGTTACTTTTCCGACCCGGACGGCTTCCTTTGGGAGGTGGCTCACAATCCGGAGTTCTGGGTCGGCCCGGAGGACGACTAACTCCGCCTAACTCAGGATCATCACCACCTGGCCTTCTTGCACGGTGTCGCCTTCGGCCACGGTGAGCTTCCAGACATTGGTGCGTGGCGCCCCGGAATGGGGCGCCGGGTGAGGATTATGGCTGTTCGATGAAGTCCATCAGGGCTTCCCAGCTGATCAGGTCCGCCTCTTTGTCGTAGGCCAGCGGCAGCTCGAAGCGTTTGCCGACGGCGTCCGCCTTGGGGTTGGTGAAGCCGTGCTGCACCCCGGGGAAGCTGAGCAGTTGGAACTGGGCGCCGGCCCGGGTGAGCTCTTCCACCAGGGCGCTCACCTGCTCCGCCGGTACCATCGGGTCGGCCTGGCCAGTGACCACCAGCACCCGCGCCTGGATATCGCCCTCGCCGGCGCGCTGGTTGGTACCCAGGGTGCCGTGGAAGCTGGCCACACCGGCCAGGTCGTTACCCTTGCGTGCCTGTTCCAGCACCACGCCGCCGCCGAAGCAGTAGCCCACCGCGAAGATGCGCGCGTCGTCCACGTATTGCTGATCGCGCAGTATCGTCTTGGCGGCATTAAAGCGCGCGGTGAGCTTTTCCGGTTCCGACAGGGCCTGTTCCATGAACGCCTTGGCGTCCTTGGGGTGGCTGGCCACCTGGCCCTCGCCGTACATATCCACCGCCAGGGCCACGTAGCCTTCTTTCGCGAGCAGACGGGCGCGGTTGCGGGCGTAGTCGTTGAGGCCCCACCATTCATGGACCACGATCACGCCGGCGGTGGTGCGGTCGAGATCGTCGTCCATGAACAGCACGCCCTTACCCAGGCCGCCTGGCAGTTTTACCGTCTTTTCCGCCACCTCGGCGATAGCGATACCGCTCAGCATCAGCAGTCCCAGCACAATACTCAGTCGTTTCATGGTCGCTTCCTTGTTAAAGGGATAAGTCGTGATGTTATTCGTCCCACACCCAGCGCAGCGGCTCCCCGAAGTCGTCGTAGATCAGCTTTCGGCGCGGCCGGCGTTTGTGGGTTGGTGGCCGGGTGGTTCGGCGCTTGCGCGCGTCGATGGCGGCCACCACCTCCGAAAGGTCCGTGCGGGTCGCACGCGGCGCCTGGGAAAACGGGAAAGCACGTCGCCCCTGCGGCTGTTCCAGGTCGTTGCCGGAAACGCCGTGAGGGACTTCCTTAATGCGTCCGCCGTGGGAAAGAAAACGCTCCATATCCCGTTTCAGGCGCCGGCGCTGCTGTTCCTTACTGTTGCGGACTTTCATCGGGTCGGGGGATCGGGCAAATAGCCTCCCACCATAGCAGCGCCGGGCTGGGGCGAGAAGATGTGGGAAAGCCCTACAGGCCCTTATCCAGCCTCCCGGACGGAAGCGGGGTGCCGCCGGCACGCAACGGATTGCAGTTCTCGATCACGACTTTGCCTTCCAGCAGGTTACCGCGTGAATATTCCTGGAAGATGCAGCGGTTGGTCTCCGGGTCGTAGTTCTCGATCCACAGGTTGTCGCCTTTCCAGGTGGCCGCCACATGCCGGTGGCCTTCTTCCACGGTCACGTTCATGGTGCCGCCAAGACGCTTGACGAAAATCTGTTCCAGCCAAAAATAGTAAAGCAGGGTGCTGAGCAGCCAGATCACCACGGCGGTAATAAGCGCCGGTTTCCACTTGCCCATGCGGACGCCGATGCCGAACAGGGCCAGGAAGATGGCGGCCGCCACCAGCAACCAATACAGATAGGTGATCATGCGAAGCTCCTTATTTCAGGCTATTGTTGTGTCAATGCGAAAAGACCGTTTGATGATAGCAACTCCCGTGAAAACAGGTGTAAAACCGTGAAACAGAGCACGGCGGCTACCGCCGACTGGTGGGTGTACATGCTGCGCTGCGCCGACGGCTCCCTCTACACCGGCGTCACTACGGATGTGTTGCGGCGCTGGGGAGAGCACAATGAGGGTCCGCGCGGCGCCCGTTACACCCGCGCCCGGCGGCCGGTGACGCTGGTATTGTGCGTGGCGGTGCCCGGGCGCGCCGCCGCCGGCCGGCTGGAGGTGCGCTTGAAAGCGCTGTCCCGCGTCCGCAAAGAAAGGTTGATTCAGGCGGTTACCGGGGTTTCGGTTGCTAATCCACCGGGGAATTGCTTGACTGCGTCCACTTCTGAATTGGAGAACCTGGAATGAACTTTTGGCGTGCTTTCATGCTGATGTGGCTGGCCGTGTCGCTTGCCGGCTGCGGCATCAACAACATCCCCACCTACGACGAGCAGGTGAAAGCGGCCTGGGCTCAGGTGGAAAACCAGTACCAGCGCCGCGCCGACCTGGTGCCCAACCTGGTGAACACCGTGCAAGGCTTCGCCGACCAGGAGCGTGAAGTGCTGGTGGAGGTCACCGAGGCCCGCTCCAAGGTGGGTTCCATTCAAATGGACGAGAGCATTCTCAACGACCCACAGAAATTCCAGCAGTTCGAACAGGCGCAGAGCCAGCTCGGCTCCGCCCTGCAGCGGCTGATGGTGGTGGTCGAGCGTTACCCGGAGCTCAAATCCAACCAGAATTTCCTGACCCTGCAATCCCAGTTGGAAGGCACCGAGAACCGCATCGCGGTGGCGCGCCGCGATTTCATCCAGGCGGTGCAGCAGTACAACACCGAGATACGCACCTTCCCGGGCCGCATCTGGCACAGCGTGCTGTACAGCGAGATGGAGCCGCGCGAAAACTTCGAAGCCACCACGGAGAACGCTGAACAGGCGCCCTCCGTTAATTTCGAATGAATATGGCGCTGCAATCCAACCGTGGCCGGGCCTTGTGGCTGGGCGTGACCCTGGTGCTGGCGGCACTGGCGCTGCCCGCCGCCGCTCAGGAATTTCCGACGCTCACCGGCCGGGTGGTGGATAACGCCGACCTGCTGACGCCGGCCCAGGAGCAGGCGCTCACCGAAAAGCTCGCCGGCGAGGAGCAGCAAAGCTCCAATCAGTTGGTAGTCGTCACCCTGGCTGATTTGCAGGGCTACGACATTGCCGGTTACGGCTACCGGTTGGGTCGGGAATGGGGCATCGGGCAGGAGGGCACGGATAACGGTGCCCTGCTGATCGTCGCGCCCAATGAACGCAAGGTGCGTATTGAGGTGGGCTATGGCCTGGAAGGCGCGCTCACCGACGCCACTTCGTCGAGCATCATCCAGAACGACATTCTGCCCGCTTTCCAGCAGGGCAATTTCGCCGCTGGCATCAACGCCGGCGTCACCTCGATCCTCGCCGCCATCCAGGGCGAATACCAAGCCCCGGCCGGCGGTGGCAACGCCGACCGTAAAGAGGCCTCCAGCCTGCAGGCGCTGCTCTATCTGATCGGCCTGGTGGTCTTCACCTTCTTCCTGTCCTTCGGTGGCCTGGGCCGCAAAGGCGGGCGCCGTGGCGCCGGCGCCGCCGGCCTCATGTTCCTGCCCATGGGTATGGGCGGCATGGGCGGCGGTGGCGGCGGTGGTTTCGGAGGCGGCGGCTTCGGCGGCGGCGGTGGCGGTTTCGGAGGCGGTGGCGCCTCGGGAGGTTGGTAATGTTATTGAATGAAGAAAACCAGAAACGGGTAGCCCGGGCGATTGCCGCCATCGAGAAAGATACCGACGCCGAACTGGTCACGGTGCTGGCCCGCCAGGCCGACGACTACCGCTACATCCCGATGATGTGGGCGGCGCTACTGTCGCTGCTGGTGCCCCTGGCGCTGGCGTTCATGCCGGTGGGCCTGGACGCCCTGGAAACCCTGCTCGCCCAGTGGACCGTACTGGTGGTGCTGGCGGTACTGTTCCGCTGGCCGCCGCTGATGATGAAACTGGTGCCCAAGCGCGTGAAACACTGGCGCGCCGCCAACCTGGCCCGGCGTACCTTCCTCGACCAGGGCCTGCACCACACCCGTGGCGACCACGGCGTGCTGATCTTCGTCAGCGAAGCGGAGCACTACGTGGAAATCCTCGCCGACCGTGGCGTCGCCCAGCACGTGCCCGACGAAACCTGGAAGAACATCGTCGACACCTTCACCACCCACGTCCAGCAGGGCGAGGTGCTCAACGGCTTCCTGGAATGCATTGCCTCCTGCGGCGACCAGCTGATCATCAAAGTCCCCGCCACCGAGAAGAAAAACGAGCTGCCCAACCATTTGGTGATGCTCTAAAAGTAGGCGTAGGTCGGGTTAGCGAAGCGTAACCCGACAACCGACCTTCAAGCGCCAAGCGTTGTTCTCGGCTTGTTCGTCGGGTTACGGCCTTCGGCCTAACCCGACCTACGCGAGATCGCATCCGATCAGCGACCACAAAAAAGGCCGCCCATCGGGCGGCCTTCTTCGTATTTGGTAGCAAGGGGCGGACTTGAACGGGCAGGCCCTCCTGCGCCGTCCCCAGCAAAAAAAGAGAGCGGGGTCGGCCAGCCTGAATACGCTGACCTTTCGGCCACAAAAAAGGCCGCCCATCGGGCGGCCTTCTTCGTATTTGGTAGCAAGGGGCGGACTTGAACGGGCAGGCCCTCCTGCGCCGTCCCCAGCAAAAAAAGAGAGCGGGGTCGGCCAGCCTGA
>DASUNW010000116.1:0-12449 GCA_036276955.1 Alcanivorax sp. | reverse complement strand
GCGAACTGCGCGTTGGCCAGCGGGTCGGTCATGCCGATCAGGAACTGGCCGGCTTTCAGCTTGTCCAGATCTTCCTGGCCATTGGTCGTATTGCTGCCCGGAGTCTGAACTTGCAGGATCACCTGAGCGTTGGAAAAGATGTCGTCCCGGTCGGTGAGTTTGGCGCCGGCTTTTTCATAGTCGCCGTCGGTAAACCCGGCCGCCTCGCCGGCACCGCGCTCGATGCGGATCTCGACACCGTTTTTCTTTAGCAATGCGCTAACGTTGGCGGGCGTCAGGGCGACGCGCTCTTCGTCAGGGCAAATTTCCTTGGGTACACCGATAATCACCTGCGTTACCCCCATTTTATGGTTCGTAAAAACAGGTCCATCTGAAAGCTGGTCGGTATGACCGGTTTTCAGGGGAACCTCGAAAAACGGCCGGTTTATTCAAACCGGCCGCTGAGCAGGCTGCTAACCTTATTGTGCAGTCGACAGCTTGGCAAATAAGAAATGGTTATCGCGCCCATAAACGGTCAATAATTGACCGGAAAGGTCAACTATTCGGCGTCTGTCCGTTTATTTTTTGAGCAACGCGCTTGCGATCCTCGTCTTCCCGCATGTGGATAAACGGCTCGATGATGGTGTTTCCGCGCACCTGGGCCTTGATAACGTGTAAAAAAGTGTAAGCCCCGAGCAGCTTGCGGAACAGGAAAATGAACTCCTTGGGGGGCACATCGAAATGCACCGACAGGGCGGTGCGGCTGGCGCGATTCATCACCCGGTTGGGCAGATTACTCTCACCCCAAAGGTACTCACCTTTGTCGTTGACCACCGATTTCGGCGGCGGAAAACGGTCCGGATCCTGCAGCGCCTCAATGGCCTCGAAACACAGCGCGGCGAAGTCATCCAGCAGCCGGCGCGGCACCTCACCGTCGAGGAATTCCAGCGCGCGCATGGCGCCGAACAGCCGGTCGCTGTCGTGCAGCCAGGCGGCGCGGATCATCTCGCGGCCCGGCCCCAGCACCTCATCGTCGAAATCACGGATGGCACCGAAATCCAGCAACACGATTTTGTCCTTGCCGTCGTCGCCGACGCGCATCAGGTAGTTGCCGAAGTTCGGGTCGGTCTGCATCTTATTCCACTCGAACACTTCCCGGCAGCACAGCTCCATGATGGCGCGGCCCAGGAAATTGCGGCGTTCCTGGCTCAAGGACACCACCGACGGGTCGCTGATGTGCACGCCTTCCTCGTAGGACAAACAAAGAATGTTGTGGGTGGAGTAGTCGCCGTACACCTCCGGAACCACGAAGCGCGGGTCATCGGCGAGCGCTTCGCGGAAGTGACGGGTGGTGTGGGCTTCCAGGTCGTAGTCCACTTCGCGACCGAGCATATCGCGAACTTCATCCAGCCATTGATTGAACTGCTCGGTGATCGGTACCAGACGGCTCAGTTTGAGCAGGCGCACCAGGGCGCGCATGTCCGAATCAATGGCGTTGGCGACCCCCGGATACTGAATCTTCAGCGCCAGCTCGGTACCGTCGCTTTTGCGCCGGGCCCGGTGTACCTGGCCCAGGCTGGCCGCGCCCAGGGGTTGCGGGTCCACCTCCAGCTCGGCCAGTTTCACGCTGCCCAGTTGTTGTCTGAGATGCTTCTCGACCGCCGGCCATTCCAGGGCGGTGGTGTTGTTTTCCAACGTGTGCAGGGCGTCGGTGACTTCCTCGGGAAGAAAGTGCTCGCCGAACAGCGCCATCATCTGGCCGATCTTCACCACCGAGCCTTTCAACTGGCCCAGTTCCTCGACCAGTTCTTCCGCCCGTTGGGACAGATTACGCCGGCGCCGCGCCTCACGTTGGTCCGGCGCGGTGAAGATGCCGCCGGCGCTGGCCGTGGCGTAGCGGGCGCCGGCCAGGAAGCCGGCCCGGGCCATGGAAAAGCGCCGCTCCAGGGAGCCTGTTTTCACCCGTTTTACGGTTTTTCGTGCCATAGTTCCTCGCGCGGGCCATCTCTAGCCTCGCATTCTAGCTGATTAGGGAAGCACAGAGATATGCCGACGACCTGGATCCTGCTGCGCGGACTGGTTCGTGAACAAGCGCATTGGCACGGTTTCGCCGACACCCTGGCCGGGGCGCTCGGCGGCGAGCAGCGGGTGATGTGCATCGATTTGCCGGGTAACGGGCAGAGCCACCGGGACCCCAGCCCCACGCGGGTGGCGGTGATGGTGGACGCGGCCCGCGCGGCACTGTCAGAGCAGGACGTGGACGGCCCGGTGCGGCTGGTGGCCTTGTCCCTGGGCGGCATGGTGGCGATGAACTGGCTGTCCCGCTACCCGGACCAGGTTGAAGCCGCCGCGCTGATCAATTCCAGCGCCGCGCCGGTGAGCCCGTTCTGGCGCCGGCTGAAACCCGCCAACTACCTGGACATCGTCCGCCACGGGCTGCTCGGCCGCGACCGTTTGATCCGAGAGCGCATGATCCTGGAGATCACCACCAACCGGCTCGACGCCGCCGATAAAGACCGCATCGCCCGGCAGTTCGCCGACATCGACGCGGCACGCCCGGTGTCCGCCGCCAATACGGTGCGGCAATTGTGGGCGGCGGCGCGGTTCCGCGCCCCGGCGAGCCTGCCGGCGGGGCGGCCGGTTCTGGTGATCAGCGCCGCCGGCGACCGGCTGGTGGACCCGCGCTGCTCCGCGGCGCTCGCCGAGCGCTGGTCCGCGCAGCGGGCGGTGCATCCCGACGGCGGTCACGACCTGTCCCTGGACGATCCGGACTGGCTGGCGCGGACGTTGGTTGTCTGGGGCGCCGAACGACCTTCCACCCACTAAATAAATCCGCCGGTTTTGGTGATTGACCCCCCGCTTGGGACTCTCTAGCTTGAACCCGGAACCCGCTGGTTCTGTGTTTGCCGTATTGAGAGAAACCTTGCCGGAGAAAGTAATGGCCACGCCCGAAGAATTACGCCAGCTGCAGGACGGTCCGCGCACCCCGCGGGAACAAATCTGGTTCGACCGTTACGCGCATCACCGTCTTGAGGCCTGGCGCCGGGTGCAGGACCCGCTCGCCGACCGCTGTCTGGAGGGCATCGCGTTTCAACGCCCCTCCGGGTTGCTGGGCGAAGTGGAGCGCCGCGCGGCCGAGGAGGGCGGGGTCTATCAGGCGTTTCTGGATCATTGTTACACGGTGCCCGGCTGGGTGGACTTCGAACGCATGGAGCTGGGCCGGCGCATGTATCGCCGTCACGGTGCCCTGCAAGGTCTGGTACTGATGTGTTCCAGCCTGGTGGAAGGGTACGCCCACAACAAACCCTCCCAGGTGCTGGTGGCCACCGGTCGCCTGCAAAAGGACGTGTCGCGGCGGATTTACGAAACCGGCCAGATGTTGCATAACATCGCCGCGACGGACGGCTTGCGCCCCGGCGGCCTGGGGCACCGAACGCTGATGGAGGTGCGGTTGCTGCACGCGGCGGTGCGCCGCTTTTTGAGTGAGAGCGGTCGCTGGGACAGCGAGCGCTTCGATTTGCCGATCAATCAGGAAGACATGGCCGGAACGGTGCTCGAGTTCGACTACATGGTGGTGCGGGGCCTGCGCCGGATGGGCCTGTATATAAGCCGCCAGGAGCACGAAGCGATGCACTATTTCTGGCGTTACGCGGGCTATCTGCTGGGGGTGGACGAGGCGCTGCTGACCGCCACCGTGGAGGAGCAGAAAGTGCTCGCCTTACAGCTTACCTCGCATCTGTACGAGCCCACCGAGGACAGCGAAAAGCTGGCCAAGTCCTTGCTCGCCGGCATGGCCAGGAAGCCGCCGTTTCATCTCTCTTATGACGTGCTGGTGGCGGTGAGCCGCTTTTTGATCGGCGATGCCATGGCCGACGATCTGAACCTGCACAGCCGGGTGTCTTCCGCCGCGGCGGTGCGCATGGCCCGCGCCGGCCTGGGCGCCGCCAGTCTCGGTCAGCGGCTATTGCCGGAGGCCGCCAAGCGGCGCCTTGAGGACTTTAACCATGACCTCGGGCGTCGAACGCTGAAAATGGGGCTGGGGAAGAACCCGGCGCGCTGGGGGTTCAAGGCGATGGCCTGACCCCCAAGCCGGGCAAGGCGCCTAGGAGGCGCGCTTGTCGGCCACTCGCTGTTCGCGGAGCAGGGACACCATGTCGGCGAGAATATGCCCGGTTTCGCGCAAGTACGGGTCTTCATCGAACGGTTCGTCACTGCTTCCCGGCCCCAGGGCTCGTTGCTCTTCAAGCGCGCGCAAATCTTCCATCTTCTCGATCGGCTTCTCGCCCCGGTGCTTGCGCAGCGCGTTCTCGATAGCCAAGCGACGCTGGTCGAAATCCTCCTGCCAGGCCCTGCGCTGCTTGGCGTTGAGGGACAGTTCCTGACGTTCGTTGGCGCGGTCCACCAGCTCACGCAACTGCTTGACGTAGACGAACTCCGGATTATCGTCGATGCGCGCGTCGTGGCGCTGGCGCAGGGCGGGCAACAGCGGCGCCAGGTCCTGATAGCGCTGGTAGTTGGCCGGGTCGATTTCATCCCAGGGCAGGGCGTTGGGCAGCGTGCTTTCACCGATCGCTTCCTTATCGACCAGCGACGGCATGGTGACGTCCGGCACAATGCCCCTGTTCTGGTTGCTGGACCCCGAGACCCGATAGAACTTGGCGTTGGTCATCTTGAGTTTGCCGTGGTTCAGGTCGAGCAAGGTCTGCACCGTGCCTTTGCCGTAGGTCCGATCACCGACGATCAAGGCGCGCCCGTAATCCTGCATGGCGCCGGCGAAAATCTCCGACGCGGAGGCGCTGTAGCGGTTGACCAGCACCGCGAGAGGGCCGGCATAAAGCATGCCCGGGTACTGATCGTTCTCGACAGTGACGCGGCCGCCCGCCTCGCGCACCTGCACGGTGGGTCCCCGGTTGATGAACAGACTCACCAACTTGTTCACCTCCAGCAGCGAGCCGCCACCGTTATTACGCAGGTCGATCACCAGGCCGTCGACATTCTCCTTGCGCAGTTCCACCAGCAGCTCCGCCACGTCCCGGGTGGTGCTGGTGTAATTCGGATCGCCACGATGGAAGGCGTTGAAGTCCATATAGAAAGCCGGGATCTCGATAATGCCCAGTTTCATGGTGTCGCCGCCGTGATCCACTTCAATCACTTCTTTCTTCGCCGCCTGTTCTTCCAACACCACCTTATTACGGGTGATGGCGATGGTGCGGGTGTCGTGTTCGCTGGCGCGGCCGGCGGGAATCACTTCCAGGCGGACCTTGGAACCCTTGGGGCCGCGAATCTTGTCCACCACTTCATCCAGGCGCATGCCGATCACGTTGACCATTTCGTCATCGCCCTGAGCCACGGCGATCACCCGGTCCGCCGGGCTAAGCTGGCCTTGTTTGGCGGCGGGGCCGCCGGGCACCAGGCGCACCACCTTGGTATAGCCGTCTTCGTACTGCAGTACCGCGCCGATGCCTTCCAGCGAACGGCTCATGCTGATGTCGAAGTTCTCGGAATTGTGCGGCGTGAAGTAGTTGGTGTGCGGATCAAAGGTCTGCGCGAGGGCGTTCATGTAGGTCTGGAACACGTCCTCGGGGGTGTTCTGCCGAACGCGGTTAAGCTGGCTTTCATAACGGTTGGTCAGCCGCTTGCTGATTTCCTCGTCGCTGGCGCCGTTAAGGCGCATGGACAGCACCGCGTTGCGTATTTGGTCGCGCCAGATGGCGTCCAGAGCGTCCTGGTCCTCGGCCCAATCCGCTTCACTGCGGTCCACCAGCACCGTGCCGTCGCCGTCGAAATCCCAATCCTCGAAGCCGCCTTCCAGGATGGCGAGGATTTCCGTGAGCCGGTCTTCAAGGCGGCGCTGGAAGCGGTTGAAGATGGAGTAACCGGCCTCCAAAACGCCGTCGCGCAGCTGGTTGTCGAGCCGGTCGTGATAATGCTGGAAGTCGTCCACGTCCTGTTGGGTGAAATACAGCCGGTTAGGGTCGAGATCCTGCAAATACTGCTCAAGAACCTGCTCCGAAAGGGCGTCATCGAACTTAAGACGACGGTAGTGCAGTTCCAGGCGCTCGACGATTTCATCGGCGGCTTCACGGTGGACCTTTTCGGGCTTGAGCGATCCTTCGATGACGGGATTGTTGCCCAGGTCACCGCCCACCTTGAGGGCGCCGCCCAACAACAGGGCCGCGAGGAGCACGCCAAACAGCTTGCGGAATACGGACATGAACTTACTCGGCTGCATTTTTTAAAGGGTTCCGGGGCAGTATAAAGGAAACCGCCGCCTGCAACAGGGTCGCCCAAATCGCGGGGGTGGGGCAAGCGCGGATGGATAGGCAAACGCCCCGATCATCGACATACTGAGCGCTTTGCCGAATTTCATGAGGCCCCAGTGCATCGTCTTTTTACCGCTTTCTTTCTGATCGGGATTTTCGGCGCTCTGGTGCAACTGCTGGGCGGCGATCTGCAGGCGCCGGCGCGCGTGGTGTCGGCGCTCTGGGAAGCGGCGGACCTCGCGGTGGAAGTGAGTCTCGGCCTGATCGGCGTGCTGGCGCTGTGGAGCGGCTTGTTCCGTCTTGCCGAGCAAAGCCGTTTGGCCGATCGCATGGCCGCCGGCGTGCGCCCGGTTCTGACCCGGCTGATGCCGTCGCTGCGCCGCGACCCGGCCGCCGGCGCCGGTGTCTCGATGAATCTGGCCGCCAACATGCTGGGGCTGGACAACGCGGCCACGCCCTTGGGGCTCAAGGCGATGGAATCGCTGCAGGAGCACAATCCGGAGCCGCGTCGGGCCACCGACAGCCAGATCATGTTCCTGGTTCTGAATACCTCGTCGGTGACTCTGGTGCCGGTGACGGTGCTGCTGTACCGGGCCCAGCAGGGCGCCGCTGATCCGGCGGTGGTCTACCTGCCGATGCTGATGGCGACCACGGTATCCACCTTTGTCGGCGTGATGCTCACCGCCCGTCTACAGCGCATTCCGTTACGGGATCCGCTGCTGATCGCGGTGGCGTTGGGTTGGCTGACCTTACTGTCGTTACTGGGGCTGGGCGTCTATCTGGCGCCGCCGGATCTGGGCAACACCCTGTCCGGCTTGTTCGGCAACGGTATCCTGCTGGCCGTGATCGGGCTGTTTTTCTTTGCCGCCTGGCGCGCCCGTATCGACAGTTACGATTGCTTCGTGGAGGGCGCCAAGGAAGGCTTTACCCTGGCGGTGAAGCTGATTCCCTATCTGGTGGCGATGCTCGCCGCCATCGCCATGCTGCGCGCCAGCGGCGTTCTTGAAGCGGTGCTCTCGGCGATCCGCCTCGGTGCCGCCGCCCTGGGCTGGGACACCCGCTTCGTGGACGCGCTGCCGGTGGCGTTTCTTAAACCCTTGAGCGGCTCCGGCGCCCGTGCCGCCATGCTCGATGTGATGCAGACCCACGGCGTGGATTCACTGGCCGGGCGCATGGCGGCGGTGATGCAGGGCTCCACGGAAACCACGTTCTATGTTCTGGCGGTGTATTTCGGTAGCGTCGGCATTCGCGATTTTCGCTACGCGCTGTGGTGCGGCCTGGCGGCCGATGCCGCCGGATTGTTGGCGGCCATCCTTTTGAGCTATGTCTTCTTCGGCTAGGAGAGAATTTCGCGGAACGTGAGGTTAAGGCGGCGTTCGCGCACCCGCCGGCGGCGGGGCAGGGCGTGTTCGAAGTGGGTCTGCACCTCCGGCGACATCACCAGCAGGCTGTCGTGCTCAAGGGCGATCACCCGGCTCTGGCGGTTGCTGCCGTAGGGGCGGAAGGCGAAGTCTCGGGAAGCGCCGAGATTATAGGACAGCACCCAGGGGTGCGCGCCCAGTTCCGGCTCGTTGTCGCGATGCCAGCCCATGCTGTCGTCGCCGTCGCGGTAGAGGTTCGCCAAGGCCCCGTTGGGGCGCCGGCCGGTGAGTTCGGTCATCCGGCGCCGCATCTCGTCAAGCGCCGGCGGCCAGCCCCGGCCCTGGTGGGTGAGGCCCGAGTAGCGGTAGCACAAACCGTTGTCCGCCACCCAGCAGGTAAGCCTGGGCACCGGATGCTCGCGACCGAACACGCGCACCCGGGGCTGCTCCCAGGGCAATTGGTTACAAAGCGTGTGAAACAACGGCTCGGCGGTATCGCCCAGAACACCGTGAATCAGCCACAGGCGTGCGCCGTGGCCGAGATCAATCGCCGTCGTGTGTGTGTTGAGCCGTGCTATCGTGGTGTTGACAGTCATCATGCGCTGCTCTATCTAAGCCGGATTGATCCCTGTCGCCGGCCCATACTGTTCGCGAGGAGCTTAGCATGCTGCACGTTTACGACATCGAAAGAGGAGTGCTCCGCGAACGGGACGTGGCCGAGCTCACCCCCGGCACCGCTGACGCGGCGAGCTGGATTGATCTGGTGGACGCCTCCGACGAGGAGCGCCAGCAGCTGCAGCATTTGTTCCGTCAGAATCTGCCGGAATCCGACGATGTGGAGGAGATCGAGGCCTCGGCCCGATTCTTCCACGACGAATACGGCCTGCATGTGCACTCGCTGTTCGCCTACCAGGCCGAAGGCCGCCATCGCACCTCGACGGTGGCCTTCGTATTGCAGTCCGGCCGGCTGCTGACCTTCCGCGATTCACGGCTGCCGGATTTCCGCCTTATGCGACTGCGCGTGCGCCGTGGCTGGGTACAGGCCCAGGCGCCGCTGGACATTTTGCTCAGCATTCTCGAACAGAAAGTGGAAAACATGGCCGACAGCCTGGAAGACATCCACCGCAACCTGGAGGAAGTCAGCTATCTGGTGCTGGAAGACGAAGAGGCGGAGCTCGAAGACGGCATCGAAAAGCTGGCCCACCTGGAGGACAGCAACGGCAAGATCCGCCTTTGTCTGATGGACACACAGCGGTCGATCTCGTTCATCCAGCGTTATGTGCGCGCGGACAAGGAGCGCCGCCGTACCTGTTCGGAGATCCAGCACGACCTGGACACGCTGATGTCCCACGCCACCTTTCTGTTCGAGAAGATCAACTTCCTGATGGATTCCACCCAGGGCTTCATCAATATCGAACAAAACCAGATCATCAAGATCTTCTCGATCGCCGCGGTGGTGTTCCTGCCGCCAACCATGATCGCCAGCATCTACGGCATGAACTTCGAAGTGATGCCCGAACTGGAATGGGCGTTCGGCTACCCGGCGGTGCTCGGCATCATGATCCTCTCCGGCATGGCCCCGTACTGGTACTTCAAACGCAAAGGATGGTTGTAGGGGCAATTACTATCCATTGCAGTTTCAGACCGCCCATTTTCCGTGGCCGTGGCTGACGCGGCCTTCGTCGCGGAGTTTGATCAGGTGGGCTTCCAGGGAGAGGCAGGCGACGCCGTGCAGGAAGGCGGGCACGTCCTCGTAGACGCGGGTGACCAGTTCCTGGACCGTGATCGGGTCGGCGTCCAGGGCTTCGAAGACTTTCCGTTCCCGTTCGCGGCGGTGGGCGAGGGTCTTGTCCACGGTGGCCATGGGGTCGTCGATCACGTCGCCGTGGCCCGGTGCCATCAGGTCGATGCGGTAATCGCGCAGCAGCGCCAGGGATTCCATATAAGCGGCCATGGAGCCGGACGGCGGCGCGATCACCACGGTGGACCCTTGAATCAAGTGGTCGCCGGTGAACAGCAGGTTCTGGTCCAGCATCAGATAGCAAAGGTGGTTGCCGACGTGCCCCGGCGTGGCGATCACTTCCAGTTCCACCCCGCCGCAGTCCAGCTGTTCACCGTGACGCAGGCGGCGCTCGGGCGCCCAGGTCTCGTCCTGCAGGCCGTCGTCGGGCACATCGGGGCCGAGCATTCGGGCGCCGGTGGCCTCGGCCAGCTCGCGGGCACCGGGGGAGTGGTCGCGGTGGGTATGGGTCACCAGGATCTGTTCAATCGGACGGCCGATGTGCTCCGCCGCGTGCAGCAGCGCCTGGGTGTGTTCGTGGTCCACCGGGCCCGGGTCGATCACCGTCAGCGCCCGCTCACCGACCAGATAGGTGTTGGTGCCGGGCCCGGTCATCATTCCCGGGTTGCGGCCCAGAACCCGCCAGGCGTGGGGTGCGATTGGGGTGGGGTGGCCAGGAATGAGCGCTGCCATTATCTCTCCTACAGCCGTTGCTGTGCTTCGAGGAGCCGGCATTGTGACCATTTAGTCGACGATTGCCTAGTGGTCCATGCGGCCATCAGCGCTCGTAGGCCTCCACCCGTAACACCCGCGCGCGCCAGCGGTCGGCCTGGATTTGCCGTGGCGGACGCGGCACGGAGAGATTGAGCGGGTAACGCCCGCCGGCGGGAATGTGCATGGGCAGCGTCAGCCGCTCGCCGTAAAGCACGTCACAGGCCTTGGCCGGCGGGCAGTTTAATGCCTCCGCCATCACTTCCGTGCGCGCCACCGCGTGCTCGCCGTTATTGATGATCTCGCCGCGCAGGCGGTAGGTGGTCTCGGTTTCGTGCACGCTGTCAATGCGGGTCTCGACGGTTTCCGGGTCGGTGGGCACGCGGCGCTGCTGATCAGTGAACAGCATCGCGCCCAGGAAGAGGGCGCCGGCGACCGCGATGCCGGAAAGCACCAGATAAAAGGGTTTGCGGCCCGCTTGCCAGCTTCCCCATAACAGCACGACCACGGCCACGGTGACGGTCAATATCAGCAAAAAACGCATCGGTCAGGAGTACTCCCTGGTGTCGTTGACTCTACGATAGCATTTCGCCAAGGGGCTCATAGTATAAAGCCTGTTTCTTCTCTCGACGGCGTTCTTATAATCGGGCCTGCATCTTGTAAAGGAGAACAGCATGTTGATCGTGGTATCGCCGGCCAAAACGCTGGATTACGACTCACCGTTGCCGACGTTGCGCGCCACTCAGCCACGCCTGCTTGAGCACAGCGCCGAGCTGGTGGAGCGGGCCCGGGGGCTGTCTCCGGCGGACCTGGCCAGCCTTATGAAGGTCAGCGACAAAATCGCGCACCTGAACGTGGAGCGTTTCGCCCAGTGGTCCCGGCCGTTCGATAAACACAATGCCCGACCGGCATTGTTCGCCTTCAAAGGCGATGTGTACACCGGCCTGGACGTAAGCCGCTTCGATGGCGACGATTTGAAGGCCGCGCAGAGCCGGCTGCGTATTCTCAGCGGGCTCTACGGCGTGTTGCGGCCGCTGGACCTGATGCAGCCGTACCGGCTGGAAATGGGCACCCGGCTGGACAATGCCCGGGGCAAGGACCTGTATCAGTTCTGGGGCGATCGCATCACCGAGCAACTGAAGAAAGACATGAAAGCGGCCGGCACCGAGGTGCTGATCAACCTGGCGTCCAACGAGTATTTCAAATCGGTGCGGCCCAAGCAGTTGCCCGGACCGGTGATTGAACCGGTTTTCCAGGACGAGAAAAACGGCCAATACAAGGTGATCAGCTTCTACGCCAAAAAGGCGCGCGGCCTGATGGCGGCCTGGATCCTGCAGAAAGGAATTGAAACACCGGCGCAGCTGAAAAAATTCCGCGTCGCCGGCTACCGCTACGACAAGGCGGCGTCCACGGATACCAAGCCGGTCTTTCGGCGCGAGGAAGGCGCGCCTCCTGAGTGAATCAATGGCCGTGTTTACAACCAGTCGGATTCGAAATCGTCCGGTTTAACCACCATCACGTCGCAGCCGGCGCGGGTCAGCAGCCCTTCGGCGGTGGCGCCTAACAGCAGCCGCTCTACCGGGTTGCGGCGCACCGTGCCCACCACCAGGCAGTCGCTGCCATGTTCTTCGCAGTAGTCCGCCAGGGTTCGTGATACCGGCCCTTCAAGCAGGGTGGCGCGGTCCTTGGACAGCGAATGCCTGGCGGCGAACTCATCCAGCGCCTTTTGGTGGAAATCACGAATGTTGGCGGCGCTGGCGGCGTATTCCGGCAGCGCCTCGCCGGCTACCAGCAGCAGGGTTTCATCCGGGTGTTCCAGAACGTGCACCGCCTCCAGTTCGCCATGCAGATGCTCACACCAGAAGCCGGCGGTTTTGATCACCTTCTCATCGAGCCCGCCTTCGTATTCTTCCGGTTCCACCGCGGCGGTGAACCCGGGAGGGTCGTTCCAAGGGTCTGAATGGACGCACAGCACCGCCCCTGGCGCATGGCGAATCAGCAGCCAGTCACGCGGTGTGAACAGGTGGCGGCGCAGCCGGCCTTCCTCGTTGGTGTGCACCACGGAGAGGGCCGGGCGGCACTCACGCACGGTGTCGCGCAGCGCCCGCTCGGCGTCGCGGGCGGAGACGATACGCTTGGTCACCGTGTTATCGCCGCACAGCGCGTCGATGCGCTTTTCCCAGGCCTTGCGGATCTGTTTTTCGGCGGCTTCGCGGCGCTGATCGTCGAAACCCACCGCCCGCCGCATGGCCGCGGAGTCACTGTTGACCATCACCGTCACCGGCAAGCCGGCGGCGCGGGCCAGCTTGAGGCCCTTGGTCAGCGCCGGCTGCGGCGCTTTCAGGTCACGGTCCA
>DASUNW010000115.1:0-2469 GCA_036276955.1 Alcanivorax sp. | reverse complement strand
GCCGCATTGGATCTGCCATTACCCGTGCCGGCTGACCGCCCGGACTTTCCCGCTTGCCCCACCACCGCAGTAAAAGCAACCGTTATTGTCATGGGTCAGCCCGGAGACATGAACGCCTTCGGGCATGTCGATGCGCTCCAGCACTTCGCCGGTCTCCGGATCAATGTGACGCAGGTCGGCCTCTTCACCTTCCCAGGTGCCATGCCAGAGTTCGTCGTTGATCCAGGTGACGCCGGTGACGAAGCGGTCGGATTCCAAAGTGCGCAGTACGGCACCGGTTTCCGGGTCCACTTGATGAATCTTTCGTTTCCGGTATTGGCCGACCCAAAGCGAACCTTCCGCCCAGGCCATGCCGGAGTCCTCGCCGTCGCCGGGTGCCGGCAGGCTGGCGAGTATATCGCCGGTCTTCGGGTCGATTTTGTGGATGCGTTTTTCGGCGATCTGGTAGAGATGCGTGCCATCGAAGGCGGTGCCGGCGTCGGCGGCCACATTCAGGCTGTGCTGTATCTCGCCGCTTTCAGGGTCTAGGGCCTGAAGCTTGTCGCCGGTGGCGAGCCACACTTGGCGGCCGTCGTAGTCAATGCCGTGGATAATGGGCGCGCCGGGGTAGGGGCCGTATTCGCGGGCGACCCGCGCTTTGAATTGTTTCATGTCGATATCCTCCTTGTAGGGTCTGGCCATCCTAGCTCCCTGGCAGCGGGGCGGTGAGTAACAAGGTTGTCGTGAATCCGAGCACCGGCGAGGCCACCCAGCGGCGGGCGCGGCCCTGGCCCAGGGCCTGCACCTTGCCGCTTTCCGCCAGCGCGTCCAGCGCCCGTTGCACGGTGCGCTGGCTGGTGCCTAACGCCAGCGCCAGGGCCGAACTGGACCAGGCTTCGCCGTCGGAAAGAAAGGCCAGCACCGCCGCGCGCTTCTCTTCCACAGGCCGGGCCAGCACGGCGACGTCGACGTTGGCGAGCGGTTCCAGCTTGAAGCCATGGCGGGTGGCGGAGAGCCGTGCCAGTGGTTGCAGTGCGTTGCGCAGCCGGCCGATTTCCACTCGCAGGCGAGCGCGGTGGGAGTCCTCCACATGGCGGATACGGAAAGCGCTTTCGATCAGGGTGTCGCGGTGGGCGTCGTCGGGCCAGGCTTCCGCCAGCGCACGCGCCAGGGTGAACAGGATCGGCCGTGTCGCCAGCTCAATGACGGTGTTCGGCTGGCGCACGCTGTAACGGCAGGCGTCCACCACCAGCGTTGGGGAGGCGAACAACGCTTCCACTTCGTCTAGGCGTACCGGCCGTTCCTTATCGCGGGTGATCAGCCGCGCTGCCGGTGTTTGCAAAACCTCGGCGGCTTTGCGGACTTCGTTAATCAGCGCGGCGATGCTGGAGTGGTGGGCTGCTCGTTGGGCTTTGGCCAAAGCGATGCGCGCCGACTGGGTGTTGAGCCGGCGTAGCGCGATGCCTGCGACAGCCAGTTCGTGGGTGGCTTGCAGAGCGGGCGGCAGGGCCCCCACATCCAGCGTTTGCAGCTTGCCCTCGGCGGTGTCGAGTTGCCCGATCAACAACAGGCGGTGGATCGCCAGGTAACGGGCGTGCGCGGCATTGACCGTGTCGCCGTGACGTTGCAGCGTGTCACGGGCGGCGTCCAGTGCCTCGGGCGACCAGTGCAGATCGCGGGCGGCAAGGGCCACTTCAGCTTCGGCAACAAGGCAACGGGCGCGGGCCACCGCTTCCCGTGGGCTAAACCCGCGGCCCGCTCGTTTCAGTAACGCCTTGGCGCTGGTCAGATCGCCAAGCTGCGCCATGGCGATGCCGCGCAGCGCCAGCGCCGGCGCATCGTCGCGTAGCGAGACATGGTTCAGCGCGCGCAACGGATCGCCGCCGGCCAGCGCTCGCGCCGCCGCTGAAATCAGCGAATCCATAGGGGTGCCACCATCTGTCTCCGCCTGTTATAACCGCCCTGAGTCTGGCAGTGTTGAACGAACGCGTGACGCGTGAGGTAATCCATGAAAGTGAAGCGCATTATGGCCAATACGGCCACTTCCGATTTGGACAAAGCCCACCGCTTTTACGGCGACATCCTGGGCCTTGAACTGTTGATGGACCACGGCTGGTTCCGCACCTATGGCGCCCATGAAACCATGATGGTGCAGGTCAGCTTCGGGTCCGAAGGCGGCTCGGGCACACCGGTGCCCGATCTGTCCATCGAGGTGGACGATCTGGAAGACGCCCTGTCCCGATTCAATGAGGCCGGCGTGCCGATTGAATACGGACCGGTCAGCGAGCCCTGGGGCGTGCGCCGTTTCTACGTGCGCGATCCGTTCGGCAAGCTGCTCAATATCCTGCAGCACGAGTGAACCCCGGGGCGCGCCGGGTAACCCAATGTCCATCTTGTTTGGCACGAAAGGCCCGTTACAGGTCCACCCGCCGGCGCCATGATGGTGGCCGACTTGGAAAAGGGGCCGACTATGCAAATCGATACGAGCAC
>DASUNW010000114.1:0-42772 GCA_036276955.1 Alcanivorax sp. | reverse complement strand
TCCATCTCGCTCTGCTCGCGCTGGCCCTGATAGCGGAGCCCGGTGAGGCTCAGGTAGTGGTGGTTGCCGCCGGCCGCGCCGCCTATTTGCAGGTTGGTTTTGCGGTAGCCGTCGCTGCCGCCGGCGACGCTGAACCGTTGTGGGTACACCAGGTCGGCGCCGGTAAGGGTGGTGATGTCGACCACGCCGCCGCTGGCGTTGCCGTACAACACCGACGCCGGCCCGCGCAGTACGGTCACCGAATCCAGCGCCTCCAGGTCGATGGCGTCCACCTGGGATTGGCCGTCGGGCAGGGTTTCCGGAAAGCCGTCCACGTTGATGCGCAGCCCGCGCACGCCGAACGGCGCCCGCGCGCCGAAGCCACGGCTCGACAAACGCAGACCCTGAGCGAAGTTATAGCGGTTCTGCAGGTAGAGGCCGGGCACTCGGGCCAGGCTTTCGTCCAGTTGCAGGCCGGGCTGGCCCTGCTGGGTTTGCCGCGCGTCCACCACCGTGGCGGCGCCGGGTAGGTCGGCCAGGTCCCGCTCCAGACGGGTGCCGGTGACGGTCACCGCCTCCAGCCGGTTGCCGTCACTGGCTGGCGGGTCCTGAGCCCACGCCGGCGCCGGACAAAAACAAAGAAGAAGGGCGGTCAGGCGAGCCGGGTGGCTCATGGGCGAACTCCTTGTACGGCGGATCACTGCCCCTCTCCTGAATGGTCCTTTCTGTCGTTCAGCGGCACGCCGGATATCTTGCGCACTACCACGTAGAACAGCGGAATAAAGAAGATCGCCAGCACCGTGGCGGCGGTAATGCCGCCGAACACACCGGTGCCGATCGCGTTGCGCGCGCCGGAGCCGGCGCCGCTGCTCAGCATCAGCGGGGTCACGCCGAGGCCGAACGCCAGCGACGTCATCAGGATCGGCCGCAGCCGCATACGGGTGGCTTCCAAGGTGGCGTTGAGCAGCGAGCGGCCCTGGTCCTCCAGGTCCTTGGCGAACTCGACGATCAGAATCGCGTTCTTCGCCGACAGACCGATGGTGGTCAGCAGCCCCACCTGGAAGAACACGTCGTTCTCCAGGCCACGCAGCATCGCGGCGGCGACCGCGCCGATCACGCCCAGCGGTACGACCAGCATCACCGCGAACGGAATCGACCAGCTCTCATAGAGTGCCGCCAGGCTCAGGAACACCACCAGCAGCGACAGCGCGTACAGTAACGGCGCCTGATTGCCCGATTGCTGTTCCTGATAGGACAAGCCGGTCCATTGGTAGCCGAACCCCTGGGGCAGATCCTCCGCCAGCCTGGCCATTGCGCTCATCGCCTCGCCGGTACTCACGCCGGGCGCAGCGCTGCCTTGAATGTTCATCGACGAGACGCCGTTGTAACGCTGCAGTTGTTGCGGGCCGTGCACCCACTCGCCACTGGAGAAGGTGCCGAAAGACACCATCTCACCGTCGTCGTTGCGCACGTACCATTCATCGATATCTTCCGGCAGCATCCGGAACGGGGCTTTTGCCTGCACATACACCCGTTTCACCCGGCCACGGTCGACGAAGTCGTTCACATAGCTGGAACCCCACGCCACCGACAGGGTGGTATGGATGTCCGCCAGCGATACGCCCATGGCCCGCGCCTGCTGCCGGTCCACATCGAGGCGGTACTGGGGGGCGTCCGGCAGGCCGTTGTAACGCACCTGCGTGAGCAGCGGGCTCTGGTTGGCGGCGGCCAACAACTGTTCGCGGGCAGCCACCAGGGCCTCGTGGCCCTTGCCGCCACGGTCCTGCAACTGCATGTTGAAACCGCTGGAGGTGCCCAGCGAAGGAATCGCGGGCGGGTTCAGGGCGAAGATAACGGCTTCGCGAATGCCCGAGAAATGCGCCATGGCCCGACCGATCACCTGCTTGACCCCATCCGTGGAAAGGTCTCTGTCCTCCCAGTCCTTGAGGCGCACGAACGCGATGCCCGAATTCTGGCCGCGGCCGGCGAAGCTGAAGCCGGCCACGGTGAACAGTGACTGCACCGCATCCTCTTCTTCCAGAAAGTAGTGCTCCATTTTTTTCAGCACTTCGATGGTCTGCTGCTGGGTGGAGCCGACGGGCAACTGCACCTGGGTAAGCAGAATGCCCTGATCCTCTTCCGGCAAAAACGCACCCGGTAAGCGGGTGAAACTGAAGCCCAGCGCAGCGACGATGGCCACATAGATCAACAGGTAACGACCACGGCGCCCGAGGATCTTTTCCACCCGGCTCTGGTAGCCGTTGCTGGCGCGGTCGAAATTACGGTTGAACCAGCCGAAGAACCCCTTTTTCTTTTGGTGTTCGGCGTGGATCGGCTTGAGCATGGTCGCGCACAGCGCCGGGGTCAGAATCAACGCCACCAGCACCGACAGCACCATGGCGGACACAATGGTGATCGAGAACTGCCGGTAAATGGCGCCGGTGGAGCCGGGGAAGAACGCCATCGGAATGAATACCGCCGACAACACCAGCGCGATACCCACCAGCGCGCCGGTGATCTGGCCCATGGATTTGCGCGTCGCTTCCCGGGGTGACAGCCCCTCTTCCACCATCACCCTTTCCACGTTTTCCACCACCACGATGGCGTCGTCCACCAGCAAGCCGATGGCCAGCACCATGCCGAACATGGTCAAGGTGTTCACCGAAAAGCCGAACGCGTACAGGACGCCGAAGGTACCGAGGAGCACTACCGGCACGGCGATGGTGGGAATCAGCGTGGCGCGGAAATTCTGCAGGAACAGGTACATCACCAGGAACACCAGCAGAATGCCCTCGAACAAGGTCTTCACCACCTCCATGATGGATATCTTCACGAATGGGGTGGTGTCGTAGGGGTAGGAAATCTCCATGCCCTCGGGGAAGAACTCACTAAGCTCGGCGACCCGCTCGCGGACTGCCTCGGCGGTGTCCAGGGCGTTGGCCCCGGGCGCCAGATTAACGCCGATACCGGAGGACGGCTGGCCGTTGAAGCGTGCCTGGATGGCGTAATTTTCCGCGCCCAGCTCAATCCTTGCCACGTCGCTGAGACGCACCTTGGAGCCGTCCTTGTTGACGCGCAGCAGAATCTCGCCGAACTGCTCCGGCGTCTCCAGCAACGTCTGCACGATAATGGACGCGGTCAGCTGCTGGCCCTCCACCGCCGGCGCGCCGCCGAGCTGGCCACCGGTGACCTGGTTGTTCTGCACCTGGATGGCCTGAGTGACATCGGCGGGCGTCAGATCGAACTGTTTGAGTTTGTTGGCGTCAAGCCACACGCGCATGGCGTAGGGCGCACCGAACAATTGAGTCTGGCCGACCCCCTGCACGCGGCTGAGCGGATCCTGCACATTGGCGGCCAGATAGTCCGCCAGATCGGAGCGACTCATGCTGCCGTCCTTGGAAGACGCGGCGATCACCATCAGGAACGTATCCGACGACTTGCTCACCTGCACGCCTTGCTGCTGCACCACCTGCGGCAGGCGCGGGGTGGCCAGCTGCAGCTTGTTCTGCACCTGCACCTGGGCGATATCCGGGTCGGTGCCGGCGGCGAACGTCAGCCGGATCTCGGCATTGCCGGAGGAATCACTGGTGGAGGAAATATAGAGCAGATTGTCGATGCCGTTCATCTGCTGCTCGATCACCTGGGTGACCGAATTCTCGACGGCTTCCGCGGACGCCCCCGGGTAGGTGGCCTGGATGCTGACCTCCGGCGGCGCCACCGTCGGGTACTGCTGAACCGGCAGGTTGTAAATGGCAAGCACCCCGGTAAGCATCATGACGATGGCGATTACCCAGGCGAAAATGGGTCGGTCGATGAAAAATCTGGCCATGATTATTCCCGCTTATTGGGCGTTGCTTTGGGTGCTCTTGGTGCTTTCCGTGGCGTCTTCGTTACGCGGCGGCGGGCCGGCGCGCTCCGGCGCCGACGGGCGCGGCGCGTTGCCGGCGGCATCGCCGCCCTGGACCGGCTCCGGCTGCTGGTTCTTCGCGTCCAGCTTCACCGGTGTCACCGTGACGCCCGGGCGGATTTTCTGCAGGCCTTCGATGATCAGCCGGTCGCCTTCGCTCAAGCCGTCACTGATCAGCCACTGGTTGCCCACCGCTGTTTCAGTGGTCACCTTGCGTGACGCCACTTTGTTATCGGCGCCGATCACCATCGCCGTGGCCTGGCCGGTGGGGTCGCGGGCGACGCCCTTTTGCGGCACCAGGATGGCGTCGCTGCGCGTGCCCTGGGGCAGGCGGGCACGCACGAACATGCCCGGTAGCAGATCGCTCTCCGGGTTGGGGAACAGGGCACGCAGCGTGACCGCGCCGGTGCTTTCGTCGACCGCGAATTCCGAGAACTGCAGGCTGCCGTCATGCTTGTAGCGGCTGCCGTCCTGCAGCAGCAGGGTGACCCGCGCCTTGTCTTCGCCGACCTTCTCCAGACGGCCGCTCTCCAGCGCATCGCGCAGGCGTCGCAGCTCCTGGTTGGACTGCGTCACGTCCACATAGATCGGGTCCAACTGGCGGATAGTGGCCAATGCCTGGGTCTGGTTGGCGGTCACCAGCGCCCCGGCGGTGACCGTGGAGCGCCCGATGCGTCCGCTGATCGGCGCTTCCATGGTGGTGTAGTCAAGCTTGATACGGGCGGTTTTCAGCGCCGCCCGGGCGGCGTCCACCTGGGCCTGGGTTTCGCCCAGCGCCGCCTGGGCCTCATCGTATTCCTGCTGGCTGACGGCGTTCATTTTCAGCAGTTTGTCGAATCGCTCGGCGCGCAACCGGGCGGATGTCAAGGTCGCCTGGGCACTGGCCAGGTTGGCGCGGGCACTGGCCACGTCCGCCTTATACAGCCGATTATCCACGCGGTAGAGCGGCTCCCCGGCCTCCACCAGCTCGCCCTCTTCGAACAGGCGTTCTTCGATAATGCCGGTGACCTGGGGCCGGACCTCGGCGATCCGGTAGGGCGTGGTGCGGCCCGATAATTCATTGGTGATCGTGAACGGCTGACTTTCCACCGTGATAAAGCCGGCCTCCGGCGGCGGAGGCGTACCTCCCTGCTGCTTGCCGCCGCCGCATGCCGTCAATCCGGCGGCGAGCAGAATAGAAAGGGTAAAAGCAACCGGCGTTGTGCGCATGGGGACCTCGGTTTTTCTATTAGAAGCAGTGAGAAAGCAGACCCGGGAGTATACATACATCCAAGAACGTATGTATAGTGACGGAACCATGAAACCTTACTCATGAAGGACACAGGAGCAGCCGATGGCCAGGCGCACCAAAGCGGAAGCCCTCGAAACCCGCGAGCAGATCATCGATGCCGCCGAACGCGTGTTTCATAAAAAGGGCGTTTCCCGCACCTCCCTCAACGATATCGCCGAGGAGGCGGGTGTCACCCGTGGTGCGATCTACTGGCATTTCAAAAACAAGCAGGACGTTTTCGTGGCCATGACCGAACGGCATCGTCTGCCCATGGAATCCCTGACCCAGCAGGTGGAAAACCCGCACGAACCCGACCCGCTGGGCAAGCTCCGTGAACTGCTGGTCTACGTGCTCCACGATACCGTGCGGGATCCGTGCCGGAAACGCGTGTTCGAAATTATCTTCCATAAATGCGAGTTCACCGACCAGACCGAGCCGCTCATGGCCCGCCAGCAGGAAACCTACCTGGACGGCTCCGAAAAAATTCGGCGCGCCCTGAACAATGCGGTTGCCCGCGGCCAACTGCCCGGCACCCTCCACATCGAACGCGCCATCACCATGCTCCACGTACAAATGACCGGCATGCTCTACACCTGGCTGCTGATCCCCGACTCCTTCGACCTGGAAGCGGAAGCCGAACACTTCGTCGACTGCTACCTCGGCAGCCTGCGCGAATGCCCGTCGCTCTCCGGCGGCGCCTGACGGCGCGCCGGGGCTTGCAGCTTATTTTTCGGAACATCGTTCCGAAAAATTTGACGCGACCATCCGGTCATGCCACATTTCGGGGCCGATCCGAACACCAGAATAAACACCGAGGAGAGCCCCCCCGATGTTGCCCCTGTCCGACCGGGCCCAGGCCCTGTACGACCAGCTCGTCGCCTTCATGGACGCCCACGTTTACCCCGCCGAGGCCGTCCATGCCGAGCAGCACGCCAACAGCGACGACCGCTGGACTCCACCGCCGGTCATCAAGGAACTCAAGAAAAAGGCCAAAGCCGAGGGCCTGTGGAATCTGTTCCTGCCGGAAAGCGAGCACGGCGCCGGCCTCAACAACTACGACTACGCGCACCTGTGCGAAGTGATGGGACGCAGCGCCATCGCCCCGCAGATTTTCAACTGCGCGGCGCCGGACACCGGCAACATGGAAGTGCTGGCCCGCTACGGCACCCCGGAACAACAGGAACAGTGGCTTAAGCCGCTGCTCAACGGCGAGATCCGCTCCTGCTTCTCGATGACCGAGCCGGCGGTGGCCTCGTCCGACGCCACCAACATCTGCACCGAGATCAAGCGCGACGGCGACGACTATGTGATCAACGGCCGTAAATGGTGGTCCTCCGGCGCCATGTCCAGCGAGTGCAAGATCGCCATCGTGATGGGCAAAAGCGACCCCAACGCGCCGCGCCACCAGCAGCAATCGCAGATTCTGGTGCCGCTGGACACCCCCGGCGTGAAAATCGAGCGTGCCCTGCACGTGTTCGGTTACGACCACGCCCCCAAGGGCCACGCGGAGATTACCTTCACCGACGTGCGGGTGCCGGCCAGCAATCTGATTCTCGGCGAGGGTCGCGGCTTCGAAATCGCCCAGGGCCGTCTCGGCCCGGGCCGCATTCACCACTGCATGCGCTCCATCGGCGTCGCCGAGCGCGCCCTGGAAGCCATGTGCAAGCGGGTGGAAGACCGCGAAGCCTTCGGCCGCAAGCTGTCCCAGTTCGACTCCATCCGCAAGAACATCGCCCGCTCGCGCCTGGAAATCGAACAGGCCCGGCTGATGACCCTGAAAGCGGCGCACATGATGGACACCGTCGGCAACAAGGTGGCCCGCCAGGAAATCGCCATGATCAAGGTGATCGCCCCGGAAATGGCCGCCAACGTAGTCGACCGCGCCATTCAGGTGCATGGCGCCCTGGGCGTCTGCCAGGACACCTTCCTGGCCAGCGCCTGGGCCAACCTGCGCACCCTGCGGCTGGCCGACGGCCCCGACGAGGTGCACCTGGACAGCATCGCCAAACTCGAGCTGGGCCGCTACCGGTAAACACAGTTGCAAGTTGAAAGTTAAAAGTTGAAACGCGGCAGGGCCCTGCCAGCCGACACGTCCCGCCCCTTCAACTTTCAACTTGAAACTTTCAACTCTCCGAAGGAGAAAGACATGAGCAAACTCTTCGATCTACAGGGCAAAGTGGCCCTGATCACCGGCTCCACCAAGGGCATCGGCAAGGCGATCGCCGAGGAAATGGCCGCCGCCGGCGCCAGGGTGGTGATCTCCAGCCGCAAGCCGGAGCCTTGCCATGACGTCTGCGAGGCGATCAAGGCCGCCGGCGGCGAGGCCATCGCCGTGCCCTGTAACGTGGGCAAAAAAGACGACCTGATGAATCTGGTGGACGAAACCCTGGCCGCCTTCGGCCGCATCGATATTCTGGTCTGCAACGCCGCCACCAATCCGGTCTACGGCCCCACCTCCGAGCTCACCGACGAGGCCTGGGACAAGATCATGGACACCAACGCCAAGGGCACCTTCTGGTTGTGCAACCGGGTGCTGCCGGAGATGGACAAGAACGGTGGCGGCAATGTGATTATTATTTCCAGCATCGCCGGCCTGCGCGGCAACGCCACCATCGGCACCTATGGCGTCTCCAAGGCCGCCGAAGCGGCCCTGGCGCGCAACCTGGCGGTGGAGTGGGGGCCGCGCAACATCCGCGTTAACAGCATTGCCCCCGGTCTGGTGCGCACCGATTTCGCCAAGGCGCTCACCGAGGATCCGGTGCGCCGCCAGCGCGCCGAGGAGCGCACCCCGGTGCGGCGCATCGGCGAGCCGGTGGACATCGCCGGCGTGGCGTTGTTCCTGGCCAGCCCGGCCAGCGCCTATGTCACCGGCCAGACCATCGTCGCCGACGGCGGCGAAACGATTTGTTAATAGCGGCCTCCGCCGCTCGATACAGGATGCATCCTGTATCGCGGCCTTAGGCCGCCAGTAGAGGTTTTAATTATGGAAGGTCAACCGGAAATCGTCCCTGTGCTTGAGGCGCATCGCCTTGACGAGGCGCGCCTTGCCGAGTACCTGAAAGAGCATAACCTGCTCGACGGTGCCCTCAAGGTCCGTCAGTTCCAGGGTGGACAATCCAACCCCACCTACTTACTGCAAAGCGGCGACCGGGAATACGTGCTGCGCAAGAAGCCGCCCGGCAAGGTGCTGCCCTCCGCCCACCAGGTGGATCGCGAATACCGGGTCATGAAGGCGCTCGGCGAGCACAGCGATGTGCCGGTGCCGGCCATGCACGTGCTGTGCGAGGACGACGCGGTGATCGGCACCAGCTTCTACGTGATGGATTTCGTGCCCGGCCGGGTGTTCACCCAGCCGCAGCTGGAGGCGCTGCCCAAGGACCAGCGCGCCGATCTCTACAACGACAAGATCGACACCCTGGCCAAACTGCACAGCGTCGACTACCAGGCCGCCGGTCTGGGGGATTTCGGCAAGCCCCAGGGCTACGTGGAGCGCCAGGTGAAGCGTTGGAGCGCCCAATACGAAGCCTCCAAGACCGATGAAATGCCGGCCATGGACAACCTGATGGCGTGGCTGGCGGACAACATCCCCCAGGACGACAGCGCCGCCATCGCCCACGGTGATTTCCGCCTCGGCAACCTGCTGGTGGATAACCGCGCCCCGGACGTGGTGGCGGTGCTCGACTGGGAGCTGGCCACCATCGGCCACCCGCTGGCGGATCTGGCCTACTGTTGCCTGCCGTACCACATGCCCCACGGCGTCAACGGCGTGCGCGGCCTCGACGGCCTGGACCTGCGCGCGCGCGGCATTCCCGACGAGCAGAGCCTGCTGCAGCGTTATTGCGAAGGCGCCGGCCGTGATGGCATCAACGACTGGCCGGTGTTCCTGGCCTTTGCCTTGTTCCGGTCCGCCGCTATTCTGCAAGGTGTGTACGCGCGCGCGCTGCAGGGCAACGCCAGCAACCGCAACGCCCTGGAAGTCGGCAAACGGGCCGGCCTGATCGCCGAGCGCGGCTGGCAAATCGCGCGCACACACAAATAGCGCCGCCTTTGGCGGCGCGATTCAGGATGCAGGATGCAGGCGCGCGGAGAAGGTCGGGAGAACTTCCTGGCCGTGCCCGCGATCCAGTGTGTTAAGCGCGGGCACGGCGTTGCCGCATAGCGGGCCTGGTCCGCGCTGTATCCTGCATCCTGAATCGCGGTCAGCGACCGCCTGATAAACCAAGGATATTCATGAAAACATTTCGCCGTATTCTGCTCACCAATGACGATGGCATCGACGCGCCGGGCCTGAAGATCGCCGAGGCGATCGCCGCCCAGCTCGCCGAGGAAGTCTGGGTGGTGGCGCCGGAGCACGATCAAAGTGGGGTGGGGCAGGGCATCTCCCTGCACACGCCGTTGCGGGTGTACCGCCACGGTGAGCGGCGTTTCGCGGTGTCCGGCACGCCGGCGGACTGTGTGATGTTCGCGATGGCGGAATGGTTCGAGGACGAAGCACCGGATCTGGTGCTCTCCGGCGTCAACTGCGGCGCCAACCTGAGTGACTCGGTGATGTATTCGGGCACCGTCGGCGCGGTGCTCGCCGCGGCCCACCTGGGCCTGCCGGGCATCGCCCTGAGCCAGGCGTTCGTCGACCGCGCCGCCATCGATTACGCGCCCACCACCCGCTACGCCGCCGGTCTGATCCGCGAGCTGTGGGAGGCCGGCGCCGACCGGGACGGTTACCAGCGCGCCTGCTGGAACATCAACTTCCCCGACCTGCCGGTGGCCGAGCTGCGCGGCAGCCGCTTCACCCGCCAGATCGGCGGCGGCATCGCCGGCCCACGGCTGGTGCACGGCACCGACGGCCGTGGGCTGGCCTACCACTGGCTGTCGTTCGAGCGCCGGCCCGGCAGCATCGATCACCCCCAGTCCGATGTGGTGGCCCTGCGCGACGGCCATATCTCGGTGATGCCGCTGCAGCCCACCCGCTGCGACGACGTGCTGGCCGATGAATGTTTCGAGCAGGGCGACCGCCCGCTGCCGGAGTGACCGGTCAAATGCGAAACCATATTCCAAAATAGTATTGACGCCCCAGGGGCGCCATGTCAGATTGACCGCTTGGTCAACTTCGGTACTGGTTCTGTATCCGCGTTAACAAAAGCCCGGGTCAAGGGCCGGTACTGTCCGCGTATCGCGGGCCTTACAACAATCCAAAGGGAGAGCACAGGCATGTTTGATCGGCATTTTGCCGTCTGGCCGGAGGGGTTGCCCCACCAGCTCAAGCTTCCGGAAACCAGCCTTTACAGTAACCTCGATATTTCCGCGCTGCGCTACCCGGATGAGAACGCCATCATTTATTACGATGCGCCGATCACCTACCGGGAACTCAAGCGGCAGGTGGATGCCCTGGCCGGCGAATTGCAGCATCTTGGCGTGGAAAAAGGCGACCGGGTGATGCTGTTCATGCAGAACGCGCCCCAGTTCATCATCGGCTATTACGCCATTCTGCGCGCCAACGCCATTGTCGTGCCGATTAACCCCATGAACCGCAGCGCCGAGCTGGAACACTATCTGCAGGACACCCAGGCGTCGGTCTGCCTGTGCAGCCAGGAAGTGTTCCCGCACCTCGAGCCGCTGATCGGTCAGGAACGTCTGCGTCATGTCATCGTCGCCGCTTACAGTGACTACATCGACCCGGACACCGACCTGGATCTGCCCGCCGAAGTGGCCGCTCCGGCCGAGCCGCTGAACACCGCCGGCGCCATCGCCTGGGGCGACGCGCTCAATGCCGGCCACCAACCCGGCGAGCTGCTGGTGGGCCCGGACGACCTGGCCGTGTTCCCGTACAGTTCCGGCACCACCGGCGCACCCAAGGGCTGCATGCACACGCACCGCTCGGTGATGGCCACCTGTGTGCACGGCGCCGCCTGGCGCACCGGCGGCGGCCGCGAGGGCGTGACCCTGTCGACGCTGCCGTATTTCCACGTCACCGGCATGCAGGGCGCCATGAACGGCCCGATCTTCGTCGGCTCCTGCATCGTGCTGATGACCCGCTGGGACCGCCGCACCGCCGCCAAGCTGATCGAACGCTACAAGGTCACCAGCTGGACCAACATCGTCACCATGGCCATTGATCTGCTCTCCGATCCGGACGTGGAAAGCTTCGACCTGTCCAGCCTCGAGAATATCGGCGGTGGCGGGGCGGCGATGCCCGAAGCGGTCTCCGATAAGCTGTTCAAGCTCACCGGCCTGCGCTACATCGAAGGGTACGGCCTCTCCGAAACCATCGCCGCCACCCACATCAACCCCTCCGAGAAGCCCAAGAAACAGTGCCTGGGCATCCCGGTGTTCGATGTGGATTCCCGCGTCATCGACGTGGATACCGGCAAGGAAATGGGCGTCGGTGAAGTGGGCGAGATCATCTCGCGGGGGCCGCAGATCTTCCAGGGTTACTGGAACCGTCCGCTGGAAACCCAGAAAGCCTTTATCGAGATCGACGGCGAGCGGTTCTTCCGCACCGGTGACATGGGCTACTACGACGAAGAGGGTTATTTCTTTATCGTCGACCGCGTCAAACGCATGATCAACGCGTCCGGCTTTAAAGTTTGGCCCGCCGAGGTCGAGAGTCTTATGTATCGGCATCCCGCGATCCAGGAGAGCTGTGTCATCTCCGCCCCGCACGAGCGTCGCGGCGAAACCGTCAAAGCGTGCGTGGTGCTGGCCGCCGACCACAAGGGCAAGGTCAGCGAGGAAGACATCATCGCCTGGTGCAAGGATCAGATGGCGGCCTACAAGGTGCCACGGGTCATTGAGTTCCGCGATGAGCTGCCGCGCTCGCCCACCGGCAAGGTAATGTGGCGTGCCATGCAGGAAGAGGAATGGGCCGAACAGAAGCAAAAAGCCTAGCTTTTTGCGCGGATCACCTCTCTCCGTATAGTGAAATGCTATTCCGAATATTGACGCTGGCGGCGGTCGCTGTTAGCGTCGACTTCGCCCTGAGACGCCGTGTATAGGTGATCCGGGAGAGCAATAAAAACCGAAACAATTTCCCGCAGTTCGACCGACGCGGATGGGACCTCGCCGCTCGCTGGGAAATTGTTTCTTAAATAAGACGAACAGGAGGCTCAGCCTTGGACGCGTTTCTTCAGCAAGCGCTTAATGGCCTCACCCTGGGCAGCATCTACGGCCTCGTGGCCCTGGGTCTGACCCTGGTGTACGGCATTTTGCACGTTCCCAACTTCGCCCACGGCGCTCTCTACATGGTGGGGGCCTACATCAGTTACTACATCATGGTGGGTCTGGGGCTCAACTACTGGATCGCCATGCTCGGCGCCGGCATCTTCGTGGCCGGCCTGTCCGTGCTCTGCGAACGCCTGGTGTTCCACCCGCTGCGGCACGCGCCGCCGATCCACGACAAGATCGCCGCCATCGGCATCCTGCTCTTTCTGGAAGCGGTGGTGCAGATGTACTGGGGTTCCGATTTCCGCCGCATGCCGACCCCTTACACCGGCATACTGGAGTTCGGCGGCGTCATTCTGCCGGTGCAGAGACTGCTGATCATCGTCGGTGCGTTCAGCATCATGGCGGTGCTGCATCTGTACCTGAAGAAAACCATGACCGGCTCCACCATCATCGCCATGGCGCAGAACCGTGAAGGCGCCTTCCTGGTCGGCATCGACGCCAACCGGGTGGCGATGATGACGTTCGCCATCGCCGGCTTTCTGGCGGCGGTCGGCGCCAGTCTGTTCGCGCCGATCAATCTGGTGTACCCGGCCATGGGGCACCTGGTGATCATGAAGGCGTTCGTCATCATCATTCTCGGCGGCATGGGCAGCATCCCCGGTGCCATCGTCGGCGGTCTGATCATCGGCTTCGCCGAAGCGCTGGGCGGCTACTACGTGTCCAGCACCTACAAGGATCTGATCGCCTTTGTCCTGCTGGTGGTGATTCTCTCCATCAAGCCCACCGGCCTGTTCACCAAGGGGGTGCGCTAATGGACCGTATAGCCAGCTTCTTCGCCAGCCCGGCCATGAAAGTGGTGCTGCTGGTGTTTGCTCTGATTTTCCCGCTGATCGCGGGCAACGAGTACCAGGTTTACGTGATGGCCCTGGCCTTCATCTGGGCCATCGCCGTCTATGGTCTGAACATCATCACCGGCTTGTGCGGCCAGTTGAATCTGGCCCATGGCGGCTTCTTTGCGATCGGCGCCTATGTAGTGGCGATTCTCACTGTCGACCACGGCTGGGCGTTCTGGCCCGCGTTCGTCGCCTCCGGCGTATTCTCGGCGCTGTTCGGCTTCCTGGTCGGCGTCGTGTCGCTGCGCCTCAAGGAGCACTACTTCGCCATCTTTACCCTGTGCGTGGGCTTCATCATTTACCTGCTGCTGGATAAGTGGGAAGCGCTCACTCACGGCTCCCTGGGCATCATCAACATCACGCCGCCGGAAGGTTTCGGGCTGGTTGATTTCACCCGCACCGTTCCGTTCTATTACCTGGTGCTGTTCTTCCTGGTATTGGCGATCATTCTGATGAGCCGCATTTCCCGCTCGCTGGTGGGCCGCACCTTCCTGGCCATCCGCATCAGCGATGATCTGGCTCAGTCGCTGGGCATCAACCTGATGCGCAACAAGGTGCTGGCGTTCGTGCTTTCCACCGTCTACGCCGGCCTCGCCGGTGGTTTGTACGCCGGTGTGGTGCGCTTTATCGGTCCGTCGGAGGCCGCGGTGGTACACACCTTCGACATCATCACCTACCTGCTGGTGGGCGGTATCGGCACCCTGATGGGCCCGCTGGTGGGCACCATGATCATCACCTGGCTGACCCAGGCGGTGCAGTCCTTCGAAGAATACCGGATGATCGTATTCGGTCCCCTGCTGGTGTTGCTGGTGATTTTCATGCCCAAGGGCGTGGTCGGCACCTTCCTGACCTGGCGCGGCCGCCGTCTGGCGAGCAAGGCGCCGGCCAAAGAAGGCCAGACCCGCGTCGGCGACAGCGCCACTTCGTCCAAGGAGGCCCGCGACAATGCTTAAGATCAATAATCTCACCAAGCGCTTCGGTGGCCTGGCGGCGGTCAATGACGTCAGCGTGGAGTTCGCCGCCGGCCAGATCAACGCGATCATCGGCCCGAACGGCGCCGGCAAGACCACCTTCTTCAACCTGGTGGCCGGCGCCATGCCGCCCAGCTCCGGCAGCATCGAGTTCAACGGCATGGACGTCACCGGCATGGCACCGGACCGCATTGCCCGTCTCGGTATCGCGCGCACCTTCCAGACCACCAAGCTGTTCGAGCAGTCCACGGTGCTGGATAACCTGATCGTCGGTCACCGGCTGCGCACGCAATCGCGGCTGTGGGACGTGATCATCAACTCCCAGCGGCTGCGCGATGAAGAACAGAAATGTCGCTCCCGGGCCGCCGAAGTGCTCGATTTCGTTGGCCTCGGTCACATCGGCCACCGCTACATCGCCGACACCACCCAGGAAGAACGCAAGCGGGTGGCGTTTGCCCTGGCGATGGCCACCGATCCGGAACTGGTGCTGCTCGACGAGCCCGCCGGCGGTATCAACCCGGAAGAGACCGAGAACCTGGCGGCGCTGATCCGCAAGATGGTCGAACACGGCATCACCGTCTGTCTGATCGAGCACAAAATGGACATGATCATGAGCCTGGCCGACAAGATCATGGTGTTGGACCACGGCGAGAAAATCGCCGAAGGCACACCGGAACAGGTCAAGAACAATCCGGTGGTGATCGAAGCTTATCTGGGGAGTGAAGAAGATGTTGAAGCTTGAGAACGTGGACGCCAAGTACGACAGCTTCAAGGCCCTGGACGGCGTTTCCATGACCGTGGAGCAGGGCGAGCTGGTGGTACTGCTGGGCGCCAACGGCGCCGGCAAGAGCACGCTGTTCAATACCATCAGCGGTCTGCTCAAGGCGTCCGCCGGCAAGATCATGCTCAATGGCGAAGACGTCACCGGCAAAAAACCCTCGGCGTTGGTGCAGGCCGGCGTGGTGCAGTGCCCGGAAGGCCGCAAGCTGTTTCCGGAAATGTCGGTGCTGAAAAATCTTTGGCTGGGCGCCTACGTACACCGCCGCGATAAGGCGGGTATGAAGAAAACGCTTGAGCATGTCCTTGCAATGTTCCCCATTTTAGACGAAAAAAAGGATCAGCCCGCCGGTTCCTTGAGCGGCGGCCAGCAGCAGATGGTGGCCATTGGCCGCGCCCTGATGGGCCGACCCAAGCTGCTGCTGCTGGATGAGCCGTCGCTGGGGCTGGCGCCGCTGGTGGTCAAGCAGGTGTTCGAAGCCGTGCAGACCATCAACAAGGAAGGTACCTCGGTGTTGCTGGCGGAGCAGAACGCGTTCGCGGCACTGAAAATCGCCACCCGCGCCTATGTAATGGAAAGCGGTCGTCTTGTGATGGAGGGCGACAGGGACGCCATGCTGGGTAACGAAGCGGTACGCAAAGCCTACATCGGCGCCTGACGGCGCCGCGTAACACACTTATTTTCCGACCACATCCCAAACAATAAAGAAAGGGAGAGAAAGACCATGAAAGTATTGAAATCCTTCCGACGCCTGGCCGCGGCCGGTGCCGTTGCCCTCGCCATCGGCGGTGCCGCCCACGCCGATGAAGTCAACATCGGCTTCACCGGCCCGCTCAGCGGCGGTGCCGCGCTGTACGGTGAGAACACCCTTGAAGGCCTGCGCATGGCCGCCGAGGAAATCAACGCCAACGGTGGCATCACCGTCGACGGCGAACAGTACACCATCAACATCCAGGCCCTGGACGACAAGTACTCGCCCAGCCAGGCGGCCGTCAACGGCAAGCGTCTGGTGCAGCAGTACGACGCGCCGGTGATCTTCACCCCGCACTCCGGCGGCACCTTCGCGCTGCAGGCGTTCAACGAGCGCGACGGTTTTCTGATCATGTCCTACACCTCGGTGCCGGCGGTGACCGCCAAGGGCAACGATCTGACCGTGAAGATTCCGCCCAACTTCACCGACTACATCAAGCCGTTCTCCATCATCACCATGAACCGCTTCGGCGACAAACTGGGTGTCGCCAACGCCACCCACGACTACGCCAAGTACTGGACCAAGGAGTTCGTGCCGGCATGGCGTGAGCTGGGCGGCGAAGTAGTGGCCATGAACCCGATGGACTACAACAACTCAGCCGACTTCTACACCGGTGTCAGCAAGGTGCTGGCGGCGGATCCGGACGTAATGTTCGTCGGCGGCGCCTCCGAGCCCACCGGTCTGGTGGTGCGCCAAGCCCGCCAGCTTGGCTTCGAAGGCGGTTTTGTCCTTATGGACCAGGCCAAGATGGACGAAGTGGCCAAGGTATCCGGCGGCATCCAGTCGCTGGAAGGTTCCGTGGGCGTGGTGCCGTTGTCCAAGTACCAGAATGAAGGCGCCAAGATGTTCGTCGAAAAGTGGCAGGAAGAACACGACGGCGTGGCCACCTCCGAAACCGCGTACAACTACTTCGCCATGTATCTGATCGCCCGCGCCATGGAAGAAGCCGGCACCGTGGAAGACGCCGAGGCCATCCGCGCCGCCATCCCCGCGGCCATGGACAAAGTGTCCGTCGAGCATAACCCGTACGAGGTGGACGGCATCGACGAAGCCGGCAACCTGGCTGCCGACCCGCAGATCGCTGAAGTGGTCGACGGCAAGGTGGTGCTGCGCAAGTTGTCCGAAATCACCGAGTAAACGCCGCGCCTCACACTGTGAAGCAACGCCATAAAAGGGCACCCTGGTGGTGCCCTTTTTGGTTGCGGCTCTTGTCCGCTAGATAAAACCTAATTCCGAAATAATTGATAATGCCCCGGATTTTCTTATACTGAAGCGTCCGGGAAGAACCGTTTTCCACGGGATGCGCGGCGCCGTCGCGGCCCACCGGCCGCCGCACCGCGGGTCCCCCGCTGAAGGAGGAATCATGAGCGAGGTAGTGAGCTACCGTCTTGAAGGCGACATCGGTGTTATCGGCGTCGATTATCCGCCGGTCAACGCCCTGGGTCAGGGTGTGCGCGAAGGGCTGGTCAACTGCCTGCGCCAGGGGCTGGACGACGACCAGGCCAAGGCCCTGGTGGTGATCGGTGAAGGCCGCACCTTCCCCGCCGGCGCCGACATTCGTGAATTCGGCAAGCCGCCCTCCGGGCCCGCGCTGCCGGACGTGATCAACGAATACGAGAGCAGCGGCAAGCTGGTGATCGCCGCCATCCACGGCACCGCCCTGGGCGGCGGTCTGGAAGTGGCGCTGGGCTGCGACTACCGCGTTGCCCTGGATTCCGCCAAGGTTGGCCTGCCGGAAGTGAAGCTGGGCCTGCTGCCCGGCGCCGGCGGCACTCAGCGCCTGCCGCGCCTGGTCGGCGCCAAGGCCGCCCTGGACATGATCGTCGGCGGCAACCCGGTGAAAGCCAAGGACGCCTTCAAGGTCGGCATCGTCGACGAAGTGGTCAGCGGTGATCTGCTCGAAGGCGCGCTCGCCTACGCCCGCAAGCTGGCGGCCGAAAACGCCCCGCTGCGCAAGATCCGCGACCTCGACGTGAAGAAAGAAGACGCGGACCTGTTCAGCAACTACGAGAAATCCATCGCCCGCAAACAGCGTGGTTTCAAGGCGCCGTTCCATTGTATCAAAGCGGTCCAGGCCGCCGTCGAGCTGCCCTTCGACGAAGGCATGAAGCGCGAGCGCGAGCTGTTCGCCGAGCTGTTGGTAAGCCCCGAGTCCCGCGCCCAGCGCCATGTTTTCTTCGCCGAACGCGAAGTGGCCAAGGTGCCGGGTCTGCCCAAGGACACCGCCAAGCGTGACATCAACAGCGCCGCTATTATCGGCGCCGGCACCATGGGCGGCGGCATCGCCATGAACTTCGCCAACGCCGGTATCCCGGTGAAGATTCTCGAAGTGAAGGAAGACGCCCTGGAGCGCGGCATCGCCGTGATCCGCAAGAACTACGAAAACACCGCCAAGAAAGGCCGCATCACCCAGGAGCAGGTGGAGCAGCGCATGGCGCTGATCCAGCCCACGCTCAGCTACGACGACCTCAGCGACGTGGACCTGGTGATCGAAGCGGTGTTCGAGAACATGGACGTCAAGAAAGCCGTGTTCAGCGAGCTGGACCGGGTCTGCAAGCCCGGCGCCATTCTCGCCACCAACACCTCCACCCTGGATGTGAACCGCATCGCCTCCTTCACCCAGCGTCCCGAGGACGTGGTGGGCATGCACTTCTTCAGCCCCGCCAACGTCATGAAGCTGCTGGAAAACGTGCGCGGCGAGAAAACCTCCGATGAGGTGGTCGCCACGGTCATGGACCTGAGCCGCCGCATCGGCAAGGTCGGCGTGCTGGTGGGCGTATGCCACGGCTTCGTCGGCAACCGCATGCTGCACAAGCGTCAGGCCGAGGCCGTGCAACTGGTCAACGAAGGCGCCAACCCGGCGCAGGTGGACAAAGTGCTGTTCGACCTGGGCTTCCCCATGGGCCCGTTCGCCATGTCCGACCTGGCCGGCATGGATGTGGGCTACCGCATCCGCGAAGAAGTGCGCAAGGAAGACCCGGACAACGCGCCGCCGCGCAACTGGACCGACGATCTGGTGGAGCAGGGCCGCCTCGGGCAGAAGACCCAGGCCGGCGTGTTCGACTACAAAGAGGGCGACCGCACCCCGGTGCCTTCATCCGAAGTCGACGCCTTGATCGCTAAATTCCGTGAAGAGAACGGCATCCAGTCCCGGGACATCTCCGACCAGGAAATCCTCGAGCGCTGCATGTACGTCATGGTCAACGAGGGCGCCAAGATCCTCGAAGAGGGCATCGCCGCCCGCCCGCTGGACCTGGACGTGATCTGGATCTACGGCTACGGCTTCCCGGTATACCGTGGCGGCATCCTGTTCTGGGCCGACTCCGTGGGCCTCAAGACCATCTATGACAAGGTAAACCAGATCCACCAGGAAACCGGTTCCGACACCTGGAAGCCGGCCGCGCTGCTGGAAAAGCTGGCCAAAGAAGGCAAGGGCTTTTACGGCTGAGGTCGCCCTGAAGCGGCATAAGACACAGAGGTTACTATGGACATTAATTACACAGCTGAAGAGCGCGCCTTCCGTGACGAAGTACGCACCTTCCTGAACGAAAAACTGCCCAAGGACATCGCCCGCAAGGTGAAAGAGCACAAGCGCCTGGGCAAGGAAGATACCATCCGTTGGCAGAAAATTCTCAACGAGCAGGGCTGGCTGGCCCTGCATTGGCCGAAAGAGCACGGCGGCACCGGCTGGAGCCCGATCCAGAAGCACATCTTCGAAGAAGAGTGCGCGGAAGCCGGCGCCCCCACCGTGCTGCCGTTCGGCGTCAACATGGTCGCCCCGGTGATCATCAAGTTCGGCACCCAGGAACAGAAAGACTACTACCTGCCGCGCATCCTGCGCAGCGACGACTGGTGGTGTCAGGGTTACTCCGAGCCGGGCGCCGGTTCCGACCTGGCCGGCCTGAAAACCCGCGCCGTGCGCGACGGCGACCACTACATCGTCAATGGCCAGAAAACCTGGACCACCCTGGGCCAGCACGCCAACATGATTTTCTGTCTGGTGCGCACCGACCCGGACGCCAAGAAACAGGAAGGCATTTCCTTCCTGCTCATCGACATGGAGAAAAGCGAAGGCATCACCGTGCGCCCGCTGATCACCCTGGACGGCGAGCACGAAGTCAACGAAGTGTTCTTCGATGACGTCAAAGTGCCGGTGGAAAATCTGGTCGGCGAAGAGAACAAAGGCTGGACCTGCGCCAAGTACCTGCTCACCTTCGAGCGTACCGGCATCGCCGGCGTGGGCAGCTCCAAGGCGGCCCTGGCGCACCTCAAGCAGGTAGCCCGCGAGCAGCAGGTCAACGGCAAGCCGCTGATCGAAGAGCCGCACTTCCGCAGCCGCCTGGCGGACGTGGAAATGGAGCTGATGTCCCTGGAAATGACCAACCTGCGCACCGTGGCCGCCGCCGAAGCCGGTGGCGTACCGGGCGCCGAAAGCTCGTTCCTGAAGATCATGGGCACCGAGCTGCGCCAGGAGATCACCGATCTGTTCCGCCGCGCCGCCGGCCCGCACGCGCTGCCGTTCCTGCCCGAACAGCTGGCCGGTGATTTCGACGGCGAGACCGTCGGCCCCGAGTTCGCCGGGTCCGTGGCCAGCCGTTATTTCAACTTCCGCAAGCTCTCCATTTTCGGGGGCTCCAACGAAATTCAGAAGAACATCATCTCCAAGATGATCCTGGGACTGTAAGGAGTCGACCAACATGGATTTCAAATTCAGCGACGAGCAGCGCATGCTCGAAGAGACCGTGGGTCGTCTGGTCCGTGACAGCTACACCTTCGATGCCCGCAACAAGGCACTGGAATCCGAGCACGGCTTCAGCACCGACACCTGGACCCAGTTCGCCGAGCTGGGCCTGCTGGGCGTGCCGTTCTCCGAAGAGGCCGGCGGCTTTAACGGCGGCGGCCCGGAACTGATGGTGGTGGCCGAAGGTTTCGGCCGCGGCCTGGTGGTGGAACCCTACCTGGCCACCGTGGTGCTGTCCGGCGTGCTGATCGACAAGCTCGGCAACGACGCTCAGAAAGAGCAGTGCCTGCCGGCGATCATCGGCGGTGAAACCCGCTTCGCCCTGGCCAACTACGAAACCAAGGGCCGCTACGACCACCGCTTCGTGGAAACCACCGCCAAGTAAGACGGCGACGGCTACGTGATCAACGGCGAAAAAGCCGTGGTCCTGCACGGTGACAGCGCCGACCAACTGGTGGTGGTCGCCCGCACCGGCGGCAGCGGCAACGACCAGGACGGCCTCAGCGCCTTTATCGTCGACGCCGGCGCCGACGGCGTCAGCCGCCGCGGCTACCCGACCATCGACGGCCTGCACGCCGCCGACATCACCTTTAAAGACGTGAAAGTCGGCGCCGACGCGCTGCTCGGTGACGAAGGCAAAGCGCTCGCCGGTCTGGAAGCGACCCTGGATCTGGCGCTGATCACCCTGTGCGCGGAAGCCTCCGGCGCCATGGAAGTGGCCTGCGACCAGACCCTGGACTACATCAAGGAACGCCAGCAGTTCGGCGTGGCGATCGGTAAATTCCAGGCCCTGCAGCACCGCATGGTGGAAATGCGCATGGAGCTGGAAAAAGTACGTTCCATCACCATGCTCGCCGCCTGCAGCCTGGACGTGGACCCGGAACTGCGCAAAAAGCGCATCTCCGCCGCCAAGGCCCAGGTCGGCAAATCCGGCCGCAAGGTCGCCGAGGAAGCGATCCAGCTGTTCGGCGGCATGGGCATGATGGAAGAGACCCCGGTCTCCCATTACGCCAAACGCATCGTCATGATCGACCACTGGTTGGGTGACCGCGAATACCACCTCGGTATCCTCGAAGACCTGATCGACGTGGACGACCACGCAGCATAAAAAAGGCGGCCCTCGGGCCGCCTTTTTTAGCTGCAGGCTTCAGGCTGCAAGCTGCAAGCAAGCCGTGCTGGAGGAAAGGCCGTGCCGCTGGCGAGGCGCCAGCAAGTTGAAAGTTGCAAGTTTCAAACGCGGGCACGGCCGTGCAGCCGGCAAGGCCCACCCCGCGCTTCAACTTTCAACTTGTAACTTTCAACTCCCGCTTTACAGGCACGGCCGTTCTTACAGCACGGCCCGCTTGAAGCTTGCGGCTTGAAGCTTGAAGCTGATTCCAAACAACAACATTTCTCGGGAGAGCTCCACAATGACCATCAATCGCCAGATCATTCTCGCAAAACGCCCCACCGGCATGCCCGGTGATGAAAACCTCAAACTCCAGGAAGGCACCGTCCCCGAAGTGGGTGAAGGCCAGGTGCTGGTCCGCACCATCTATCTGTCACTGGACCCTTATATGCGCGGCCGCATGAGCGCCGCCAAGTCCTACGCCGCCAGCGTCGAGGAAGGCTCGGTGATGGAAGGCGCCACCGTCGGCCAGGTGGTGGAATCGCGCAGCGGCGACTTCAAGCAGGGCGATTATGTGCTGTGCCCGGGCGGCTGGCAGGAATACTCCGTCAACTCGCCCAAGGCGATGCGCAAGCTGGACCCGGCCCAGGCGCCGATCAGCACCGCCGTCGGCGTGCTCGGCATGCCCGGCTTCACCGCCTACGTGGGCCTGGATGAAATCGGCAAGCCGCGGAAAGGCGAAACCGTGGTGGTGTCCGCCGCCGCCGGTGCCGTCGGCCAGGTGGTCGGCCAGATCGCCAAGCTCAAGGGCTGCCGCGTGGTCGGCGTGGCCGGCGCCGAGGACAAGTGCAAGCACGTGGTCGGCGCTTACGGCTTCGACGCTTGCGTCAACTACAAGGACGCCGACTTCCGCGACCAGCTCAAGAAAGCCTGCCCGGACGGCATCGACGTCTACTTCGAGAACGTCGGCGGCGAAACCTTCGACGCGGTCATGGAACTGGTCAACGACTTCGCCCGTATCCCGGTGTGCGGCCGCATCGCCCACTACAACGACACCGCCCTGCCGGAAGGCCCGGACCGTCTGCCCGGCTTCATGGGCAAGGTGCTGGTCAAGCGTCTGCTGATCAAAGGCTTCATTCAGTTCGATTACATCAACCGCCAGGGCGATTTCCTGAAAGACATGCCGGCGTGGATCAGCGAGGGTAAAGTCAAATACCAGGAAGACGTGGTCGAAGGTCTGGAAAACGCGGTCAGCGCCTTCCAGGGTCTGCTACAGGGCAAGAACCGCGGCAAGCTGCTGATTCAGGTCGGCGACGACCCGACCAAAAAATAACCGGCAGCCCCAATGCCCGAAAACCCCGCCATAGAGCGTCTGTTCGAGCGCTATGGGCCGGCCTATCGATGGTACGCCACCATCACGGTGATGCTCGGCACCCTGTCCGTGGTGCTGGCGTCCACCATTATCAATGTGGCGGTGCCCACCATCATGGCCGAGTACCGGCTCGAACAGGATCAGGTGCACTGGATCGCCACCGGCTTCCTCGCCGCCATGACGGTGGGCATGTTGCTCAACGCCTGGGCGGTGGCCCGGTTCGGCTCCCGGCGCGCCTTTCTGCTCGCCATGGCGATCTTCATCGTCGCGTCCCTGGTGGGCGGCGTCAGCAACAGCTTCGGCCTGTTGGTGCTGGCCCGCGTGGTGCAGGGCGTGACGGCCGGCATGATTCAACCCCACGCCATGATCACCATCTTCCAGGTGTTTCCGCTGCACAAACGCGGCCAGGCCATGGGCATCTACGGCATGGGCGTGATCCTCGGCCCCGCCATCGCGCCCGCCCTGGGCGGCGTGCTGGTGGACGCCTGGTCCTGGCGAGCGGTGTTCTTCGTGGTGCTGCCCGCCTGTCTGCTGGCCATGGTGATCGCCGGGCGGTTCCTGCCTGATTACCGTGAAGAAAAGGCGCCACGTCTGGACTGGCGCGGGCTGATACTGCTCAGCCTCGGCCTGGTGGGCACGCTCTGGGCGCTGGCGTCGGGCCTGCGGCGCGGCTGGCTGGACCCGCTGCTGCTCTTCGCGCTGTTCGGCGGGCCGTTGATGTTGGGTCTATTCGCGCTCTGGCAGCGGCGCTGCCCCAACCCGCTGTTCGACTTGCGCGTGTTCGGCGCGCCCGGTTTCACCGGCGGTTTTTTATTGTCCATCGTGATGGGTGCTGGCGTGTTCGGTTCCACCTATATGATGCCGCTGTACTTCCAGCAGGTGTCCGGGTTCAGCGCCTCCAGCGCCGGTCTCATGCTGATGCCCGCCGGTCTCGCCATGGCGTTCATTTTTCCGTTCGTCGGCTACCTCACCGACCGCATTCCCCTGGCCCGGCTGATCGCCGGCGGCCTGGCGTTTTTCATCGCCAGCATGGTGATGATGCGCGCCGCCGACCAGACCACCGCCGCCATCTGGCTGGTAACCTGGGCCGTCCTGGGCCGCATCGGACTGGGTTTGATCATGCCGCCGGTCACCACCGGCAGCCTCACACTGCTGCCGCCGGCGCTGATCCCCCAGGGCTCGGGCATCGTCAATTTCGGACGCCAGACCGGTGGCGCCATCGGCGTGAGCCTCAGTGCCATCTGCGTACAATTCTTCAGTGACCGTTACTGGCAAGCTCACCCGGAGGCCGGTCACCCACACGCCTTCGAAGTCGGCTTCGACGACGCCTTTTTAATGCTTTTGATCGTTTATCTGCTGGCGCTCTGGCCGCTGCGCTCCATGCGGCGAGGGCTGATTGCCAATTAGGAGAGTTTTTAAATGAGTAACCACCAACCCCACGCTTTGATCATCGGTGCCGGCGCCATCGGCAGTTTCTATGGCGCCATCCTCAAGCGCGCCGGCTGCACCGTCAGCGCCGTGGTGCGCTCCGAATACGACGCCGTCAAAGCGCACGGCTTCCGCTTCGAAAGCCCGCTCGGCGACATTTCCTGGGAGCCGGATCACCTCTACAAAGACGGCGACCGCCCGGACGGCACACCGGACTACGTGATCCTCGCCACCAAGGTGCTGCCCGGCAGCGACCGCGCCGCCCTGGTGCGCCCCTGGGTGGGCGAGGGCACCAACATCGTGCTGATCCAGAACGGCCTCGACATCGAACGGGAACTGGCCGATGCCTTCCCCGATAACCCCATCATCAGCTGCCTGGCGTTCATCGCCGTGAGCCGCGTGGCCCCCGGCGAGATCAAACACAACGCCTACGGCCGGCTGGTCATGGGCCGCTACCCCAGCGGTCTCGATGATCACTGCCAGGCCCTGCATGATCTGTTCGTGGAAGGCGGCATCGACATCAAGCTCACCGAGGAAGTGGTCCGCGAACGCTGGCTCAAATGCGTTTGGAACACGCCGTTCAACCCGCTCTCGGTGCTCGCCAACGGCGCCGACACCTACACCATGCTCGACACCGCCGGCGGTGAAAAACTGGTGCGCGAAATGATGCAGGAAGTGATCGCCACCGCCGAAGCCGACGGCCACCCGCTGCCCCCGCAGATCATCGACAGCAACATCGACGGCACCCGCAAAATGCCCGCCTACAAAAACAGCATGGCGCTCGACTACCTCAACGACCGGCCCATCGAGCTCGACGCCATCCTCGGCAACGTGGTTGCCATCGCCCAGCAACACGGCGTCCCCGTCCCGCGCCTGGAAACCATGCTCGCCGCCCTCCGCATGCGCGCGTAATACCTACAAGAAAATCAGCTTTAGCTGACAGATAAACCGACCGCTACAGGCTAGCGTGATGCCTTCAACAAGAAGGAGGTATCACCATGCCAAGGAAGGCTCACATTCACCGTTTGCGCGCTGGCCACGCTCGCCGGCCCGGGCGCGTTTACTTGATCACCATCACCTGCCACGGGCGCCAGGCGCACTTCGCCACCTTGCAAAGCGGCCGCTGTTTCGTGCAGGCCCTGCGCGCCACCCGGGCACACGCTGTCACGCTCGGCTATGTGGTGATGCCCGACCACATCCACTGGCTGCTGGCACTGCGCGAGCATGCGGATCTGGCCGCCACCGTTCACAAAGCCAAATCCCTCGCGACGCAACGCTGGCGCCGGGCGGGCAGGGGTGGCAACGAACGTCTTTGGCACGCGGGCTTTCATGATCGCGCGTTGCGCCGTGAAGAAGATCTCGCCGCCATGGCCCGCTACATCGTGGCCAATCCCATCCGTGCCGGCCTTGTCGACCGCCTCGGAGAGTATCCCCATTGGGATTCCGCCTGGCTTCCAGAAACCTTGATTGAGGAGTAATAAAATGATATCTATCTTTGGTATATATCATCAGTCTCGAGGAGGCATCTGGGTGACGATGTTAGCCAAAGTGTTTATGTCCGGTCGCAGTCAGGCGGTGCGCCTGCCCAAGGAGTTGCGGTTCGAGGGGACGGAAGTGATAGCCCGTCGCTTCGGCAATGGTGTGCTGTTGCTGCCCGCGGAGGATCCTTGGGCGGTGATGCGGGACGCTCTGGATGAGTTCGAGCCCGGTTTCGAGATTGAGCGGGAGCAGCCCGACACCCAGCCCCGGGATGAGCTCTTCCATGACTGACCCGCTCTATTTGCTGGACACCAACATCTGTATCTACATCATCAACCGCAAACCGGAGCGCGTTTTTCAACACCTGCGCGGGTTGCGGGCGGGGCAGGTGGCGCTGTCCAGCATCAGCGGCGCGGAACTGGCTTTTGGCGTCGCCAAAACCGGATCGCGGCGCAATCGTGACGCCTTGTCGAAGTTTCTGGCGCCGCTGGACATCCTGCCGTTCGACGAAACCGCCATGGGGCGCTACGGCGAGCTGCGCGCCCACCTGGAGCGCGCCGGCACGCCGATCGGCCCGATGGACACGTTGATCGCGGCCCAGGCGCTGGCCCTTGGCGCCACTCTGGTCACCAACAACCAGCGCGAATTCCAGCGCGTCCCCGATCTCCTCCTGGAGAATTGGGCTGCCTGAGTAATCAGGTGGCGTAATCGCTGTTGATGCGCTCGAGCTTGCGGAGCAGGGCGGGCCAGGTGAGCTGGCTGGCCATGCCGAGCTGCTTGGACTGGTCGCTGGTGGTGTCGATGGCGGCCTGGGAGGGCAGGTAGGGCTCGCCCTGGCCCAGCGTGCGCACCTGGATCTCGCTGGCCTTCATCAGGAAGTACATATAGGTGAAGGCTTCCGCCACGTCCTTGCCCACGGTCAGGGTGCCGTGGTTGCGCAGCAACATCATATTCTTGTCGCCCAGGTCCTTCACCAGCCGCTCGCGCTCGTCCAGGTTCAGCGCCACGCCTTCGTAATCGTGGAAGCTGATGTGGTCCAGACACAGCATGGCGGTCTGGCTGAGCGGCAGCAGGCCTTCCTTGTGGGCGCTCACGGCGACACCGTCGGCGGCGTGCAGGTGCAGCACCGCGCCCGCTTCCTCGCGGGCCATGTGCACCGCGCTGTGGATGGTGAAGCCGGCCGGGTTGACCCGGTTGGTGGCGCCGGGATCGACGATCTCACCTTCGGAATCCACCTTGATCAGCGACGACGCGGTGATCTCGTCGAACAGCCAACCATAGGGGTTGATCAGGAAATGATGTTCCGGCCCGGGCACGCGCGCGGACAGATGGGTGAACACCAGGTCTTCCCAGCCGTACAGGGCGACCAGACGATAAGCGGCGGCCAGATCCTTGCGGACTTCCCACTCGGCCTGGCTCATTTGGCTCTGGCGAGTCGCGGTAGCTTCGGTCATTGCGGCACCTCTTTTGTTGTGAAATAGTATTTCATTAATATATCAACTGCGTTGAGTTAAAAGTTGAAAGTTTCAAGTTGCAAAAAACATCGGCTCTCCGCCGGACGCCGCCAAGCGCGACAGGGCCCTTTGCAACTTTCAACTTTCAACTTGCTAGTCAGTCACCAACACCCGCTTGCCGCTGAACCCGTCCTCGATCATATGCGCGTGCGCCGCCGGCGCGTCGCTGAACGGGAAGGTTTTGAGCGGCAGCGGCCGCAGGCGGCCGTTGGCGAACAGCGGCGCCAGGCGGTCGTTGAAGATGTTGGCGATGGCGATGCGCTTTTCCAGCGGCTGGCTGCGCATGGTCATGGCGGTCAGCGTCTGCCGGCGCTGCATCATGCCGCGCAGGTCCAGCTCGGTCCTGGTGCCGCCCAGCACGCCGATCATCACCAGCGTGCCCTCGATGCGCAGGCCCTTGAGCAGCTGGTTCCAGTCCGGGCCCACCATGTCGAAGATCACCGCCACGCCGTCGCCGGTAATCTCGTTCAGACGCTCGGGCAGGGTGTCGTCTTCCAGCACGCCTTCCACCAGGCCCATCTCGCGGGCGGTGGCCAGGTTGTCCAGGTTGCGGCTCGAGCCGATCGGCCGCGCGCCCAGCGCGTTGGCCAGCTGCACACCCGCCAGGCCGACGCCGGCGGTGGCCGGGCGCACCAGCACCCATTGCCCCGGCTGCAGGCCCGCTTCCAGGAACATGGCCCGGTAGGCGGTCAGGAACGCTTCGGGGATGGTGGCGCCGGTGGCGAAGTCGATCTCGTCCGGCAGCGTCAGGGTCTCCCGTTCGTGGGTGACCAGATACTCGGAATAGGCGCAGCCCGGAATCAGACCCATCACCCGGTCGCCGACGTTACGGCCCATCACCTGGCTGCCCACCGCCTCGATTTCACCGGCGTATTCCAGGCCCGGCACGCTGGAGTCGAACCCCGGCGGCGCCGGGTACAGCCCTTTCACTTGCAAGATATCCGCCCGGTTCACGCCCATGGCGCGCACTTTCACGCGCACCTGGTCCGGTCCCGGCTCCGGGGTGGTCATGGACGCCAGCTTCATCGTGTGGTCGTCTTGGATTTGCCACGCTTGCATTCTCGTCTCCCTGCTACGGATGTTCTGTTATGACCGACCCGCTTCGGTACCCGTTCGATCAGGCCCCCGAACCCGGCCAGCGCCGGGAAGTGGCCCCCGGCGTGCATTGGTTGAACTTTCCTCTGCCGTTCGCCCTCGACCACATCAACCTGTGGCTGCTCGAGGACGGTGACGGCTGGACCCTGGTGGACACGGGGTTCTCGTCCCGTCACACCCAGGAAATCTGGCGCACCGCCTTCCAGGACGCCCTGGGCGGCCGGCCCATCCACCGTATCATCGTCACCCACTACCACCCGGACCACATCGGTCAGGCCGGCTGGCTGGCGCGGCACTTCCAGGCGCCGGTCTGGATGACCCGGGGCGAGTGGGCGCTTACCACCCGGCTGCACGCCGCCAGCGACCAGGAAATCGGCGATAACTTCCGTGCCTTCTTTGGCCGCCACGGCGTGCCCGGTGACGACCTCGACACCCTGGCCGCGCGCGGCAACACCTTCCGCAAGATTCTGCCGGAACTGCCGCCGCAGCCGGACACCCTGGCCGCCGGCGATGCGGTCACCATTAACGGCGACACCTGGCGGGTGCACATCGGCCGTGGCCATGCCCCGGAGCACATCTGCCTCTACCGCGAGCACGACAACGTGCTGATCAGCGGCGACCAGGTATTGCCGAAGATCTCCAGCAACCTGACGGTGCGCGCCCTCGAACCGGAGGACGACCCGGTCACCGCCTTCACCGACTCCCTGCGCGCCCTGCGTGACGCCATGGATGAGAACACCCTGGTGCTGCCCGCCCACGGTTTGCCGTTCCACGGCCTGCACGCCCGCGTCGACGATCTCTGCGAACACCACCGCGAGCAGCTCGACGCCGCCGAGAACGCCTGCCGGCAACAGCCGATCACCGCCCACGACCTGCTGCCGGTGCTGTTCAAGCGCAAGCTGGACAGCCATCAGCTGATGTTCGCCATGGGCGAAAGCATCGCCCACCTGAACTGCCTGCTGGCCACCGGCCGCGTCAGCCGCCAGGAGCGCGACGGCCGCCTCTACTTCAGCGCCTGAGCGGGCTTCGCCCGCGTTACAGGATGCAGAATCCAGCCATCCCTCAAACATACCCACAAGAATGTCGGTTGCATTGTATAAAATGGCTGGGCTGCATCCTGAATCGCCTGATCACCGCTCAGTACAGGTAATCCACCAAGAACAACCAGCCGCTGATGAGGGGCAGCAGCAGCAAAAAGAGCAACCCGTCCCAGCGCCAGGCCAGGGTATAGGGCGAGCGCCCGGTAAGCTGCGCCAGCACCATCATGGCGGCGGTGAACGGCGACGAGATCATCGTCAGGCTCCAGGCGCTCATCAGCGCCACCGCCAGCACCCGCGGCTCCAGGCCGATCACCTGGGTATCCGCGAACAGCCCGGCGATCAGTGTCACCGACACAATCGGGTTGAGCCCCACCTGCGCCAGCACCAGCACCACCAGCATCGCCGCCACCGCCGCCGGCGCGCCGTGCAGGCCGGTGGCGATCAGCAGCGCGCCGAGCCGCTCCTGGTCCACCAGCGGAATCAACAGGCCACCGAGAAACGCCGAGCCGCCCAGCACCGCGATCTCGTTGCGGCTGGCGCCGAAGATCAGCCGCGAGTGGCGGCCCAGCATCGTCACCGCGCGCGCCACCCCGGTGCCGCCGCCCAGCCGCCGCCGTTGCACCGCCATCCACGCCACCGCGCTCAGCGGGCAGGCGATCAGCACCGCCACCGGCAGCCGCACGTCCAGCGCGAAGCTGACCGCGAACACCATTACCGTGATGCCCAGCGCCAGCGTGATAAATCGGAACAGCGGTTGCGGCGACAGCCGCGCCACCACCGGCGCGGTCAGATGGCGCGGCCGCAGCCACCAGTCCAGTGCCCAGCCCAGCGCGAACACGATCGCCGCCGTGGGAAACGCCACCGGCGCCAGCGCCGACCAGCTCAGTTGCGGCATGCTGGAAAGAATCACCGCCAGGGTCACGCCCAGCGGCGACACCAGCGGCGCCAGGGAAAAGCCGCGCAGCATCGCCATCATCATGCGCCGCTCGCGCACCGCCTGTATTGCCTGGTCACCGCCCGCCGCCTTGAGGCTGTTGCTGCGCTGGATCATGGCGCCGAACAGATTGAGCACGCCGATATTGACGATCATGCCGAACAGGGCGCTGCCCAGCGACAGGGTAGGGTAGCGCCAGGTGGGGCGCTGGCGGATCAGCACCTGGCCGGCATCGCGGATCAACCGCGAACGCATCGCCGACACCCGCAGCAGCCCCAGGGCGGACACGAACGTAGCGAAGAAACAGAAGCGGTCCCAGGCGTCCAGCAGAATCGGCAGGGGGGCGGCGTGGAATACGGCCACCAGCAGTGACAACAACACCGCCACCGTCTGCAGGCCCTTGGCGAGCAGGCCCTGGCGGGGCCATTGCACAATCAGGTAAAGAAGAAGTGCGGGCCGGGCCATCCATTGCCCGATGTCTTGCAACCCGCTGTCGGCGGTGAGCGCCATCAAGGTGCCGATCATGCAGACCGGCAGGGAAAACTTCAGCATTGTTAGTGCGATACAGGATGAAGGATACAGGATACAGAAGGTGGCACGGTGCTAGCCCTTAACCCTGTATCCTGCATCCTGAATCGCGGCGTCAGCCGCTATTGCGCGTCGCGGACCATGCCCCGGGCGATCACGATCTGCTGGATCTGGGTGGTGCCTTCGTAGATCCGGAACAGCCGCACGTCGCGGTAGAAGCGCTCCACCGCGTACTCGGCCATGTAGCCGGCGCCGCCGTGAATCTGCACGGCGCGGTCGGCCACGCGGCCCACCATCTCGGCGCAGAACAGTTTGCAGCAGGAGGCGTCGAGGCTGACGTTCTTGCCGGCGTCCTTGCTGCGCGCCGCTTCCAGCACCATGGAGCGGCCGGCGAACGCTTCGGCGCGGGAATCGGCCAGCATCGCCTGAATCAACTGATGGTCCGCCAGCGGCGCGCCGAACTGCTGGCGCTCCATGGCGAAACGCAGGGCGTCCTCGATCAGACGCTCGGCGACGCCCACGCACACCGCGGAAATGTGCAGGCGGCCCCGGTCCAGCACCTTCATGGCGGTCTTGAAGCCCTGGCCTTCCTGGCCGCCGATAATGTTCTCGGCGGGCACCCGGCAATCCTCGAAGGTAATGTCGCAAACATGGGCGCCTTTCTGGCCCATCTTCACGTCCGGCTTGCCGCGGATCAGGCCCGGCGTATCGCCTTCCACGATAAAGGCGCTGATGCCGCCGGCGCCCTTGTTGTTCTGGTCGGTGCGCGCCATCACCGTGTACAGGCCGGCTTCCGGGCCGTTGGTGATGTAACGCTTGGTGCCGTTCAGAATGTAGTGGTCGCCGTCCTTGTCCGCGCGGGTTTTCAGGCTCGCCGCGTCGGAGCCCACGTCCGGCTCGGTCAGACAGAACGAGCTGATCACTTCGCCGGTGGCGAGTTTGGGCACGTACTTCTGCTTCTGCTCTTCTGTGCCGTCGATCAGAATGCCCTGGGCGCCGATGCCGTTATTGGTGCCGAAGAAAGAGCGGAACGCCGGCGACGTATGGCCGATCTCGAACGCCACCAGGGCTTCCTCTTCCATGGTCAGGCCCAGGCCGCCGTATTCCTCGGGAATCGACAAACCGAACAAACCCATCTCTTTCATTTCCCGGGCAATGTCTTCGGGAATGGCGTCGTTTTCGGCCACGGACTGCTCCGCCGGAATCAGGCGGTCGCGGACGAAACGGTGGATGGTATCGACGAGCTGGTTGAGTACTTCCTGATCGCGAATCATGGGCGTTGTTCTGTCGTTGGTTTTAGTCGGCGTATTGCATCAAACTCTGTCACGACCTATGCTTTTCGTCAAGTTTCGGAATTGTGTTCCGCTTAGCGGACACGCGCCTTCGGCGCGGTTACAAGTTGCAAGTTTCAAGTTGAAAAAAGCACGCCTCTCCAACGCGTCTTTTTCAACTTGCAACTTTCAACTTTCAACTCTGGGTTTTCCTATGCTCGACGCCTACATCTACGACGGCCTGCGCACCCCCTTCGGCCGCCACGCCGGCGCCCTCGCGCCGGTCCGCCCGGACGACCTGCTCGCCGACGTCATTCGCGCCCTGATCGCCCGTAACGCCTTCGACCCGGCCCTGATCGAGGACGTGGTCGCCGGCAACACCAACCAGGCCGGCGAAGACGCCCGCAACGTGGCCCGCCACGCGGCGCTGCTGGCCGGTTTGCCGGAATCCGTCGCCGGCCTCACCGTTAACCGCCTGTGCGGTTCCGGCCTGGCCGCCACCCTGGACGCCGCGCGCATGGTCACCGTCGATGAAGGCCAGCTGGTGATCGCCGGCGGCGTCGAATCCATGAGCCGCGCCCCGTTCGTCATGGCCAAGGCGGAAAGCCCTTACAGCCGCAGCATGCCGATGTTCGATTCCACCATCGGCGCGCGCTTCCCCAACCCCAAAATCCTCAAGCAGTTCGGCGGCGACACCATGCCGGAAACCGCCCAGAACGTGGCGTCCGATCTGGGCATCAGCCGCGAGCAGGCGGACGCCTACGCGGCCCAGTCCCAGCGCCGCTATGAAGACGCCCGCGTGGACGGCTTCTTCAAGGAGGAAATCCTGCCGGTGGAGGTGCCCCAGGGCCGTAAGCAGCCGCCGCTCTCGGTCAGCGAAGACGAGCACCCGCGCCCCGGCACCGGCGTCGATAAGCTCGCCAAGCTGCCCGCCATCGTTGAAGGCGGCGTGATCACCGCCGGCAACGCCTCCGGCGTCAACGACGGCGCCGGCGCTTTGATCATCGGCTCCCGCGCCGCCGGCGAAAAAGCCGGCATCGCCCCGCGTGCGCGCATCATCGCCGGCGGCGTCGCCGGCGTACCGCCCCGCGTCATGGGCCTGGGTCCGGTGCACGCCTGCAACAAAGTCCTGGAACGCGCCGGCCTCACCCTCGCCGACATGGACGTGATCGAAATCAACGAAGCCTTCGCCGCCCAGGTGCTCGGCTGCTGCAAGCAGCTTGGCCTGCAAGGCGACGACGAACGCCTCAACCCCAACGGCGGCGCCATCGCCGTCGGCCACCCGCTGGGCGCCTCCGGCGTGCGCGTGGCCCTCACCGCCCTGCGCCAGCTTGAGCGCACCGGCGGCCGCTACGCCCTGGTCAGCCTCTGCATCGGCGTCGGCCAAGGCGTCGCCATGCTCATCGAACGCCAGTAGAAGGGGTCAGGGGTGAAGTTCGCCGCGTGCTCTTTGGGTAACCGGGAGTTCTTGATCGCTTGCGAGCAGATCAATGCCATCCAGAATCAAGGCACGATTCCGTACTTCGAGAGCATTGAAGCATTTGCGCCTGTAGTCATCGGAGCCCTGAAAGATTCGCAGCGCCTTTTCCAGCGGAATCAATACGGGATAAGCGTCCTCCGCCTTGGCGATGGCTTGTTCGCTCGAGCCCTCGTTAAGCCTTAGCACGGCGAGATCAATCAGGTCCCGCGACTCAATGCTGGAGTCGTTCCAACGGTCCGCGTTGGCGAGCAGTTTTTCCGCATACCGATCGATAGTGCTCAGACAAGGAACATTGAGCCAATCAGGTTGCTCTGGAGGTTCCAGGTTGATCCGGGCTTCACAGACGATTTCAAACTTTATGGGCGTGCCGTCGGCGATAACTGGAAAGCGAATGCCGTACTGATCGGCTTTGATATCCCGGGGAAATTCCAGGCCTGTCGTTTGTTTGAAAAGGAAATCGGGTTTGCCCGTGGCTTCCATGACGGCTTTTCGCAATGTTCGGTAGCCGCTGCCCACGGGGCAAAGGAAATCGATATCCTTGCTCCAGCGATACTCTCCATGGAGCAACGAAATCAGTGTCCCGCCGCCGAAACAGGCTCCGGCTTCAACAAAAAGGGCAGAATCGAGAGAGGTCAGGATGTGATGGATTTTGCGGTGATGCGGGTGATCAAACATCGACCTGGAGCCAAGACCCTTTGCGGGCGGCGAGTTGTTTCACGAACCCGCGCTCCGTGCCTTCCAGATCAGCAAGCACGCCGCGATAGGCCCAGCCCCGCTCGTAACGGTTGAGCATTTCATCTTTTGTAAGCACGCGGACGTTACGCAAATCCCAGCAAATTGCCTCCAGAAAAGGCAGATGCCGTGGTACGCGAACTTCAGTGTGCTGCTTCATCTCTGTAACCCTTTGATTTTAAAGGATTTTTTGTTCGGACGCTGCTAACGTCTTCCGCAAGCGGAAGACGTTAGCAGCGTCCGGGATAAATGTCAATTTGCTGGTTTAGATTACACAAAAGGCAGGCTATCGTCCATAAATCATCATCAGACATGGCTTGCTATTAAATAGCGCGCTATATAGTATCGCGCTATGAGTAACCACGCCGACACCCTGCTCAAACTCGACCTCCAGGTCTGCTTCGCCCTCTATTCCACCAACCTGGCCATGGCCAAGGTCTACCGGAAACTGCTGCGCGAGCTGGACCTCACCTATCCCCAGTACCTGGTGATGATGGTCCTGTGGGAGGAGGGCGACGACGCGCCGCTCAGCGTATCGCGCATCGGCGAGCGGCTGTTCCTGGATTCCGCCACCCTGACGCCGCTGCTCAAGCGCCTGGAAAGCGCCGGGCTGATCGCCCGCCGCCGCGCCGCCGACGACGAGCGCCGCGTGGACGTGCGCCTCACCGACCAGGGCCGCGCCCTGCGTGAACGCGCCGAAGCCATCCCCGAAGCGGTCGCCTGCGCCAGCCAGTGCGAGCCCGAACAACTGGCCGCCCTGAAAAAACAGCTCGACGACCTGCGCCGAAAACTGCAATAAAGGAGAACCACCATGACCATCGAAAAAATCCTCTACCAGGCCGAAGCCCGCGCCACCGGCGGCCGTGACGGCCGCGCCGTCTCCAGCGACGACCAACTCAACGTCAAACTCACCACGCCCAAGGCCCTCGGCGGCGCCGGCGGCGAAGGCACCAACCCGGAGCAACTGTTCGCCGCCGGCTATTCCGCCTGCTTCCTCGGCGCCCTCAAGCTGGTCGCCGGCAAAGCCAAGGTGAAGTTGCCTGAAGACACCCACATCGACGGCAAAGTCGGCATCGGCCCCGACGGTCAGGGCTTCGGTCTCGCCGTCACCCTCAGTGTCACGCTGCCCGGCCTGGAGCAGGCGCAGGCCGAAGAGCTGGTCAACACCGCCCACCAGGTCTGCCCGTACTCCAACGCCACCCGCGGCAACATCCCGGTGGACCTGGAAGTGCACGTCTAGTACAAAAGCCATCAGGAGGCACCATGGCGACAGCGATGATCATGCACGAAGCGGGCGGACCGGAAGTGCTGCGGCCGGAATCGGTCACGGTGGGTGAACCGGGCCCCGGCCAGGTGCGCCTCAAGCAGACCGCCATCGGCGTGAACTTCCACGACATCTATGTGCGCTCCGGGCTGTATCGGACGCTGACGCTGCCCGGCATTCCCGGGCTGGAAGCCGCCGGCGTGGTGGACGCGGTGGGCGAGGGCGTCACCGCCTTCGCCGCCGGCGACCGGGTCGCCTACACCTCCGGCAACTACGGTGCCTACGCCGACCAGCGTCTGATCGACGCCGGCCAGCTGGTGCGCCTGCCGGACGACATCGACGAGGTGCTGGTGGCCGGCATGATGGTGCGCGGCCTCACCGCCCGTATTCTTCTGACCGACGTCTTCGCGGTGGGCGAGGGCAACACCATCCTGGTCCAGGCCGCCGCCGGCGGCGTCGGGCAGTTGCTGTGCCAGTGGGCACGCCATCTGGGCGCCACCGTGATCGGCACCGTCGGCAGCCAGGACAAAGCCGAGCGCGCCCGCCGCCACGGCTGCCACCACGTGATTCTGTATCGCGACCAGGATGTGGTGGCCACGGTGAAACAGCTCACCGACGGGCGCGGCGTCGACGTCGCCTACGACTCCGTCGGCAAGGACACTTTCTACGATTCCCTGGCGTGCCTGGCCCCGCGCGGGCACCTGGTCAACTTCGGCCAGTCCTCCGGCCCGGTGGAACCGCTTGCCATGCCGCGCCTGGCCGCCGGCTCCTTCACCGTGGTGCGGCCCATGCTCGGCCACTACACCGCCGACCCGGCCAGCCGCGACGCCGCCGCCGACGCCTTCTTCCAGGCCCTGCGCGACGGCATCCTCACCCCCGACGACCCGGTCCGCTACGCCCTCCAGGACGTGGGCCAGGCCCACGACGACATGGAAGCCCGCCGCACCCACGGCGCCGTCGTCCTGATTCCGTAGAGATAGTTGGTCTTGCCCTTGTGGGAGCGCGCCTTGTGGGAGCGGGCCCAGCCCGCGAAAGGCCGGCAAAGCCGGCCGGCAGGATTCCAGAGTCCTCTCTAGCAAGGTCTCTGGTATCCTCCAGGCCATGAGCTACCCGACTCCCGCCGGCCCGGTGGACCGCGAACTGATCATCAACAAAAGCCGCTTCATCGCCTGGCTGCGCCCGGTCCAGGACCGCGAGCAGGCCCAGGCCGTGCTCGAGCAGGCCCGCGCCCGCTACCCGGACGCCACTCACCACTGCCACGCCTGGCTGATCGGCGACCCGCAATCCGGCCAGGGCGCCATGAACGACGACGGCGAACCCTCCGGCACCGCCGGCAAACCGATCTTCAACGTGATTCAGCACAAAGGGGTGGGCGACGTCATGGTGGTGGTCAGCCGCTACTTCGGCGGCGTCAAACTGGGCGCCGGCGGCCTGGTGCGCGCCTACGCCGGCGCCGCCGAAGCGGTGCTCTCCGCCATGCGGGTTACCGAGCAGATCCCCGAGCGGACCCTCACCCTGCAGCTCGGCTTCGCCGACGAACAGCCGCTGCGCCACTGGTGCGACCAGCACGGCGCCCGCCTGGAAGACATCCAGTACAGCCAGCACGTGACGGCCCGAGTCACAGTGCCGGAGCAGTACCTTGACGACCTCCGCGCCTTCTGCGCCGCCAATGGCCTCCTTGTGGGAGCAGGCCCAGCCCGCGAAAGGCCGGCCTAGCCGGCCGGCAAGATTCCAGAGAGGTTCCTTGATAGTCCGACCCATTGCCTCCGGTGGCGCCCATAGAATTGGCACCGGCGGGGAGAGGTTTAAAATTGAGGATAGAGCCGGGGGTAGGGCGGGAGTGCTGCGCCCGCTGAACAGGCTATTTAGCGGCTTCAGCTTCAGCGATCAGACGCTTCTGCCGTTCGGTGGCCCGCACCAGCACGTCTTTATAGACCTGCTTGCGCTCAGCCGAGGAGGCATTGCGGATAAAATCCGAGAAACGGGTGCTGGAAACGGTCTTGGGCTTGTCTGACATAACTGACACCTATCTCGGGAGGAGCATCTTCTCCAGGTCCGCGCGAGTGTATTTTTCAGCCACATAGTTGTCAATTCGCTCTATGTTGGCTTTGTAGACTCGATTTCCACCTTCATTGTTCTTAAGGAGCAAGTCCACCCGGATATCACCGCCGAAGTGGTGCTTTAGCCGGTTTACCGAATCTCTCGCGCTAAAGTACTGATCAATGAAATCCTCTGGTCGAATGCCTCGCCCCTCCGCTTTCTCACGGGCGACCACGAAATCCCACGCGAACCCGGGCTCTTGATAAACGTACAATATTTGTACGATCCGGTCTTTTTTCAAGGAGCGTCGGATATTCTGTTCGGCCATCTCGTAGCTGGCCATGGTGCCATCGAGCAGGAAGCTTTGTTTTTGCTTAAGCGCAAGATCGTGGATTTTTTCCACAAGAATGGAGACAGCAGGCTGGAACAGCCAGGAGTTGTTGCCTTCATAAGCGGCAAATTCACGCCTGAGATCGTCCGGGTCGACTCTGAGAACCGCATTTTCCTCACCTAAGCGTTCAAGCAACTCAATGGAGGCCTCGGTTTTCCCGGCCCCCGGCGAACCCGCCATGAATACGGATACGGGGTCCGATTCCGGGGGAAAGAGCGATTGGTCGGTAATCCGCTTGGCTATCCGCTTTTTATGCTTGCGGGCGAATTTGATCGCCTCCTCGCGAATAGCCGTTTCCTGTTCTGTCAGTCGCATCTTCATCCTCCCAGTGCAGATTATCACATAAGGGTGGCTGGATAAGTCTCAGGGACCCCGCCGGCAAGCTTCGCTTGCCTTTCGCGGGCTGGGCCCGCTCCCACAAGCAAGGCGGCCCATGGAATTGGCGCATCTCACCATTGGCGGCGGGGCGAGGGAAGCGGCAACCTGATTGCCAATAATCACAATCAAGGAGAGCACACCATGCCCGTCGTCGACCCGGATCCGAAACGCCTGCCGGACATCCTCAAGAGCATTCCCGCCGACACCCCCGTCGTCATGCTCAACCTGCTGCGCTTCCGCGACAAAGCCCGCTACAAGGACGGCGAAGCCGACTACGACGGCCGCGAAGCCTACCGCCGCTATTCGCTGGTGGCGTTCGAGAAGGTCAAAGGCGTGGGCGGCGAGATGCTCTGGGCCGGCGACACCCTGGCCGGCGTGATCGCCCCCGAAGGCGAGCGCTGGGACGAGGTGCTGCTGGTACGCTACCCCTCAATCCAGGCGTTCGCCCAGATGCTCGCCGACCCGGAATACAAGCGGGCCACCAAGCACCGCACCGCCGCCCTGGAAGAGGCCCGCCTCATTTGTAACCAGGAGAAATAGCCGCTAGGCCAGGTTACTCGTTATAAGTAAAGAACAAACCCACAGTTGCAGGTTATAAAGGCGCAGGTACCATCGCTCTCTTTGTAGCCTGCAATCTTCAATCGGGTGCCTGGCCGTTTATGACTCCGGAAATGATCTACACATCGCTGGTGGTGCTTGCGGTGCTGGCGGCGCTGGCCTCCAACCGCGTGCCCGCCGAGGTCACCATGATGGCCGCGTTGGTGGCGGTGCTGGTGGGCGACGTGATCACCGTGGATCAGGCCCTGGCCGGCTTCGCCAACCCGGGGCTGATCACCGTGGCGGTGCTCTATGTGGTGGCCGCCGCCCTGCGCGACACCGGCGCCATCTATTGGGTGGCCCACAAGCTGCTCGGCCAGCCCAAGAGCGCCCTGGGCAGCCAGGCCCGGCTGATCCTGCCCACCTCCATCCTCAGCGCCTTCCTCAACAACACCACCGTGGTGGCGATGATGATCCCGGCGGTGCAGGAGTGGGCCCAGCGTTTGAAGTTGTCCGCCTCGCAGCTGCTGCTGCCGCTCAGCTACGCGGCCATCCTCGGCGGCACCTGCACGCTGATCGGCACCAGCACCAACCTGGTGGTGGACGGCATGATGCAGGAGCGCGGCATGGAAGGCTTCCACATCTTCGATCTGGCCTGGGTGGGCGTGCCGCTGCTGGCCGCGGGCTCCGTGTTCCTGCTGCTGTTCGCCCGCCGCCTGCTGCCCGAACGCGAAGGCCTGGTGGAGCAAGTCGAGCAGGCCCGCGAATACCACGTGGAAATGGTGATCCCCGAGGGCAGCCCGCTGCACAATAAAAGCATCCAGGACGCCGGCCTGCGTAACCTCACCCACGGCTACCTCACCGAGATCCAACGCGGCGACAAGCTGTTCACCGCCGTCGGCCCGGACCAGCTGCTGCAGGCCGGCGACCAGCTCGCCTTTATCGGCGCCCCGGAATGCGCCCGCGAGCTGCAGCGCGTCAACGGGTTGATCCCCGCCCACGGCGGCGCCCACAAGCTGCGCCTGACCAACCACCAGCGCTGCCTGGTGGAGGTGGTGCTCGGCCCCGAATTCCCCGGCGTCAACAAAACCGTCAAGGACACCGGCTTCCGCACCCGCTACCAGGCCGCCATCCTCAGCATCAGCCGGGGCGGGCGCCGCCTGCCCGGCAAGGTCGGCGAGCAAGTGCTGCGCACCGGCGACACCCTGCTGCTGGAAACCAGCGACACCTTCGTCGAGCAGTACCAGTACCGCCGCGATTTCATGCTGGTCAGCCCGCTCCGCGACTCCACCCCGCCAGACTTCAGCAAGGCGCCGCTCGCCACCGTGATCCTGGTGGCCATGGTCGGCGTCAACGTACTCGGCCTGGTGTCGGTGCTCGAAGCCGCCTTCCTGGCCGCCGGCCTGCTGCTCGTCACCCGTTGCGTCACCGTCAACCGCGCGCGCATGAACGTCAGCGTCAACCTGCCGGTACTGGTGGTGATCGGCGCCGCCTTCGCCCTCGGCACCGCCCTGGAACAAAGCGGCACCGCCGCCTGGATCGTCGACACCATGCTCGCCGGCAACATCCAGAGCCCCTGGCTGGCCCTGCTGCTGGTCTACCTGATCACCGCCCTGTTCACCGAAGTGATCACCAACAACGCCGCCGCCGTGCTGGTCTTCCCGATCGCCACCGGCGTCGCCGAGCAGCTCGGCGTCAGCCCGCTGCCGTTCATCGTCGCCGTCATGTTCGCCGCCAGCGCCAGCTTCATGACCCCGCTCGGCTACCAAACCAACCTCATGGTCATGGGCCCCGGTGGCTACCGCTTCACCGACTACCTTAAGATTGGCATTCCCATGAGTGTGGTTGCCGCGACCGTCAGTGTGGGGTTGATTCCGCTTGTTTGGGGGTTCTGAACAGCGCCTGAAAGTTGCAAGTTGAAAGTTGCAAAAGGGGAGTGTGGGGCTAGACTTGCGGGTTCACAGTCAGGCTGGCGGGAGGGCAAGGATGCGCTTCGAGGATCTGGACGCATGGAGGCGTTCGGCACGGCTTAGTGCCGATGTATATAAGTACATGAGCGGCAATAGAGATTTCGGGTTTCGGGACCAGATAACCCGCAGTGCTTTATCTATTCCTTGCAACATCGCCGAGGGCTTCGAGCGGGGATCAACCCGTGAAAGAGCCAATTTTTGGTATTACGCCAAAGGGTCGGCCGGAGAACTGCGCACTCAGGTATACATAGGCCAGGAAATCGGCTATCTGGACCGAGCCACGGCCCACCACTGGATTAAGGAAGCCACGGAACTCTCCAAAATACTCCATGCCATGATCCAAGGCATCCGACATCGCTAACAGCGACCTTCAACTTGCAACTTGCAACTTTCAACTTGCAACTGCTACTAGAACAGGAAAGATCATGAGTGATACCCCCTACGAAAAGCGCGAGAACGACTCCCAAGCCCAGGTCATCTGGCACCAGAGCAGCATCGACAAGGCCGACCGCGCCAAGCAGAAGAATCAGGTGCCCAAGTGCATCTGGCTCACCGGCCTGTCCGGCTCCGGCAAGTCCACCCTGGCCAACGCGCTGGAAGTGGCGCTCACCGAGCAGGGCAAGCACACCTACCTGCTCGACGGCGATAACGTGCGCCACGGCCTGAACAAGAACCTGGGCATGAGCGACGAAGACCGCACCGAGAACATCCGCCGGGTGTCCGAAGTGGCGAAGCTGATGGTGGACGCCGGCCTGGTGGTGATCACCGCCTTTATCAGCCCGTTCCGCGCCGACCGGGACGCCGCCCGCGCCCTGTTCGAGGACGGCGAGTTCGTGGAAGTGTTCGCCGACGCGCCGCTGGAAGAGTGCGAGAAGCGCGACCCCAAGGGCCTCTACAAGAAAGCCCGCGCCGGCGAGATCAAGGAATTCACCGGCATCGACAGCCCCTACGAAGCGCCCGCCAACGCGGAAGTGGTGATCAACACCGCCGAGAACGACATCGGCGAGTGCGTGCGGCAGTTGATCGAGAAGATCGGGGTGTGAAGCCACGCCCACCAAGGCTTCAGCCTCACATATGCGAGTTAGGTCTGAACAGGGCCGACCGGAGCTGACGCAATGAATGCACCCGCTTCTATGAACCGGAATCCCCTGGTTACGGTCTATATCCCCACATTCAACCGGCTGGCACTACTGCGTCGCGCCCTGGATTCGGTGCTTGAGCAGTCCTACCGAGAGCTGGAGGTCATCGTTGTCGATGACCGGTCCTCCGACGGCACCCGACAGGCGGTCGAGGAGGTACAGAGGGCCGACCCCCGTGTGGTGCTGCTGAGTAAGCCTGAAAGCATGCCGCGCGGCGCGCCGGCCAGCCGGAATCTTGCGATCGAGCGGGCGCGCGGCGAGTTCGTGACCGGTCTGGACGACGATGATTACTTTCATCCCGAACGTATCCAGGCGTTTGTAAGGGCCTGGGACGGCAGCGCCACCGCGCTGTATTCAGATACCCGTGCGGTTTACGGTCCGGGAAACGAGGTCGTGTCGCGCCGTCCGGCGACGGTGCGGCGGGATGATCTGCTGGTCAGTAATTTCGTCGGTTCCCAGGTGTTCGCGCCCAGAGCGACCTATATCCGGGCCGGTGGTTTTGATATCACCTTTCCCATGTGGCAGGACCTGGAGCTCTGGTTCGCCATGCTCAAGGATGGTGGTGTCATGAAGCGCGCCGGCCTGCCCAGCTATTATGTGGACGCTGGGCATGAAGAAACC
>DASUNW010000113.1:0-30676 GCA_036276955.1 Alcanivorax sp. | reverse complement strand
CGAAGAGAAAGCGCATGGTCACGCCCATGGCGTCGGTGGCCATCACCACTAATTTCGAGCGAATAGCCGGAAAACAAAAGGGCTGCCTGAGGCAGCCCTTTTTTGCTCTGGAGCGGGTGAAGGGAATCGAACCCTCGTATGCAGCTTGGGAAGCTGCCGTTCTACCATTGAACTACACCCGCGAACGGCGGCTATTACACCGGGAATCCGGGCCGCTGTCCAGCATGGCACCATCGGATCACTTACCCCGGCACTGGCCGGTGCCTGTCAGCAAGTGCCGTTCTGGCTTACATGGATTTCATCCCTGGCCGACAGAGCCGCGCTTTCGAATGTTGGAGACTGACCGCTTCTGTTTATTGATGGGAGGGGACAAGGATGTCTCGTGCAATTGTTGTTTTCGTAATCGCCACGGTGCTGGCGTTCGGCGTGGTGGTCGCCAGCGTGGGGCATGGCCGCACCGTGCCGGCGCTGACGCAGGCCCGGGTGTACCAGGGGGAAGCGGATCTCTCCCGCTACTGGGTCAGCGAGAAGTTCGACGGCGTGCGCGCTTACTGGGACGGGGACCATCTGATTTCCCGCCACGGCAACCGCTTTGATGCGCCGGCCACCTTCACTCAAGGCTTTCCCGAGCAGCCGCTGGACGGCGAGCTGTGGATGGGGCGCGGCACCTTCAGCCGGATGGTGGGGTTGATCAACCGTCACGACACCGGCCCGGAGCACTGGCGCGATGTGTACTATATGGTGTTCGACCTGCCCCGGGCGGCGGGCACCTTCGATGAACGTTTGCAAACGTTGCGCGGGTTGCTGAGCGACCATGAGAATCCGCATTTGCGCTTGGTGCGCCAATTCAAAGTCCCCGATCGCGCGGCGCTGAACCGGCGGTTGAAGAAGGTGATCGAGGCCGGTGGCGAGGGGCTGATGCTGCATCGGGGCGATGCGCCCTATCGCAGCTACCGGTCCGCGGATTTGCTCAAGGTGAAGCCCTACCAGGACGCGGAGGCCCGTGTGGTGGCGCACTTGCCGGGAGAGGGCCGCCTCAAAGGCTTGATGGGCGCCCTGTTGATGGAAACCCCCGGGGGGCAGCATTTTCGTCTCGGCACCGGTTTCAATGACGCAGAGCGGGCCGATCCGCCGCCGATCGGCAGTCTGGTTACTTATAAGTTTTACGGTCGCACCCGGCATGGCCTGCCGCGTTTCCCGAGCTTCCTGCGGGTGCGGCGGGAAGGCCCGGGCTTTATCCGCTAAGGGTTGCAGGACGGCGCGGGCTGGGCGATAAGTAGCATACCGAAACAAGGAGTTCGCGTTATGCCCAGCGCTTTTATTACCGGTGCCCGCGGTTTTCTGGGAGGCCACGTCACCAGACAATTACTCGACGCCGGCTGGGAGGTGACCGCGCTATTGCGCCCGGGTAGTGATGGCGCGGCGCTGTCCGCCCTGGGGGTGAAAGTGGCGGAGGCGCCGATGGACAACGCCACCGAAGTCACCCTGGTGATGCCGCCGGCGGTGGACGCGGTCTTCCATGTGGCGGGCAACACCAGCCTTTGGCGGCACCAGAACCGGCGCCAGTACCAGGACAACGTGATGGGCACGCGGGCATTAATCACCGCCGCGCTGCGCAATCAGGCCGGGCGGTTTATTCATACGTCCTCGATTTCCGCCTGGGGTATTCAGGAAGAGGCTATCGACGAAGCGTCGCCGTCCAACGCCGCCGATGACTGGATCGGCTACAACCGCACCAAGTATCTGGCGGAAGAAGAAATTCGCCACGGCATACAGCACGGACTCGACGCGGTGATTCTCAACCCGTGCGGCATCATCGGCGCCGGCGATACTCATAACTGGTCGCAAATGATCTCGCTGATCGAGCAGCGCAAACTGCCCGGGGTGCCGCCCGGCGGCGGTAACTTTTGCGCGGTGGAGGAAGTGGCGCGGGCACATCTGACGGCAGTGGAGAAAGGCGTGCGCGGCGAAAACTATATTCTTGCCGGCGTGGACGCCAGCTTCCTGGAGCTGGCCCATACCATCGGCCGGTTGCTGGACCGGCCGACGCCCGGTCGCCCCATGCCGGTGTGGCTGTTGCGGTTGGCCGGGCAGGTCTACGGCATCGGTGGCCTGTTCACTCGGAAGGAACCGCGTTTGACCCCCGAAAAGGTGGCTCTGGTAACCAGCCGGGTTCACGCCGACGGTAACAAAGCGGTTCAGGAACTGGGTTTCGACGCCACCGTACCGTTGGAAACCATGCTGCGCCGTTGCATTGACTGGATGCGGGAAAGCGACCGCCTTTAGCGCACCGCCCGGTAGACACGGAAGCGGTTGGTCTCACGGACCACCTGGACATGCCGGAAAGCCGCGTCCAGCCATTGCACATAGGGCAGCTCGCGGTTCGCCACCATCCAGAATTCACCGTCGTCTTCCAGATAGTGCGGCGCCTGCTCGATCAGGCGGCGGGTGATTGACATGGTGCGGTCACGACCGTCATGGAATGGCGGATTGGTCACCAGGGTCTGGTAGCGTCCTTCCACGCTGCCGTAGAGGTCCCCGCCCATTACCTTGCCTTGCAGATGGTTGCGGCTGAGGGTCGCGCAGGCGGCCGCCACCGCGGTGGCGCTCACGTCGCTGCCGGTGACGTTGCAGCCGGCGTGGGCGAGCGCGGCGCTGATTACCCCACATCCACAGCCCATGTCCAATGCCTTGCCGCGGGGGTTGGCTTCGGCGAGCGCCTGCAGCAACAAGGCGGTGCCTTCGTCCAGGCGCCCGTGGCTGAATACGCCCGGATAGCTGACCACATCCAGGTCGTCGACGCGCACCACGCTTTCCACCTGCTCCAGGGTTAATGCCGGGCCCGGCCGCAGGGCGCCGCGATAGACTTTGCAGTGGCGTGCGCTGTCCACCAGGGTCACCGCGTCCGCGTGTCGGGACAAGCGCGTGACACCGCCGCGAATGCCGCCCTTGGCCGGGCCCACCAGCCATACCTCCAGCGGTGCCTTCACGTCACCGGCGAGGGCGCGCAGCAACAGTTCCAGCCGCTCCGACGATTTCGGCAACGGCAGAATCACAAGGTCAGTGTCTTCGGGGAGGGTGGGCAACGGCGCCCATTGGTGGGCGCCGATGGTGTAGTCGTCGGCGTGCAGGTAGACCTGCTCGGCGGGTAAGTCGGCCAGCTCCGGGTCGTTGGCGTCGACCATCAGAACCCGTCGTCCGGCCAGGGTGTCTTCCTGTCGCCACAATAACCGTGTGCTGTTTTCCATCGCTTGGCGCCTCGGCAAAACGGGCAGTATAAACAATGGGAGGCTCAGGACATAAATCCGGCCTTCACGGCGCCCTTGAAGTTTTACATAAACACCACGCCCCGAGGCCTCCGGTACCGATAGAATGCGCGGATCAGATGATGTTGTGGAGGCAAAGGATGGTCCGTTCCGCAGTTCTGGCTATTGGTATTTTGATGGCGTCCCTGGCCTGCGCCGACGACAGCGTTTTTGAACAAGCGCTGCACGCTGCTCGCAATGATGATTGGAACGGTCTGGCGGAGGCACAGAAGCGCCTGGCCGACGATCACCCCCTGCGGGCTTACCTGGAATTTCACCGGCTGCGCGCCGCCCTGCCCGAGCTTTCTCCGCAGCGGGTTATCGAATATGGCGAACGCTATCCGGATTCTCCCTTGCCCAACGATATACGCCAGCATGCGCTGGTGGCCTATGCCAAACAGGAACGGTGGCGTGACGCCCTGAAGGTGTACGCGACGCCGCCGCGTGGCACGGAGCTGCGCTGCCATTACCTGCGTGCGCAATGGGAAACCGGCGATAAAAGCGTGCTGACCCAGGCCCGCGAACTCTGGCTCAACGGCGCTTCGCGTCCATCCAGCTGCGATCCGTTGTTCAACGCCGCCCGCGAGCAGGGTGTGATCGGCGAACAGGAAATCTGGCAGCGTATGCTGCTTGCCTTCGACCAGGGTTCCACCGGTCTTCTACGCTACCTGGGTGACATGCAGAGCGGTTCCTATGCGGCGGCCGGCGAGTGGCTGGGCCGCTTATACCAGACCCCCGAGCGGCTTCGCGACCTGCCCGAAGGGATCAATGGCGAGCGCCGTCAGCAGTTGCTCAGCGCCGCCCTGCGCCGCCTGGCTTACACCGACACGATCCGCGCCCGGGAACTGTTTCAGCAGGAAAGCGCCGCCTTGGGTTTGAACGACCCGGCCCTGCGCAAGCGGGCCGCGGAACGCATTGCCTGGTACTCCACCATTCGCGGCACCGAAGAAAACCGCCAATGGCTGGACCGCTGGCTGGCGGACAACGGTGCCACAGATACCTTGGATCAGCGCGCCCGGCGCAGTGTGATCGAGCAGCGCTGGGACGAACTGCCGACTTGGGTGGCTCGCTTACCGGCGGAAATGCGAGACAACAGCCGCTGGCAGTACTGGCTGGGGCGCGCGGCGGAAGAAAACGGCGACGCTGAAAAGGCCCGTTCACTCTGGGCACAGGCCGCCGACCAGCGTAATTTTTACGGCTTTCTTGCCGCCGAGCGGCTTGGCCAGGCGCCTGAATTCAACAACGCCTCACCGGCCACCGACGACAGCGCCCTGACGCAACCGGCGCTGGCCCGGGTCGCCCTGCTGCGGGATATCGACGAGCCGCAGCTGGCCTGGGACGAGTGGAACTGGATGCTCTGGCACAGCAACGAAAGGCAACGCCGCAAACTGGCCCAGCATGCCCTGCAGAAAGGCTGGTACGACCTGCTGGTGCAGGCGTCGATCCAGGCACGTGCCTGGAATGTGCTGGCCTGGCGTTTCCCCGCCGCGCACCGGGATCTGTTCGTGGACGCCGCCCGCCGCCACGATCTGGATCCCTGGCTCACCATGGCGGTGGCCCGCCGGGAAAGCGCCTTCTATCCCCATGCCCGTTCCCCGGTGGGCGCCCAGGGCCTGATGCAATTGATGCCCGGCACCGCGCGGCAAGTGGCGCTCGACGCCGGCCAGACCCCGCCCGGGAACCAGCAGGTCATGGAGCCCAGTACCAACGTGGCGCTGGGCACCCGTTATTTGGCGGAGTTGATGGCGCGATTCAACGGCAACCGGGTGCTGGCGCTGGCGGCGTACAATGCCGGGCCGTACCGGGTGGATGACTGGCTTGCCGAGGAAGAAGACGCGGTGCCGGCGGACGTCTGGATCGAGTCCATTCCCTACTACGAGACCCGCGAATACGTTCAGGCGGTGCTCACCTACCGAGTGCTGTTCCAGGGGCTGCACGGCGACCGGGAAAACCTGGTGCTGTTGCGGCCCGATGAGCGCGGCACACCCTACTCACTGGCGATGATGGAGTAGACGCCGGCTTAATCGAGCTGGCGGATGTGATAATCAAGGCGGCCCCTGCGCAGCAGGGGTGCGAGCCGGGGGTCCTGCTGCAGGCGGCGGCGCAGGTGCACACTACGGGCCGGATCGCGAGTGAAGGCGATCACCGCGTTGTGGCAGTCGCCGCAGGATAGCCGGAAGCGACTGCTCCAGCCTTTCATGGCGAGCTGGTCGGCGGCGTGACTGTAGCGGTATTCGGTGAAGTCACCGAAGTTCATCACCAGGGTACCGCGCTCGCTGACGTGACGGGCCAGGGTGCGCACCCAGGCCCGGTCGGCGGGCACCGCCCGGCTGACTACGTCGTTATCCGGTGCGAACAGGTCTTCGATAATAAGATCGAACGGCTCGCCCTGGTAGGCGTTGAGCCAGGCCACCGCGTCGCCGAGCACGGTCTGCTCGCCCTCGCCCACCACCGAAAACACCTCGCGGGCCACCGCCAGATGGTGCGGGTCCAGTTCCACGGCGATCAGCTTGTCCGGGGCCAGCAGCGCGCGGATCGGCGGCAGCAAGGTGCCGCCACCCAGGCCCAGGATCAGCACCCGGCGAAACCGCTCCGGCTCACTGAGCAGCGCCGGCAGCCACAGCAGGTCCCAGACGCTGCCCGTCACCAGCCGTTTGGGGTGGAACTCGGAGTGCTGCACGCCGTTGGCGAACAACCGCATGCGGTCGCCGCGACGGTGCACCTGATAGAGCACGCCGTCTTCCTGACGCTGCCACACCACCGCCATCAGGCGGCGCCGACGCCCAGACCCACGCCGGTCACGTCGCCGTCGACGCGCGGGTCGTCCAGGCGCACCCGGTCTTCAGGCAGGCCGTGCTCCTCGATCAGTTGGCCGCGGGCCTGCCGCGCCCGTTCCCGGGCCAGTTCCCGCAGGGTGTCGGTGTCCACCCGGGCGGCGGCCTGTTCCAGCATCAGCCGCCAGGCTTCCCGGGCCTGGTCGCTTTCACTGCTGCCCGCCAGGGTGTCACGATCACGGTCCAGGCGGTCCTCATAGGTGTCGAGAATACGCTCGCGCCCGTCCTCTCCGGTGAGCGCGGTGTCCAGCCCCGGCCAGTCACCGCCCAGGTCGTCGATCACTTCGGCTTCGCCGAGCGCGCGCCGGTCGGCTTCGCTGGCCTGCCCGGTGAGCACCACGGTGAGGTTATCGCGGTCCTTGAGAATGTCCGCCAGGCGCGCCACTTTGTCGCGGGTACCCGCGCCGGGCCGGGCGTCGCCGGCCGGGAACGGCAGGTATTGAAGGTCCGCGTCGCCACCGCCGGCAAGGCTGGCGAGCATCGAGAACGGCGCGGTGGCGGCTTTCACCAGCACATTGCGGATCACCCGCAGGACCACGCCGCCGGTGCTGAACCCGGGATCGCTAAGATCACCGGAGATGGTGATCGGCAGGCGGATCATTCCAGAGCTGTCACGCAGCACCGAGAGGCCCAGCTTCACCGGCGCGTCCAGCGCCTGCTCGCTCTCCACGCGGTCGCCCAGATAAAACTTGTCGGCGGCGATCTTGGTGATGCTGTCGAGGTGGCCGTCCTCGATCGACACTTCGGTGTCCACGTCCAGCCGCCCGCTTTCGACGCCAAACCCGAGGTAACGGGTGGTAAAAGGCGTCAAGGCTTCCATGCCGTAGCCGTCCAACTGCCCGGTGATATCCAGGTACAGCGGCTCGATGTCCAGCTTGCCCTGGGCGCGCAGGCGGGCCTGGCCGTTGACGCGCCCGGAGGTGTCCAGCGACGCTCTCCCAGAGCCGGTGTCAAAGTCTTGCATCACGCCGGACCATTGCTCCAGCGTCACTTCGAAATCCGGTGACATGGTGTTATCCCGATGGGCGAGCCGGGATTCTTCTACCGACACCCGCCCCAGGATCACCCGCCAATCCGGGCCGCTGTCTTCACCGTCGTCGTCGCCGGCAAGCCGGGCCACCAGGGTGCGGCCCTGTTCATCCATCAGGTGCCGGAAATCAATGCCGCGACCGGCCAGGCCGTCGATCGCGATGCGGCGATCGGCGCTTTTCACGGTCACGCCGTCGGCGCCCAGGCTGGCGACGCTGAGCAGTAACCGGCCGTTCTCGTGCAGTTTCACATCGGCGACGCTAGCGCGGCCGGTAAGCGTGATATCCGGCGCCTCGCCGGCCACCGTGAGGGTCATATCACCGCTGGCGCGGCCCTGCTCGATGCGCAACGGCATGGCGTTGGCCAGCCAGGGCGACAGCGCCGCCAACGGCAAATCGGTCAGCGCCAGATCGGCGGACACCTTGAGCGGGGTGAGCTGCCCGGTGCCGGAGTGCGACAAGCGACCGCTTTGCGCCAGGACGGCACTGCCTTCCCACTGCCAGCGAACACTGTCCTCGATGCGGAAATCGGTGAGGTTCAACGCCCCTTCACTGAGCGTGACTTCGACGGGTTCGGGCAGGGTCTGATCCCGGAACACCACGCTGCCGTTGTCAATCTTGAACTGGTCCAGGGTGACGCCCCAGGCGCGGCCTTCACGGATCCGCTCGGCGGATTCCTCAGCTTCCTCGCGCACTTTTTCGCGGGTGTCCTGGGCTTGCTCCGGATCGGACGGCAGGAACAGCGTGGCCAGGTCCAGGCCCTGCTCGGTGAGTACCGCCCGCATCTTCGGATCGGTGAGCACCACCTCCGGCACCCGGACGCGCTGCCCGGCCAGGTTCAGGCTCACGCCGCTCACTTTAAGCGACGGCACCACGAAGCTGGGCTCTGCGTTGCCGTCACGCAGAATGCGCAACCGGTCCAGTTGGAAGCGGCCGTTGTTGACCGTCAGGCCCTCGCCTTCGCCATCGCCGGTGCCGTAGCGGTAATCCGCCGCCAGCCCGAGCACGCCGGAGGGCACCTGGAACGGGAAATGCGGCTCCAGCAAGCGAGTAAAGGCGGCCACATCCACCTTTTCCATTTGCAAACGGCCCTCGACGGTCAAGGGCTCGAACACGAACCGGCCCTGCCAATCCAGGGTGCCACCGTCGGGCCCCTCAACATGCATCTCGTAGAGGTTGTCCTCTTCACCGACGCCCCGGGTGGTGAGGTCCTCGATGCTGAACGCCACCGGCAAGGTCAAGGAGCTGGGCTCGCTGCCGGAGGCGTCGCTCAGCGTCACGCGGCCCTCGGACAGGCGCAGATGGCTGATGGTGAACGCCGGGGGGGCGGAGGACTCGTCGTCCGGCGGTGTTTCCTCGGCCTTGCCGTCCTTGCCGCTTTCCCGCAGGCGAGTGATGATATCGTCCAGATTGAGGGCGCCGTCCTTGCCCCGGCGCAGCCGGACTTGCAGCCCGGCCAGGTCCACCTCGCTGACCCAGGGGCGCCAGTGAAACAGCGAAGCCCAAAAGCCGGCGTTCACATACAAGCGATCGAAACGGGCCAGGAACTCAGTGCCCGAATCCGCGATGCGGAACTGTTCCGCGGTGGCGGACAGGGTGAGAGGATTAAGGTGCACTTCTTCCACGGTCACGTCGCGGCCCAACAAGCCGGACAGGCGCTCCTCAACCTCGCCGCGTACCCAGCCGGGCAGAATCAGAAATATCGTCAGCGCGTATAACACATACAACAGTGCCAGAATCGCCAGAATCCGGGCGCCCCACCCGCGTGAGCGCCACCACTGTATCGGTGTGTCCATGTCGTTGTTCCCTCTGCCCGGTTGCGCAAGACCGAGTCTAGCATTAACGCCGTGAACGGGTCGCCCCGGCGGCCATTGCGCCGGCGGGGGCAAGGTTCACACTCCCCCTTTTCCAAGGAGGCCGCCATGAGCGACAACTACCTACTCAATATGTACCGGAAAGCGACAAAACTGCCCCGCGGCCGGCAGCTTTTCTCCATCATGTTCAGCCGCAAGGCGCCCTACTTCGGCACCGTGAAACCGCTGATCGCGGAACTTCGCCCGGATTACTGCAAAGTCACCTTCAAGAAACGCAAAGCGGTGGAAAACCACATCGGCACGGTCCACGTGATCGCCATCTGCAACGCTATGGAAGCGGCCATGGGCGCGCTGGCGGAAGCATCGATCCCCAAGCACCTGCGCTGGATTCCCAAGGGCATGGACGTGCGCTATACCGCCAAGGCCACCTCGGACATCACCGCCATCGCCGAAGTGGCGCCGGGCGCCTGGGAAAACGGCCCCGAGCTGCCGGTCACGGTGACCGCGTACCGCGACGACGGCACCGTGGTGGTGGAAGGCACCATCCATCTTTGGGTCACCGAGAAACCCGCCCGCGAATAAAGTCGGCGGCCTGGCGGGCGGCCCGGGCCAGGTTCGCCTGCGGGTCGATGCCGCTGCGTTTACGCGGGGTCAGATCGTGGTCGCCATCGGCGATCCAGTGCACCGTCACCGAGCCCGGCAGATCGTAATCGGCCACTTCCCGGGGCTTGCCGAACGGGTCCCGCTCGCCCTGGCAAATCAGCACCGGCACCGCCAGCGCCGGGAAATGGTCAAGCCGGGTTTTCTCCAGCTTGCCGGGGGGATGGAAGGGGTAACCGAACACCACGCAGCCTTCCGGCACAGGGCCCGGGTCCGCCGCCAGCATGGTGGCCATGCGCCCGCCCATGGATTTTCCCCCGGCCCAGACCGGGCCTGTCGACTCTTCCCGCCGCACCTGGTCCATCACCGCCTGGAAGCAATCGAGCAGTTTGGCGGCGCGATCCGGCGGCGCCTTGATGTCCTCTTCGCGGCGCCGGGCCATGTACGCGAACTCAAAACGGACCACGTTGACGCCACTCTCCGCCAGCAACGACGCCATCGTCTCCATAAAAGGGCTGTCCATGGGCGCGCCGGCGCCATGGGCCAGCACCAGGGTGGCGATGGGTGTGGAAGGCGCCCGGTTCCAGAGCAGTTCCGACATCGGCGTTGATTCCTTTGCACGGTTAGCGCGGAGCCACAATGTCGCCGATCCCGACCGGCCTGTAAACGCGGGTTCTGTCAGGCGTCCCAGAGGTGCATCTGGCCGGCCAGCCCAGGCGGGCGGAAGGCGCCGCTGTCCAGGGTAAAGCTTTCCCGGGGCGCCAGGCCGTGCCGCTGGCAGGCCACCTGGAAACGCCGGCCCAGCAAATCGGCGATCGGCCCCTGGCCGCGCTGGCGATGGTGCCAGCGGCTGTCATAGCTCGCGCCGCCGTGCATTTCCTTCAAGGCGGACATCACCCGGTCGGCGCGCTCCGGGTAATGCCGTTGCAGCCATTCCTCCCAGAGCGGCCCCACCTCATGGGGCAGGCGCAGGGTCACGTAGCCGGCGCTGCGCGCGCCTGCCGCGGCCACCTGCTCCACGATGTCTTCCAGTTCCTGGTCATTGATAAAGGGAATCAGGGGCGCCACCAGCACGGTCACCGGCACCCCGGCGCGGGCCAGCTCGCGCACCGTCTTCAGCCGTTCGCGGCCGCCGCTGGCGCGCGGCTCCAACTGATTCTTGAGCCGGTTATCCAGGGTGGTCACCGACACCGCCACCGAGGCGCGGCCTTCAAGCGCCATCGGCGCGATCAAGTCCAGATCGCGCAGCACCAGCGCGCTCTTGGTAATCAGGCTGAAAGGATGCCGGCATTCCGCCAGCACCTGCAGTATCTCGCGGGTTATAAGCCGCTCGCGCTCCACCGGCTGATAGGGATCGGTGGCGGTACCGATCACCAGCGGCCGGCAGCGATAACCGGGTTTGCGCAGGGTGTCGCGCAGCACCTCGGCGGCGTTGTCCTTGCAGAAAATCTCCGCCTCGAAATCCTGCCCCGGGGAAAGATCCACATAGGCGTGGTTGGGGCGGGCGAAACAATAGATGCAGCCGTGCTCACAGCCCCGGTACGGGTTGATGCTGCTGTCGAAATGCAGGTCCGGGCTTTGATTGTGGGTAATGATCGATTTGGCCTGCTCCCGGTGATACCGGGTGGGCCGGGGGGTATCCGCCTCGTCGCTGACCACGGTGGTGGCCTGGAAGCGGCCGGGATGCCGACTGAGGGTGCCGCGGTTGGATGCGCTGGTGGCCATGCTGCCTCCAAATACTGATCATATGAACAGTATTATGGGCAGCCTGCCGGTGAACCGCAATAGCCGATTAGCGGCGCACTCTGATCAGTGAGGGCGCAGCGGTTGCACCAGCACCCAGGGCATCACGACCACGGTCCACAGGGCCTGGCCGGCATCGAACCAGGTTTGCGCCTGGTCGTCGGTAACGCCGCCCACGCGGCCCTGGTCACGCCATTGTTTAAGCTGTTCGGCGCGGTCTTCGGCGAACGCCACCGCCACTTCGATCAGATCCAGGTCGCCGGCCACGGCCACGGTTTGGCCGCGGGCGAAGAACGGCTGCAGCTCTTTCCAGTCCGCCTTGGCGGTTTCCTGGTTGAGCTTGGCTCTGAGAATGTCGCTGTCGGTGGGGTCGGCCATGACGTCTCCTTTTGGTGGCCCCGGCGCGGCTGGCGACCGGGCGGCGCCATTATCGCCCACGGCGTTCGTAACGCAAGCCGACTCTCCAGCAGGGTCGCGTTTCTGTGTTCCGCCCTTCCGGGAACGCTGTGAATACGTCCCTGTACGCTCCCTGTCGAACGTCCTGTTCTCCAGGGTCCCGGAAGGGCGGAACACAGTCACGCTCCGGGCGATGACTCCTGGCGCTACGGGTCATCGCTGGCGCCGAACCATTCTACGAAGCCGGAGTTTTGTGGGAGCTTGCCTTGCAAGCGAAAGGCCGGCTTTGCCGGCCGGCAAAGGTTGCCCCGCAGGATTCCAGAAAGCTTGTTGGTGCTGCCGTTAGAATGGTCTCTGGGGTGAGGAAAAAAGAGCGCCCGCCTGGGGAGGGCGGGCGTCTGTACCGAAAGGAACATCCATGTTCTTTCGCGTCCTTGCCCGATCCAATATAAGAGCCCGGCGCGCTCTTACCTATAAGCCATTGCCGTCAATCCATGTAAGAGATTTGCTCTTTTTCGGCGACGTTATTACCACCTTAATTGCGCGCCGACGTCCGGAACCGGCTTCCCGTCGCGGTCGAACAACGCCAGGGTGGCGCCGTTTTCATCGACGCTGACGCGGGAGAAGGCGTCGCGGCTGTAGACCTCGCCGGGCACCGTGACCCGGCCCAGGGAGGGCTTCCAAAGGCCGCGCAGGCTGTGGCGGTCGCGGATCATCGGCCGGTACCAGCGAAACGCCATCAAGGCCGTGGGCCAGAACAGCCCGGAGCAGATCCAGCTGTGAATCGGCGCCCGTCCCCGACGGTCCAGGCGGGCGTACAGAGAGGCGTGTACATCGCCGCTGAGTATCAGCAAACGCCGACAGCCGCTGTCGTGGATCGAGTCCACCAGCCGCTGGCGCTGGGCGGCGAAGCCCTCCCAGCTGTCCTGACCGCGAAACGGCCGGCGTTGCTCGGGGAACAACGGCACCGAGGACACCAGACATTTGACCCGGTCCGGCTCGTCCTGGAGCCAGGCCACCACCGCCTCCTCCTGGGCGCGGGACATAATCTTGCGTTGCCAGGGCCAGCGACTGAGCACCCGTTCGGTGCGTAGGTCCATGAGGAAAAAGTCCGCGCAGCCCCAGCGGAAGCGATACCAGAGCGCGTCCGGGTCGCGCTCCAGGCGGGTACCCTCCGCATTCAGAGGCACCGCCGGCGAGTGGGAGGCCTGGTAGATCTGGTAGGCCTTCATGGCGGCCGGGTATTTGCTGGTCCACAGATTCGGGTTGGCACGGGCCGGCCAATTGTTCTCGATCTCGTGGTCGTCGAGGATCATATGATGGTTGTAGTTGGCCATCAGCCGGCGGATATTGGGCTGGCCGAAGCTCTGCCGGTAGAGGTCAAAATACTCCCGCTGGGAAGAGGCCGCCGCCACTTTCCAGGTGGCGTCGGCGTACACCTGGTCGCCGCCGTTAAGGACGAAATCGGTGGGGCTGGCGGCGGCGTTGTCGGCCATGCGCGAGAAAATGCGGTCGGCGCGGCCGTCTTCCACCTCGTGATCCAATCCCACGAAGCGGTAACAGCAGGAGCCGAACAGAAAGCTGACCGGCTCATTGGGCGACGGCGGCGCGGTACGGAAATGGCCGGTATGGACGTGCCCCCAATCCAGCGCCTTGTCCTCGGTGGCCGCCTCCGCCACCGCGCCGGCCTGGAACTGGTAGCGATGCCCCGGCTCCAGATCGCGCAGCACCACCACCCCGCTGCTGTCGAAATTGCCATTGATGCGAAAATGCACCGGCCCGCGCCAGCGGTTCTCCCCTTCGGCCCGCCAGCGTATCCGCCCGTGCGCCGCTTTTTGGCCGGCGCCCAGCGTTCCCGCAGGCATCACGCCCAGAATACGAATACTGGTTTGCCCGGCGGCGCCCACGATCGGACCGACGGCAAACGGCTCTACCCTGCTCTGCATTTTCCCTTCCCCCCGGACGAGCGCGGATACGTCACTGATTGAGCCACCTCCTAAGCACTGCTAGCATCCAGAAAGATTACTAAGCGGGGTGGCGGTTATTTTGTTGCAAGATGCGGTATCTCACACCTTGCGGTTCGCCGCGCTGATCCTGCTGGTCGTCGCCGGCGCGGCGCGCGGTGACGATGTCGCGGTGCTGACCGCACAAACCGAAACCCTTCGACCGTATCCGGCGGTCACTTATTTTTGCACCCCGGCCGCCGACTCACCCACGGCGGATGAGCTGCTCGCCGCCCCCGACGCCTGGCCCTGGCGGGCCACCGGCAACCAGATGGCGAACCTGGGCTTCACCGCCGATCACTGCTGGTTCCACCTGGCAGTGCGCAACCAGGACAACCCCGAAGATGAATGGCGTCTGGTGGTGGACTACGCGCTGCTCGGGCAACTGGACACCTATGTGCTGTCCACCGACGGCGAGCGTCTGGATCACTTCAGCGCCGGCATGGACAGCGCCTTCAACGAACGCGCCAACGCCGAAGCGGTGCCTTCGTTTCCGTTGCATCTGCCTCCCGGTGAGCAACAGGAACTGTATATCAAGGTGGTTTCCCCACACAGCATTCAACTGCCTCTGGAGTTGATGAGCAACCCCGCGTTTCAGTCCGCCACGCTGGCGCACACGCTGGTGCAGGGATTGTTCTTCGGCGGCATGCTGGTGATGATTCTCTACAATCTGTCGCTGTTTTTCTCGATCCGCGAAAAGGCGTACCTGCTGTATGTCTGCTGGTCGCTGGCGATCACCCTGTTCATGGCGGTGTTGCACGGCTACGCGCAGAAGTATCTGTGGCCGGGCTCGGCGCTGATCAGCCAGTACATTCTGCATTACCTGTTGCCGCTGCTGGTGATTCTGCCGTCCCTGTTCACCCTGCACTTTCTGGGCCTGCCGGAGCGCTCCCCGCCCCTGGCCCGGCTACTTAAGGGCCTGGTGGGTGTCGGCGTGGCGCTGCTGCTGGCGGCGCCCTTTATCAGCCGGGAGTGGCTGATTCCGGTGGCGGTGCTGGCGATCCTGGCGATGGACTTCAGCATTCTTCTGGTCGGGCTGCTGCGCACCAAAGCCGGTGACCCGGATGCCCGCGTGTTCACCCTCGCCTGGCTGTGTTTCATTGTCGGCGCCGCCGCCATGTCGCTGAACAAATACGGCATCGTGCCGCGCAACAGCTTCACCGAAAACCTGCTGCAAGTGGGCGTGTTCCTGGAAGTGATACTGCTGTCGCTGGCCCTGGCCCGGCGTATCAACCGCCTCAAGGAAGCCCACGCCCTCTCGGTAAGGGACAAGGCGGTGGCGGAGATGGACGCCTTCAAAGCCGGCGCGCGCAACCAGGCGAAGAGCGAATTCCTGGCCACCATGAGCCACGAGATCCGCACGCCGATGAACGGCATTATCGGCATGACCGATCTGCTGCGCCGGACCGCGCTGAGTGGCCAGCAGGCGCAGTATGTGGACACCATCTACCAGTCCACCCAGTCGCTGGTGACGGTGATCAACGACATTCTCGACTATTCACGCATCGAATCCGGCAAGCTGGAGCTGGAATACCAGGAAGTGGACGTGGAGCACCTGGTGGACGACTGCGTGCGGCTGTTTTCGCTGCGGGCAGCGGAAACCCGGGTACCGCTGTACACCTTCATCGATTCCCGCGTGCCGCAGCGCATCCACACCGACCCGATTCGCGTCAAGCAGGTGCTCACCAACCTGCTCAGCAACGCTTACAAATTCACCGACCGGGGCCAGGTGGCGTTGCACCTGAGCGTGCGCCAACCCCCCGACGGCGAGGGCCACTGCGTGATGATGCTGGAGGTGGTGGACACCGGCATCGGCCTGGACGAAGCCCAGCAGCAGAACCTGTTCCAGGTGTTCAGCCAGGGCAATCGGGGCAGCCGCCACAAATCCCAGGGGGCCGGGCTCGGCCTGACCATCTGCAAACGGCTCACCGAGCTGCTCGGCGGCGAGATCGGCGTGTCCAGTTCGCTGGGGCGCGGCGCCACCTTCTGGATCACCCTGCCGACCCGGGTCGGCGCCGCCAGCCGCGAGAAGAACCCGCTCGCCGGCCACCAGGTGATGATGATCAACGAAGACGCCTCCCTGTCGCTCAGCCTCTCCCAATTGATGGCCCGCTGGGGGCTGAGCGTGATCGAGTTCGCGGACTGCGAACAGGCGCTGGCGGGGCTCAGCGCGGACGCGCCCCGGGCGGACATCCTGCTCGCCTCTGAGGCCAACCTGGCCCGGCGAGAGGCACTGCTCGACATCCGAAAACGGCTCGGCGATCCGCCGCTGTTGATCCTGCAGGCCACCGGCGCGGAAATCACCGGCGAGCTGCCCGGCGACATGCTGCTGGTGGAGACGCCGGTGTCCTCCCGGGCGCTCAAGCACACGCTTTCCACCCAGCTGCAGGAACGGCTCGACCAGGCCGAACCCGCCGTCGCCGCACCGGGCAGTACCTCGGAGCATCTGGGCCTGCGCCGCCTGAACGTGATGGTGGTGGAAGACAACGCCGTCAACCAGCTGGTGATCGACAGCATCCTGCGCTCCATCGGTATTCACGCCACCCTGCTCAACGACGGTGCCCAGGCCCTGCGCCGGGTCAATGAACGGCCCGGCAACTGGGACGTGATCTTCATGGATTGCGAAATGCCGGTCATGGACGGTTACCAGTCCACCCGTGAGATCCGCCTGTTCGAGCAGCAGCGGGACGTGGATCCATGCTGGATCATCGCCCTGTCGGCCCATGCCGCCGGCGACTATGTGCAAAAAGCCCGCGACGCCGGCGTCGACGATTATCTCAGCAAACCGGTGTCGCGTTCCCAAGTGCTGGAGGCGCTACAGCGCAACCGGGCGCTGTCCTCCGGCGGCGACTGATCGCGATGGATGAAATGGCCGGCGCGGGCCAGTATCATGGCGACTCGTTTCTCTGCCGACGTTGAAGTTTTCCATGAGCGAAGCACCCCGCAAGATACTGGTCACCAGCGCCCTGCCCTACGCCAACGGCCCGATTCACCTGGGCCATCTCCTGGAATACATCCAGACCGACATCTGGGTGCGCTTCCAGAAGCTGCGCGGCGAGCAGTGCCTGTACGTCTGCGCCGATGACGCCCACGGCACCGCGATCATGCTCAAGGCGGAAGAGAAAGGCATCACGCCGGAGCAGCAGATCGACCAGGTGAAAGCCGAACACGAACGCGATTTCGCCGCCTTCCAGATCCGCTTCGACAACTACTACAGCACCCACAGTCCGGAGAACAAAGCGCTCTCGGAAATGATTTTCCAGCGCAACAAGGACGCCGGCTACATCCTTGAAAAGACCATTACCCAGCTCTACGACCCGGAAAAAGGCATGTTCCTGGCCGACCGGTTCGTGCGCGGCACCTGCCCCAAGTGCAAGACCGCCGACCAGTACGGCGACAACTGCGAAGCCTGCGGCGCCACCTATTCACCGTCGGAGCTGATCGAGCCCTATTCCGCGGTGAGCGGCGCCACGCCGGTGGAGAAAGAAACCACCCAGTTGTTCTTCGACCTGCCCAAGTTCGAACCGCTGCTGCGCGAATGGACCCGCTCCGGCTCGCTGCAGGAAGGCGTGGCCAACAAGCTCCAGGAGTGGATGGAAGACCTGCAGCCCTGGGACATCTCCCGGGAAGCGCCCTACTTCGGCTTCGAGATCCCCGGCTACCCCGGCAAGTACTTCTATGTGTGGATGGACGCGCCGGTGGGCTACATGGCCAGCTTCCAGAATCTCTGCGAGCGCGAGGGCATCGACTTCGACGACTACTGGAAAGCGGATTCCGACGCCGAGCTGTACCACTTCATCGGCAAGGACATCATCAATTTCCACGGCCTGTTCTGGCCGGCGATGCTGGACGGCGCCGGGCTGCGCAAGCCCACTGCCATCTTCAGCCACGGCTTCGTCACCGTGAACGGCGCCAAGATGTCCAAATCCCGGGGCACCTTCATCATGGCGCGCACCTATCTGGATCACCTGGATCCGGAATACCTGCGCTATTACTTCGCCGCCAAACTGAACAGCCGGGTGGACGACTTCGATCTCAACCTGGAAGACTTCGCCCAGCGCGTGAACACCGACCTGGTCGGCAAGGTGGTCAACATCGCCAGCCGCACCGGTAATTTCGTCAAGAAATTCGGCGGCCGGCTGGGTGACGACCTGGACAACCCGCTGCTGGCCCGCGAAGCCCAGGAAGCGGCCGGCCGCATCGCCGCCTTCTACGAACAACGCGAGTTCAGCAAGGCGATGCGCGAAATCATGGCCCTGGCGGACCACGCCAACGGCTACATCGCCGACAAGGCGCCCTGGACCCTGGCCAAGGAAGACGGCAAGGACCACGAGGTGCTGGCGATCTGCACCACCGCCCTGAACGTGTTCCGTCTGCTGATTCTCTACCTCAAACCGGTGCTTCCGGGTCTGGCGGAGCGTGCCGAAGCCTTCCTCGACATCCCGCCGCTGACCTGGGCGGACGCCGACACCCTGCTGATCGACCATCCGATCAACAAGTTCAAGCCGCTGCTGTCGCGGGTCGACATGGACCATATCGAAGCGATGCTGGCCGATTCCCGCGACACCAATCCAGCGGCGTCGGCGGCAACCCAGGAGGCGCCCGCCGCCAAGGCCGCCGAGGAAGACGACACCATCACCCTCGACGACTTCCTCAAGGTCAAACTGCGCGCCGCCCGCATCGCCAAGGCGGCGCCGGTGGAAGGCGCCGACAAGCTGCTGCAACTGACCCTGGACGTGGGCGAGCTCGGTGAGCGCAACGTGTTCGCCGGCATCAAGAGCAACTACCGTCCTGAAGAGCTGGAAGGCCGCATGGTGGTGCTGGTGGCCAACCTGGCGCCGCGCAAGATGAAGTTCGGCGTGTCCGAGGGCATGGTGCTGGCCGCCGGCCCCGGCGGCGACGACATCTTCTTGCTCAGCCCGGACGACGGCGCCCAGCCCGGCATGGAGGTGCGCTAGCCGACTTGTTCAGAGGGATGGACGGGACACATAGACGATACTGGAGGCACGATGCTCAAGGCGCACGTACTCACTCACGGCACATTACGTTGCTTCCCCCCCGGTCTGACCGATCCAGGTGGCCAGGAGGTCAACGCCGAAGTCTCCGCGGTGGTGTTTGACGGCCAGCGACTGATACTGGCTAGCGATAAACCGGTCCCCGGCGCCCACCGCTCTTCGGTATTCGCGGTCGACGTTACCGCGCATGGCATCGACGACCAAACGCTTACCTACTACACCCATGAACTCCTGCTACGCACCCGCAAGTACGAGGATTTCGCGCTCACGGCCCAAGGCGACCATGTTCTCGCCACCACGGGATTCGATCGGATCGACCTGGAAAGCCATGATCTGAATGCCTACAACCACCTTCTGATCTGGCCGCTCGGCGAGCCGGATCGGGTGGCGGCGGTGGACCCCGACCCCCGCGATGGCGTACTCGGATCGCTGGAGTTGCGCGACAAACTCAGCGAAGCCATCGGCACCCCGTACTTCAAAATCGAGGGGTTGGCGGCGGTCCCCGGGCGTGGCGACGACGACCTGCTGCTGTTCGGGGTGCGCGAAATGGGTCAGGCCCATGACGATTTCGACTACGTCTCGCTGGTAGTCGGCGCCCATTACCGTGTCGAAGACGACAATCTGCAACTCACCGACAAGTTGCGGCGCTTTTATCAGTTCGACCCGGATGGCGATCCGCAGGTCGATCATCGCTGTGGTCTGTCCAGCCTGGAATACGACCCGCATCACGACCGCTTGTATTTGCTCACCAGTTTCGAAACCGAAAACGGCCAGGGCGACGAGCAAATCGGCGGCTACCTTTGGTCGGTCTCGCTGGACGGCTTTTATAGCCAAACGCCACCGGACCTGGTCGCCGGCGAGGACGGCGCGCCTATGGTCTTCGAGCACAAAGCGGAAGGTCTGGCCGTGCTCGACGACACCCGCCTGTTCGTGGCCTACGACAATGACCGCCACCTGGGGCTGGGCAGTATCGCGCCCGGCGAGGCACGCGCACCCTGCGAGGCGCCTTATACGGTGCTCGCCATCCGTGACTGATGGCCGCGTGGAACGCTTAGGGCGCACCGATGACACCCCGGTGTTGAGCGGGCCGATTCTTCGACGGGTGGCGCCTGACCGCCTGGTGCTATGGCTGGTCGGTCTGGGATCGCTGGATTTGCGCCTGCTGCTTTACGAGCGCGACAGTCAGCACCCGAGCCGCACTCTGTCCTTGAGCGGCGACCGGTGCCACACCCTGCCACTGGGTGACCGCGCCCATGTGCATCTTATTGACGTGGCGCTGGACACGCCGCTGCCCGAGGACACCCTGGTCGGCTATGACCTGATCATCGAAGGTCAGGGAGGCATCGCCGACTGGGCGCCGCACCTGCTCTACCCGGGCCAGCGGCATCCCGCCTTCGTGCTGCACAGCCGTCGCCGTCAGCTTCTGTACGGCTCCTGCCGCAAACCGCACCATAAGGAGCGCGACGGCATGGTGCGGGCGGATCAGTTGCTCGCCGCCGCCCCGCTCGACGTGGCGGCCCGGCCCGCCCTGCTGCTGCTCACCGGTGACCAGGTGTACGTGGATGACGTCAGCGCGCCGATGCTGACCGCCATCCAGGCGATGATCGCCACTCTCGGCCTCCACGACGAACAGCTACGCGGCGCCAGTGTCTCCAGCGGCGGAGAACTCTACGGCCACCCGGACAACCATCGCCGCGAGCGGCTGCTGCCGGCGCTGAAATCCAACCGCGACCTGCGCGAACGCTTTTTCGGTGGCGTCCGCAAGCCGGTGTTTACCGCCGACAACGCCCACCGCCACCTGATCACCCTGGCGGAGGTCAGCGCCATGTACTTGCTGGTCTGGTCGCCGCTGCCGTGGCGCTTGATCGACCCGGCGGAGCCGGCGCTGGAAGATCGCGACCGGGAGTACTACCCGCGCCACAAAGAAGCCGTGGACGCTTTCGTCGAGGATCTGCCGGCGGTCGCCCGGGTCATGGCCCAGCTCCCAACGCTGATGATTTTCGACGACCATGACATCACCGACGACTGGAACCTTACCGCCGCCTGGGAAGCATCCGCCTACGGCCACCCGTTTTCCCGCCAGATCATCGGCAACGCCCTGATCGGCTATTTGCTATTCCAGGGTTGGGGCAATGACCCCGATGCCTTCGAGACCGTGCTGCCCGAAGTGGACAGGCTGCTACGGCAAAGAACACCGGACAATGCTCTCTCGCACCCGCTGCAGGGCCAGGTCATCGACACCCTGCTGGCGTTCGAACACTGGCACTACAACCTGCCCGGCTCGCCCAAACTGGTGGTCCTGGACACCCGCACCCGCCGCTGGCGCAGTGAACGGCGGGCCGACCGACCGTCCGGGCTGATGGGTTGGGAAGCCCTCACCGAACTGCAGCAGGCGCTGCTCGGCGAGTCGTCGGTGGTGGTGGTGTCGCCGGCACCGATTTTCGGCGTCAAACTTATCGAAACGGTGCAAAAGCTGTTCACGCTGGCCGGCAAACCGCTGACCGTGGACGCGGAAAACTGGATGGCCCACCGCGGCGCGGCGCGGGTGATTCTGAATATTTTCCGTCACTCCAAAACGCCGGGCAATTACGTGATTCTGTCCGGCGACGTGCATTACTCCTTCGCCTATAAAGTGCGAATTCGTCAGCGCGACCACGGCCCCGATGTCTGGCAGCTCACCGACAGTGGCCTGAAAAACAGTTTTCCCCACAAATTGTTAACCCTGTTCGACCGACTCAACCGCTGGCTCTACTCACCGCGCTCGCCGCTCAACTGGTTCACCAAGCGGCGCCGCTTGAGCGTGTCGCCCTATGTCCCCGACCACAGCGACGCCGGCGAGCGCCTTTGGAACGGCGCGGGTATCGGCCTGATCACCCTCAGCGACGAAGGCAGCCCGGCCCGCATCCAACACCTGGACAGCACCGGCGCGGATATCGAATTCCTGCTCCGCGACGACGCCGAAGTATAGTCGCCATCTTTTGCAAGATGCGGCCCCAGGAAGCCGGGGTTGTGGGAGCTTGCCTTGCAAGCGGGCCGGTTTCAGCGGCCGGCGTGATGCCAGAGAGGCTCTTTACGCTGTCGTTGGATCGGTCTTTGGGATCCTGCCGGGAGTTTCGCTCCCTTACGCGGGCGGGGCCCGCCCCCACAACCGGCTGTTACCCACGTACCGGCCTGCGATTGAAGATGCCGATCACCGGCGCCCCATGCGCGCGCAGGACTGGCTCGATTTCGCGGAACAGCGCGTGGTAGTGATAGAACGGCACGCGGGGAAACGCGTGGTGGATCGAGTGCAGGTTCTGGCCGAGCCAGAACCACTCGAGGGGTTTCATCCAGACCGGCATGATCAGGCTGTTGGTGTTTCGATAGCGCGCCGGCTCTTCGTACGGCAAGTGCGGGCGGTAGGCGAACCAATAGGCGGTGAATAAGCCGCCGGGCAGAAAGCCTGCGATCAGTAACACAAGGGTCGACACGGTCGGGAAAAGCGCCAGGAAAGCCAGGCGCCAACCGATCGCCAGCGCCACTTCGGCGAAGTAGATGGCACGCTCGCGCCGCGGCATCGCCGCCCAGTGGTCGCGGAACAGGAAGGTGTTCTGCGTCCACAGAAACTTGAAGCCGTGGACGATGAAGGCCAAGAAGCCGTGACGCATACCGCTGACGATGAAGTCCGGGTCCTTGTCCGGCTGGTTGGTATAACGATGGTGGGTGAAGTGCTCCACCTTATGCGTGGAATAGGGAACCATGATCAGCGGCGCGACGAGGTAACCACAGAGATCGTTGAGCCATTGCAACCGCTTGTGACTGCCGTGGATGTTGCCGTGAGCGGCCTCGTGCAGCGGCGTGTACGACATATACGTCAGCACGGCATAGATCAGCGTCGCTGCCCACAGCGGAACCAGGCCGGCCACGAACAGCCAGAGGTTGGCGACAAAGGCCATCAGCACGAGCGCCACCAGGATGACTGTTGGCCACGCGAGACCACCTGTATACTTCTTCGAGATGGCAATTGCCTGCCTGTTCAGCACACTCAGGTCCTGCTCCATGGGTCACTCCGAGTTCACGTTGACGAGCCTCCAATCTAGAGGCCGCCGGCGATGGGCAACAGCGCATTGCCGGCCTTCGGCAGGGCATATCCGGCCAAGTAGAGGAGGCGAGTATCTCCGTAAAGGGCATGGCAGCGCAGACGAGTGTTCTACATCCGATCGCCATTGCCCAGGTGATGGTCAACTTCGCGACGCGTTACGGCGTCGACGCCGAGACCTGTCTGCTTGGTACTGACATCACCGAGGCAAAGCTGCGCGACGCGGATGTGCTGATCTCCCGCGAGCAGGAAATGCGCCTGATCGAGAACCTGATCCTGGCGCTGCCACAGGTGCCGGCGCTGGGCTTCGAACTGGGCATGCAATACAACGTCGCCACGTTCGGCACCTGGGGATTCGCGCTGCGCACAAGTCGCACGCTGCGCGATGGGATCGAGCGATCTCTGCGCTACCTGCCGTTGAGCACGGCTTACTGTCGCTTCTGGTCGGTGATCGACGAACGCGAGCTCGCTTTTTGCGCCGATCCCGGCGCCATTCCGCAGCACCTGCGCCAGTTTCTGCTGGAGCGTGATACCGGTACCACGGTCAATCTACTCACGGAACTCAGCCTGTCCGGTATTCGCGAGTGTGGTCTGGAGTATGAAGGGCCGGCGCCGGCGCCGGCGCACGTCGCGCGCATCGAGGCCTTGTGCGGTATTGCGCCGCGCTATGGCAGCACTCGCAACGCCATTGTGCTGCGGCGGGAGGATGTCGAGATCCCGTTGCCGATGTACGACGCCCACCTGGTGCGCCTGTTGGAGGACCAGTGTCGCGCCCAGCTCAAGCGGCGCCAGGTCGGCGGCGTGGCCGGCCAGGTCCGCCAGCTCATCCTGGGGCCGCTGGACCTGGCCGCGTCAATCGAAGAAGTCGCGCAGCACCTAGCCATGGCGCCGCGCAGCCTGCGGCGCAGGCTTGAAGAAGAAGGCACCAGTTTCCGCGACATCGTCGAAGCGGAGCGCCGCCAACTGGCCGTGCAGCTGCTGCAAGACACCCGGATGAAACTCGACGAGATCGCGCCGCAGCTGGGCTACGGCGACACGGCCAGTTTCACCCGTGCGTTCCGGCGGTGGTTCGGGCAGGCGCCCGGGGAGTACCGCAGGTTGTCCGGAATGTGAGCGCGTTTCAGATCCTGGATATTATGGAATCATGGTGAAATGAAAAAGCCGCGACCAACAGGCCGCGGTTTCTTGGTTCCGTGGCGCCCGCTCGGGGCGCGGAACGGACAGCGGGGTTACTGGCCACCCTTCTGTTGTTGCTGACGCATCTGCTCCTGCATTTTGCGCATCTGCTCACGCTGCTGCTGAGCGCGTTTTTCCAGAGTGGCACGCTGCTCTTCGGTGAGCGTGTCCTGGATGCGGGCCTGCAGAAGAACACTCTCGGCGGTCACGTCGCCGGTCAGCTCGCCCAGCTCTTGCGCATTATCCCGGATTTCGCCTTCGTCGTAGTCCGGGCCGATCTGGTCACTCAGGGCCTGCTGCAGTTGCTGCGCTTCGGTGCGCATTTCCGTGATCTTACTTTCGGAATCCTTGATCATTTCACGCAGTTTCTGCTTCTGGTCGTCGCTCAGGTCGACCATCTTATCCAGCTGGTCCACCTGGTCACCCCGCTGCTGTCCGGGGGCCGCTTGCTGGGCGGTGGCGGTGGCGCCGAGGCCAAAGGCCAACAGAACCATCAGGCTCACTTGCTTTAAAGTCGTCATAGAGATCTCCCAGACGTTTTACGGAGGGTATGTAAATTCGTGAACGGGTCACGCTACCGGATCGGGCAACGGGGCGTCACCCCCGGTTCGCCAGCTCACATCGCGCCGTCCCGCCTGACTGCCAGGTCGCGGCTGTGCAGACGAGTCATGACGCGGGGCTCAGCCGAACACCTCGGAAACGGAAAATTTTGCTAAACTCGCCCTTCCCAATCTCGGACCGACCGTAATCGATGACCGAATACCTTCTCATCCTGATCAGCGCGGTGCTGGTTAACAATTTCGTCCTGGTGCAGTTTCTCGGGCTGTGCCCGTTCATGGGCGTCTCCAATAAAGTGGAGACCGCCATGGGGATGTCGTTGGCCACCACCTTCGTGCTGACCCTGTCATCGGTGCTTGCCTACCTCACCTGGGCCTATATTCTAGTGCCGTTCGAGCTTCAGTACCTGCGCACCATCAGTTTTATCCTGGTGATCGCGGTGGCGGTGCAGTTCACCGAGATGTTCGTCAAGAAAGCCAGCCCGCTGCTGTACCGGGTGCTGGGCGTGTTCCTGCCCCTGATTACCTCCAACTGCGCGGTGCTGGGCGTGGCGTTGCTGAATGTCCGGCAAACCGACGCCACCTTCATGAGTTCCCTGACCTACGGCCTGGGCGCCGCGCTGGGCTTCTCGCTGGTGCTGATTTTGTTCGCCGCCATGCGTGAGCGCATCGCCGTGGCGGATGTGCCGGAGGCATTCCGCGGGCCCAGCATTGGACTGATCACCGCCGGCCTGATGTCCCTGGCGTTCATGGGCTTTTCCGGGCTGATCAAGTTATGACCACGGTACTGATCGCCATCGCCGCTTTGCTCGGCCTGGCCGCCCTGTTCGGCGCCCTGCTCGGCTACGCCTCGGAAAAATTCAAGGTGGAAGGCGACCCGATCGTCGAGCAGATCGACGCCCTGCTGCCGCAGACTCAGTGCGGCCAGTGCGGCCACCCCGGCTGTCGCCCCTACGCAGAAGCCATTGCCGAAGGCGAGGAACATAACCTCTGCCCGCCCGGCGGCGAGACCACCGTGGAAGCGCTGTCCGAGCTGCTCGGTCGCGAGGTTCTGCCGCTGGATAACGAAGGCGCCGAGGACGCCAGCGTGGAACGCGTGGCCTACATTCGCGAGGACGAATGCATCGGCTGCACCAAGTGCATCCAGGCCTGCCCGGTGGACGCCATCGTCGGCGCCGCCAAGCAAATGCACACGGTGATCGCCGACGAGTGCACCGGCTGCGACCTGTGCGTGGAGCCCTGTCCGGTGGACTGCATCGATATGATCGAGCGCCCTGTGACCCTGGCCACCTGGACCTGGGACCGCCCCGCCGGCATCGGCCGCCGCCCGGAACAGCGTATTGAGGTGGTCAATCTATGAAAGGTGTGCATCCGGCCGAACATAAGGCAGTGTCCAACCAGACGCCGATTGCCCCGGGGCCACGCCCCTCGCAACTGGTGCTGCCCCTGAATATGCATCTGGGCGCCCCGGCACGGCCCATCGTCGCGGTGGGTGACCGGGTCTTGAAAGGACAGATGCTGGCCGAGCCCGCCGGCGCCGTCAGCGCCGCGCTGCACGCGCCCACTTCCGGCACCGTGGTGGCCCTGGGGCCGCGCCCGATTCAGCACCCCTCCGGCATGGACGCGCTGTGCATCGTGCTTGAGCCGGACGGCGAGGACCAATGGGCACCGCGCCAACCAGTGGCCGATCACACCCGCCTGGGCCCGGGCAAACTGGTCGCTATGCTGCGCGACGCCGGGGTCGCCGGCCTTGGCGGCGCCGGCTTCCCCACCAGCGTCAAAGTGAATCTGGGCGACCACCAGCGCGTCGAGCAACTGATCATTAACGCGGTGGAATGCGAGCCCTACATCACCGCAGACGACCGCCTGATGCGCGAGCGCGCGGGCGAGATCGTCACCGGTATTCAAATCCTGCAGTACCTGCTTAACCCCCACGACACCCTGATCGGCATTGAGGACAACAAACCCGAAGCCATCGCCGCCCTGCGCGCCGCCTGCGCGGACAGCGACATCGAAATCCGCGTGGTGCCGACCAAATACCCGTCCGGCGGCGAAAAGCAGTTGATCCAACTGCTCACCGGCAAGGAAGTCCCCAGCGGCAGCATTCCCGCCCAATGCGGCGTGGTGTGCCAGAACGTGGGCACCGCCTGGGCGGTGAAGCGCGCGGTGCGCGACGGTGAGCCTTTGCTGTCGCGGATCACCACAGTCACCGGTGACGCGGTGGCCCGGCCCGGCAACTACGAAGTGTGGCTGGGCACCCCGGTGGCGGACCTGCTGCGCCACGCCGGCGTCGACAGGGGCCGGCTCGGCCGCCTGGTGATGGGTGGCCCGATGATGGGCTTCACCCTGCACGATCCGTCGGTGCCGCTGGTCAAGACCAGCAACTGCGTGATCGCCGCCAGCACCGAAGAGCTGCCCGAGCCGCCGCCGGAGCAAGCGTGCATCCGCTGCGGTGCCTGCGCCGAGGTGTGTCCGGCCAATCTGCTGCCGCAACAGCTTTACTGGTACGCGAAAACCGACGATTTCGAGCGCGCCCAGCACCACAATTTGATGGACTGCATCGAGTGCGGCGCCTGCGCCTATGTGTGCCCCAGCCATATTCCCCTGGTGCAGTATTACCGCTACGCCAAAGGGGAAATTCGCACCCAGACCGCCGAGCAAATCAAGGCGGATCGTGCCCGCGAACGCTTCGAGGCCCGCCAGGCGCGGCTGGAGCAGGAGCAGGCCGAAAAAGAAGCGCGCCGTCGCGCCCGCCTGGAAGCGAACCGTAAAAAACAGGAAGCCCCCGCGGACAGCAACCCGGGCGCCGGCGATGAGAAGCTGGCGGCGCTCAAAAAAGAAGTGGGCCAGGCGTCCAGCGCCTACAAGGCTGCGGTGAAGGCGGCGAAAACCGCCGAAGCCCAGGAGACAGACAACGCCGCCGAGCTGCGCGCCCGCGCCGATAGCCTCAAGGCCGAGGCGGATCGCGCCAAAGCGGCGTTGCGTGATGCCAAGGCCGGCGCGCCGGCGGCGCCCGCCCCCACGCCGCCACCCATACCGGACGCAAGCAGCGCACCTGCCGATCCGGCGGCCGGCGCACCAGCGGTCGACACCGAGGGCGCGGCCAAGAGGCAGAAACGTCTGAAGGCACTGAAAACCGCCTACAACATCGCCCACAAACAATACAAGGAAGCCCACGCCGCCCTGGAGCGCGCCGAACGCGGCGGCCAGGAAAGCGATGAGGCGATCACGGCGATGCACACCAAGGTCGAGAAGCTCAAGGGCAAGGCGAACCACAGCCGCGACGCCCTGGATGCCCTGATGGAACAGGCCAAGGCCGATATCCTCGCGCGCACCGGCAAGGACCTGAAGACATTGAAATTGGACGCCGCCCGGGCGGAAAGCGCCCTGCGCGACAAGGCCGACGAACTGGCGCGGCGGCGCGACACCTCGGACGCGGACACCCTGGAAACCCTGAACTCGGAACTGGACGCTTTGCAAGAACACGCGCAACTGACCCGCCTGGCGTTGAAAACCGCCGTGGAAGAACAAGGGCTGGTGGAAGAATGAGCCTGATCAACGCCCCTTCGCCGCACACCAGCCGGCAAAGCGACACCGGCGCGGTGATGCGCCAGGTGGTCTACGCCACCCTGCCCGGTCTGGCGGTGCTGGTCTGGCAATTCGGCCTCGGCAGCCTGCTCAATGTGCTGTGGGCGGTGCTGGTCGCGGTCACCTGCGAAGCCTTGTTCCTGCGCGCCCGGGGCAAACCGGTGGCGTTTTATCTGAGGGACTGGAGCGCCGTGGTCACCGCCGTGCTTCTGGGCCTGGCATTGCCGCCCACCGCCCCCTGGTGGCTGACCCTGATCGGCGTCGGCTTTGCCATCGTGGTGGCCAAGCAGCTTTACGGCGGCCTGGGCATGAACCCCTTCAACCCCGCCATGATCGGCTATGTGCTGCTGTTGATCTCGTTCCCGGTGGCGATGACCCAGTGGATCGCGCCCGGCGAGCCCCCCGCCCTGGCGGACAGCCTCGCCCTGTTCCTCGGCCAGACGCCGGCGGATGCGTTCACCGGCGCCACGCCGCTGGACACCTTCCGCACCTGGGCCGGCGACGCCGACGCGCTGGCCGGGCGGGAGATTCTCGCCGGACACGTGGCGGGCCCCGGCTGGGAAACGGTCAATCTGGCGTTCTTGCTGGGTGGCCTCTATCTGCTGGCGCGTCGCATCATCACCTGGCAGATACCGGTGGCGTTCCTCGTCGGCCTGGCGTTGCCGGCACTGGTCGCCCATCAAGTCGACGCGGCCCGTTTCGCCGGCCCGCTGTTCCACCTTTTCTCCGGCGGCGCCATGCTGGGCGCGTTTTTTATCGCCACCGACCCGGTGAGCGCCGCCACCAGCCGCCTGGGCCGTTTTATCTACGCCTTGCTGATCGGCCTGCTGATCTGGGTGATCCGCACCTTCGGCGGCTATCCGGACGCGGTGGCGTTCGCCGTGCTGCTGCTCAACCTGGCGGCGCCGTTCATTGATTACTACACCCAGCCGCGCGCTTACGGACACCGCAAGGCGAACAAGGGGGCCAACCCATGATACGCCAGGCGATCACCCGCAACGCCGTGATTCTGGGCCTGTTCGCCATCGGCACCGCCGCCGCCCTGGCACTGACCAACCAGGCCACCCTGCAGCGCGTGGAGTGCAATCGACAAAGCGCGCTGATCGATTCCCTGGCCCAGGTGATGCCGGACGATCATCACGATAACGTGCTGATCCGCGACCGCATCGCGGTACGCGATCCTCTGCTGGGCAACGGCACACAACACCTCTACCGGGCACGTCGCGACGGCGAACCGGTCGGCGCGGTGCTGGAGGCCACCGCCCCGGACGGCTATGGCGGCGCCATTGACCTGATCGTGGGCGTGGACGCCGATGGCCGCGTGCTGGGTGTACGGGTGGTTCCGCCGCACAACGAAACACCAGGCTTGGGCGACAAAATAGAACGGCGTAAATCCGATTGGATTACCTCCTTCAACGGCCATTCCCTGGCCAATCCGGATAGTGCCGGCTGGGCGGTGAAAAAAGACGGCGGCACCTTCGACAGCTTCACCGGCGCCACCATCACACCGCGCGCGGTGGTAGGCGCCGTGCACCGCGCTCTGCTTTATTTCCGCGATCACAAAGAGCAAGTGTTCCAGGCACCGGCCGACACATCCGACACCGCGAGGGAGACCTGCCGTGGCTGACACCGACTATCGGAAAATCACCCTGGACGGGCTGTGGAACAACAACCCGGCCACCGTCCAGATTCTCGGCCTGTGCCCGCTGCTGGCGGTGACCGGCACGGTGGTCAACGCTTTGGGCCTGGGGCTGGCCACGCTGGTGGTGCTGATGGGCTCCAACGGGGCGGTGTCATTGATTCGCGCCTATGTCACCGACGCGGTGCGACTGCCGGCCTTCGTGATGATCATCGCCGCCCTGGTCACGGTGATCGAAATGTTGATGCGCGCCTTCACCTTCGAGCTTTATGAAATCCTGGGGATTTTTATTCCCTTGATCGTGACCAACTGCACCGTGCTGGGCCGGGCCGACGCCTTCGCCAGTAAGAACCCGGTGCTGCCCTCGCTGTTGGACGGCTTCATGATGGGCGCCGGCTTCCTGGTCATTCTGGTGATTCTCGGCGGCATGCGCGAGCTGATCGGCCAGGGCACGCTGTTCGACAACATGCAGCTATTGCTCGGCCCGGTCGCCGCCGGCTGGCGCCTGGAGGTGTTCCCCGATTACCCCGGCTTCCTGTTCGCGGTACTGCCACCGGGCGCCTTTATCGGGCTGGGACTGATCATCGCCGGCAAGAACGTCATCGACCGGCGTCTCAAAGCCGCCCGCAAAGCCAAACAAGCGAACCTGCCCGCCACCAGCCGGCGGGTACGCACCACCGGCAAAGTGAGCTAACAAAGGGTTATAGAGCCAAGCCGATTGCCGTTCTGATGTCGTAGTTCTGGTGATCTGGTTCAAAGGCAGAACGCTTTTAACAGCGTTATACAACTTTCACCGCCCATCCGGGTGATAATAGTGGCCACTAACTGAAGGCGAGTTGCCAGTGATCGGCTCACGCCAAGAATCAGAAAGGAGATCCACATGAAAACAGCAGCAACCGT
>DASUNW010000112.1:0-9625 GCA_036276955.1 Alcanivorax sp. | reverse complement strand
TCGTCCGGATTGACGCGCGAGGCGGTGCCGAAGTATTCCGGCGAGCCGGAAGCCTGCACCACTTCACCGCCGGCGAAGGTCCATTCATGGGAGCGGTCGAAGGTTTCGTAATCGAAGCTGGCTCGCGGGCGCAGATGCCAGGCAACGGTGGCGCCATATTCACTCATGGTGGACTCCTTCTGGGTGTTTTCTCCCTACCATGCTACTGAACCACGCCGAGGGCAATATTGAGCCAGCTCATAATCGTTCCAGCTCAATCCGCCTTCAGTCGCTCGCACACCGCCCGCGCCACCCTCGGGCTGTACAGCAAGGCGCAATGGCCCAGGTAGGGCAGATGCAGGTTCTCCTCCGCGTCCGCCAGGGTGGCGGTGGAGGCCGGCATGACAAAGTTATCCAGCTCTGAGTAGAAGCAGTAGAAGCGGGCCTCCCCCGGGCATTGGCCGCCTTCCGCCAGCTCTTCCACGAAGGGGCTGCGATAGCGCATCTGCGCGGCCGCCCCCCGGGCCGGGAACAGCGAGGAAATGCGTGTGCCGTAATGCGGGCTGCCCAGGGTGATCACTTTATTCACTTTGCCCGCCAGACCCAGGTTTTTCAGGGCATAGCGGGTCAGCGGCCCGCCCATGGAATGGCACACCAGGTCCACCTGTTCGACGCCGGTGCGCGCCAGCACGTTCTCCACATGGGCCGCCACCTGGGCGGCCAGCTTGCGGGCATTGATGTGCGGTGGGGTGTAGCTGACCGCGTAGACATTGCGGAAGCCCCAACGCCGCAACCGCCATTGCAGCCAGAGGAAGTTGGCGCTGTTGCCGCCGTAACCGTGCACCAGAACTACCGGACGGCGGTCACAGGCGCGGGCCCGCTTGGGCGAAGCGTCGTGGAGCAGGCGCAGCGGGTAGGTGCCGGTGAGAAAGGTGAGGCTGGCCGCTTCCGTCAGAATCGCCCGGGCCACCGCGCCGCCGCGCAGCGGGTCCCGTTCGCCCTCCGTCGGGGGCGCCTGGAAATTGCGGCGGTCGTAGTGCCACACCAGGTAGAACGCCAGCGTCACATAGGTGGGGATCAGGACCACCACCACCAGCACCACGGAAAGAATCCAAATCATCGCCTTTCTCCCTCGCCCCGGGCCCGGCCCGTATGGGAACACGCTCTGACACTAACCAGCCCCGGCGGGCGGCACAACGCGCCCTGCCTGATTGTCGGACCAGCCGGGCCATTGACTTCCCCGCGCCTGGATGCAGCCGGCCCGCCGCCGTGGCACACTTCTTTCCCTTCACTCTCCGGCATGGGCAGGCAATGAAAGACAAGGCGATCGTCAATGAGGTAGGGCTGCGCGACGGCCTGCAGAATCAACCGGTGACGGTGGGCACCGACGCCAAGGCGGCGATCGCCGGCGCCCTGGTGCGGGCCGGCGTGCGTTATCTCGAGCCGGTCAGTTTCGTCAGCCCCAAGGCGATCCCGCAAATGGCCGACGCGGCGGCGCTGACGCCGCTGCTGCCCCAGGATGAAAGCCTGCACTACACCGCCCTGGTGCCCAACCTGAAGGGCTACCAACTGGCCCGCGACGCCGGTTACCCGACCGTGGCGCTGGTGCTCTCCACCACCGACACCTTCAACCAGCGCAACCTCAACATGAGCCTGGAGCAGGCGGCGGCCAGTTGCGAGGCGATCATCGAAGCCGCCCGCGCCGACGGCGTCGCCACCCGCACCTATATTTCCGGCGCCTTCGCCTGCCCCTACGACGGGCCGGTGCCGGTGGTCCTGCCGCAACGCCTCAGCGAGCGCATGTTCCAGGCCGGCAGCGACGAGGTGGCGATCGCCGACACCATCGGCGCGGGTAATCCGCAACAAATGAAGGACATCATGGCGCCGCTGATCCGTGAGTTCGGCGCCGACCGCTTCTATGTGCACCTGCACGACACCCGCGGCCTGGCGGCGGCCATGGCCTGGGCCGCGCTCGACCTGGGCGTGCGCCGCTTCGATGCGTCGCTGGGCGGCCTGGGCGGCTGCCCGTTCGCGCCGGGCGCCACCGGCAACGTGGCCACCGAGGATCTGGTCTACCTGCTGGAAAGCTGCGGGCTGGATACCGGCATCGAGATTCAGGCCCTGCGCGAGGCGGTGGCGCTGGCGGCCGAGGCCACCGAGCGGCCACTGGGCGGCCGCATTCTCGCCTGGATCGAAAGCCAGGAAGCGCGCGGCAAGCAGATCACGCTGTAGGCTCAAGCACCGCCATTTCGGCGCGCAGCCGGTCAGTGACCGGGGTGGGCCGATGGGTGTCGCGGTCGATCAGCACCATCACGCTCTCCGCCATCGCCACCGGCCGTTGGTCCACGGCGGCGCGCCCGCGCAGCACGAAGGAACTGTTGCCGATGCCGGCCAGCTCGGAACTCAGCGCCACCTCGCCCATGCCGGTGTCCCAGCGCTGGTAGCGGATGTCGATGCGCGCCACCAGCAGCCCGAGATTCGGTTGCCGCAGCATGGTCACCGACCCGGCCCGGGCCTGCTCCAGGTAGCGCGCCAGGGCCAGCTCCGCCAGCCGGCGGTCCGGGTCCAGATCCGCGTAGCGCGCGGTCAGAGCCACCGATCGCGGCCCCTCTTCGTAGGTCTCGCTCTCCGCCGGCAACTCCGGCCACGGCAGCAAGGGCTGGCCGCCGACCTGTTCGGCCTCCAGCGCCCGGCGCACCGGTGCCGGCAGCGCCACCCAGCCGGATTCCCGCCAGGCGCCCATCAGGCACTCCTGGACGCCCACGCATTCACCGCGCTGGAACAGCGCCTGCACCAGACGGTAGGTGTTGTCCTCCACCGCCACCAGCCGCACCGCGGCAGTCACTTCGTGGGAATAGTGGGTTTCGCGCAGAAAGTGGGTGACGGTGCGGCGCGGGCGCAGCAGCACGTCGTCGGAAAACCAGGCCCGGTCGCCGAGCACGGCCATATGGAAACGGGTGCGCGCCTCAGTGTGAAAGCTCTGCACCGCCACGTTGTTGACGTGGCGTTCGGTGTCCAGGTGGCTGTAGTGCGGATTGAATCGGATCGAGAACGGGTAGGCGCCGGTCTCTAACTGCCAAGGCTGTGTTTTCACTCGAGGGCTCCACGACTGCGTTTCACGGATCAAACGCGCATCAAAGGGCAAAGCCCGGCGCCGTGCAACCCCGGTGTCCGAAGCCGCCGGCTTTTCGTCGCAAACGGCGGCGGCCGGGACTTCATGCAGGCGGTGGGCTACAACACCAGCAAGGGCGCGGTGGTCACCTTCACCCGGGCGCTGGCGGCGGAATGGGGCGCCTACAACATCACCGTCAACGCCATCGGGCCAGGCGTGTTCCCCAGCAAGATGTCGCGCTATCTGACCGATCGGCACGGCGTCAAGGCCCTGGCGGCGCGGGTGCCGCTGAACCGGGTCGGCGACGAGGAAGATCTGAAAGGCACGGTGCTACTGTTCGCCTCCGACGCCGGCAAGCACATCACCGGGCAGTTTCTGGTGGTGGACGGCGGCGCCAGCGCCATGATCGCCGGCTGAACCGGCGCCCGGGGAGGGCGCCGGCCGGTCAATGCAGCTGGAACAGAATCTTCAGCAGTTGCACGCCCAGCAGCACGATCAGCGGGCTCAGGTCGAGCCCGCCCATGTCCGGCAGCAGGCGGCGCACCGGCGCCATCAGCGGCTCGGTGATCTGGATCACCACCCGCACCACCGGGTTGGCCGGGTCCGGCGCCACCCAGCTGAGAATCACCCGGACCAGCACCGCCCAGAACACGTAGTCGAGAATCAGCGAGGCCAGCTCTCTGAGCGTGTAGACCAATAACTGCGGGCCGATGCCCGCCGGCAGCCCGCCGGTCTGGATGGTCAGCAGCATCAGCGCCTTGACCACGATCAGAATCAGGATCAGCACCAGCGAGGCGATATCCAGACCCCGGTAGCCGGGAATAATACGCCGCAGCGGTGCCAGCAGAGGGTTGGTGGCGCGCAATACGAACTGGGAAATGGGGTTGTAGAAATCCGCCCGCGCCAACTGCAGCACGAAGCGGGTCAAAACGATGAAGATGTATACGCTGAATGCGAAATCAATCAGGAAGACCGCGGCGCCCTGAGGATTCATGACGACTCCAGACTGTTCGTGTGGCGACAGAGTATTGGGGTAAAGGCGCCCGGTTTCAAACTTTTGCCGGCGTTTAGCCGGAAAGCTCCTCGGAGCGCTCGCGGGCGGCGGCCACGGCGGCTTGTACCTGCTCGCGCAGGCCTGCCTCCTCGAACACCTGCAGGGCGGCGGCGGTGGTGCCGCCGGGGCTGGTGACCCGCTGGCGCAGCACGTCGGGCCCGTCCTCGCTGGCAACCGCCAGCTGCGCGGCGCCCCAGGCGGTCTGCAGCACCAGCTGGCGGGCGGTGGCGGCGGACAGGCCCTGGGCCCGGGCGGCGTCGATCAGCGCTTCCATAAGCAGGAAGAAGTACGCCGGCCCGGAGCCGGACACCGCGGTCACCGCGTCCAGCTCGCTTTCGGTTTCGAACCAGAAGGTCAGGCCCACGGCGCCGAGGATCTGCCCAGCCATTTCTTTCTGCTCGGCGCTCACGTCCGGCGCGGCGTACAGGCCGGTGGCACCGGCCTGGACCAGCGACGGGGTGTTCGGCATGCAGCGCACGATGGGCGCCTCGCCGAGCCACTCACGCAGGTTGTCCACGGTAACGCCGGCGGCGATCGAAATGATCAGCGGCTGGCGCTGTTCGATGATTTCGCGCAGGGCGGCGCAGGCGTCGCCCATCACCTGGGGCTTCACCGCCAGCACCAGCACGTCCACGCGGCGGGCCACGTCCAGGTTGTCGCGGCTGACATGGACACGGTGCAACTGGGCCACTTCGTCGAGGCGGTCCTGGGAGGGGTCGCTCATCCAGATGCGGGCCGGGCGGATGCCCTTGGCGATCATGCCGCCCGCCAGACTGTTGGCCATGTTACCGGCGCCGATGAACCCGATGAGTTGTTGTGCCATAGCTGCGTCGTCCTTTCAGCGAGTGTCCTTGGGCGGACGCGGGCCGAACAGGGCGGTGCCCAGCCGCACCAGGGTGGCGCCTTCTTCAATGGCCACCGTGTAGTCCGCGCTCATACCCATGGAGAGGGTGTCGAGGGCCGGCATTGTATTGCGCAATTGTGACAGTGTCATGGCGAGGGCGTGGAAGGCGGCGCGATTGCCGTCGTCGCTGTCGGCGCGGGGAATCGCCATCAGCCCGCGCAGGCGCAGGCGCGGCCAGTCGGCGAAGCCGGCGGCGAGCGCCTCGACCTGGTCCAGGGCGACGCCGCTTTTACTGGCCTCGTCGTCCACGTTCACCTGGATGCAGACGTTGAGCGGCGGCAGGTGGTCGGGGCGCTGTTCGTTAAGCCGGCGGGCGATCTTGGCGCGGTCGACGGTGTGCACCCAGTCGAAATGGGCGGCGATGTCGCGGGTCTTGTTGGACTGGATCGGGCCGATGAAGTGCCAGACCAGCCCCCGATCCGCCAGGGCGGGCATCTTATCCAGCGCTTCCTGCAGGTAGTTTTCGCCGAAATGGCGCTGGCCCTGGTCGGCCAGGGCGGCGATCTCGGCGCCGCCGCGGGTCTTGCTGACCGCCAGCAAAACGGCACTCTCGGGGGCACGGCCGGCGGCGGCGCAGGCGGCGTCGATTCGTGCGCGAATCGAGGTTAGCGGGGTATCGGCTTCGGGCATGATTGAATGGCTCACGGCGAGCGGTTAGTTTAAGGACCTATACCGTCCTGCGAAAATCTACTGAGAAGAATACAGAAACCCATGGATATCACCGAACTGCTTGCCTTCAGCGCCAAAAACGGCGCCTCGGATTTGCACCTTTCCGCCGGCCTGCCCCCGATGATTCGGGTCGACGGCGACGTGCGCCGGATCAACTTGCCGGCCATGGAGCACAAGGAAGTGCACGCGCTCGTCTATGACATCATGAACGACAAGCAGCGCAAGGATTACGAGGAATTCCTGGAAACCGACTTCTCCTTCGACGTGCCCGGCGTGGCGCGCTTCCGGGTTAACGCCTTCAACCAGAACCGAGGCGCCGGGGCGGTGTTCCGGACCATTCCCTCCAAGGTGCTGACCATGGAGGATCTGGGCATGGGCAAGGTGTTCCAGAAGATCTCCGATTTCCCGCGCGGCATCGTGCTGGTGACCGGGCCCACCGGCTCGGGTAAATCCACCACCCTGGCGGCGATGATGGACTACATCAACGAAAGCCGCTACGAGCACATCCTCACCATCGAGGACCCGATCGAATTCGTGCACGAATCCAAGAAGTGCCTGGTCAACCAGCGGGAAGTGCACCGCGACACCCTGGGCTTCTCGGAAGCGCTGCGCTCCGCCCTGCGGGAAGACCCGGATATTATTCTGGTGGGCGAATTGCGCGACCTGGAAACCATCCGCCTGGCGCTCACCGCCGCCGAAACCGGCCACCTGGTGTTCGGCACCCTGCACACCACCTCGGCGGCCAAGACCATCGACCGGGTGGTGGACGTGTTCCCGGCGGAAGAGAAATCCATGGTGCGTTCCATGCTCTCGGAATCCCTGCAGGCGGTGATCTCGCAAACGCTGATGAAGAAGAACGGCGGCGGCCGGATCGCCGCCCACGAAATCATGATCGGCACCGCCGCGATCCGGAACCTGATCCGCGAAGACAAAGTGGCGCAGATGTACTCCGCCATCCAGACCGGCGGCGCCCTGGGCATGCAGACCCTGGACCAGTGCCTGCAGGGCCTGGTGAAGAAAGGCCTGGTGGCCCGTCAGGCGGCCCAGGAAAAAGCCAAGAACCCCGACGCCATCTGATTGGGATACGCACATGGAATTCGAAGATCTTCTTAAACTGATGGTGCAGAAAGGCGGCTCGGACCTGTTCATCACCGCCGGCGTGCCACCCAGCATGAAAATTCACGGCAAGGTGCTGCCGGTGACACGCAACGCCCTGACCCCGGACATGACCCGGGACATCGTGCTCAGCACCATGACCGAAAAGCAGCGTAAGGAATTCCTCGAACACCACGAGTGCAACTACGCGATTTCCGCCCGGGGCATCGGCCGGTTCCGGGCCAGCGCCTTTTACCAACGCAACCTGGTGGGCATGGTGCTGCGCCGCATCGAAACCAAAATCCCCAACGTGGACGAACTGCGCCTGCCGCCGGTGATCAAGGACCTGGCGATGACCAAGCGCGGCCTGGTGATTTTCGTCGGCGCCACCGGCACCGGTAAGTCCACCTCGCTAGCGTCGATGATTGGCCACCGCAACAAAAACTCCAAAGGGCACATCATCTCGATTGAGGACCCGATCGAATTCATCCACCAGCATCAGGGCTGTATCGTCACGCAGCGGGAAGTGGGTATCGATACGGAGTCGTTCGAGGTGGCGTTGAAGAACACCCTGCGCCAGGCGCCGGATGTGATTCTGATCGGCGAGGTGCGCAGCCGCGAGGTGATGGACCATGCCATCGCGTTCGCCGAGACCGGCCACCTGTGTCTGGCCACCCTGCACGCCAACAACGCCAACCAGGCGCTCGACCGCATCATTCACTTCTTCCCGGCGGATCGCCATAACCAGCTTTATATGGACCTGTCGCTGAACCTGCGCGGCATCGTCGCCCAGCAATTGATCCCCACCCCGGACGGCAAGGGCCGGCGCGCCGCCATCGAAGTACTGTTGAATACGCCGCTGGTCTCGGATCACATCCGCAAGGGCGAGATTCACATGCTCAAGGCGCTGATGAGCAAGTCCCGCGAGCAGAACATGCAGACCTTCGACCAGGCGCTCTACGATCTCTACGACGCCGGCGAGATCACCTACGAGGACGCCATCGCCCACGCCGATTCGCCCAACGACCTGCGTCTGATGATCAAGCTGGGCAATGAAACCGACGCCACCAGCCTGGATCACGCCACCCGCGGGCTGACCATCGAGGGCGACGACTAGCCTTTATCCTTCTTTTACGGTCAGCACGGCGGGAGAGCACCTATCCTTCACGGACGGGCGCCCACTCTGCCCGTGGATTCGTAACGGGAGACAGTGTCATGAACAAATTCGCATCCGCCCACTGGGAAGGCGACATCAAGAAAGGCAAGGGCACCATTTCCACGCAAAGCGGTGCCCTCAAGGACCAGCCCTACGGTTTCAACACCCGCTTCGAGGACGAACCCGGCACCAACCCGGAAGAACTGATCGGCGCCGCCCACGCCGGCTGTTTCTCGATGGCGTTTTCCCTGGAACTGGGCAACGCCGGCCACACCGCCGACAGCATTGATACCAAGGCCAAGGTGACCCTGGACAAGGACGGCGACGGCTTCAGCATCACCAAGATACACCTGGAGATGACGGCCAAAATTCCCGGCATCGACGACGCCGAATTCCAGAAAATCGCCAACGGCGCCAAGGAAGGCTGCCCGGTGTCCAAGGTACTCAACGCGGACATCACCCTGGACGCCAGGCTGGAGGGTTGAGTTTAAGCGGCCGGTTCGGCGAGGGTGCCGGCCCGGTAATCGCGCAGCGCCTGTTCGATCTCTTCCTGGGTGTTCATCACGAAGGGACCGTACTGGGCCACCGGCTCGCCGATCGGCTTGCCCGCCAGCACCAATAGCCGGGCGCCGTGCTTGCCGGCGGCGAGCGTGACCTGGTCGCCGTCGCTCAGGGTGGCGGTGTGCTCCAGGCGCACCGTTTCGTCGCCCACCGTCAGGCCGCCTTCGAACAGGTACAGCAGGGCGTTGTAGCCGCTTTTCACCGGCACGGTGAGGCTTTCGCCCCCGCGCAGGACCACGTCCAGATAGAGCGGATCGGTGCTGCCGCCGACCACCGGCGCGGTCAGCGTTTCACCATCCAGCGCCACTTCCCCGGCGATCGCCTTGACCTGCCCGCCGCCGGGCAAATCCAGACGCGGCATTTCGGTGTCGGTCACGTCCCGGTAACCGGCCGGCTTCATTTTTTCCGCCGCCGGCAGGTTGATCCACAGCTGGAAGCCGCGCAGCAGACCGTCCTGCTGCTGGGGCATTTCCTCATGGATGATGCCGCGCCCGGCGGTCATCCACTGCACGCCGCCCTGCTTAAGATCGCCTTCGTTACCCAGGTGGTCGCGGTGCTTCATGTGCCCCTCCACCAGATAGGTAACGGTCTCGAAGCCGCGGTGCGGATGGGCCGGGAAACCGGCCACATAGTCGTCCGGGTTATCGGAGGAGAACGCGTCCAACATCAGGAACGGATCCAGCCGCACCGCCGGGTTATGGCCCAGCGCGCGCTTCAGACGCACGCCGGCGCCGTCGGATGTATCCAGGGCACGGAACGTGTTGAGTACGCGACGCTCTTTCATGGTTGCCTCCTGTTGGCTGTCCTCCGGGGCGCCCTCAGGCGCCCCGTATCTCCCGTTCACCCAGCCGGTCGCGGTCATGGGCGGCGGAAAGATCCTGCTCCGGGCCGATCGAGATGATCCCGTGCGGGTTCACCGTCGGATGGCTGCGGAAGTAATGGTTGCGGATATGCTCCATATCCACGGTGCCGGCGACGCCGGGCAGCTGGTACAGCTCGCGCAGCAGGCCGCTCAGGTTGGGATAATCGGCGATCCGGCGGCGATCACACTTGAAGTGGGTGACATAGACCGGATCGAACCGCACCAGCGTGGTC
>DASUNW010000111.1:0-15024 GCA_036276955.1 Alcanivorax sp. | reverse complement strand
GCACATGATGGCGGTGATGAACGACTCAGCGGGCTTCGTGAACACGGCGGGCGAGGGGTGTTTCGCGGCGCGCCCGGGCTGGCGCCCGGAGACCAAATTCGAGCGCCGTGGCGCCGGTCTGGGCCACGGCGTCTGGGACTTGCTGTTTGAAAAACCCGGGCAGGAGGGCGCTTAGAAGCGCCACTCGAAGCCGAGTCCGAAGCTGTCGAACTCGAGGTCCTCACTGGCGTCGTCCACCTCGAAACTATAAAGGTTGTACGAGGCGATGAAGGAAGCGGTTTCTCCCATGGCCCAGCGAGCCCGCAGGCCATAATAAAAGTCACGGGCATCCTCGCTGACGGTGCGGGAGGCACTGCCGAAAAAGCCGGATTGCTCCACTTCAATGTCTGCGTCGATGCTCTGGTTGCCGAACGTGCCGCCAATGGCGAAGCCGTCGGTGACCGGCCACATCAGGTCCGCGGCGAAATAAATACCGTCACCGTCCACCTTCACCGTGGTGGCGCCACTGCTGGAATCCGCCTCGCCGCCGCCCAGGAAGCGCTGACCGAAACGCAGCGTCACATAGCGATTGAAGGCATAGCCCACGTACAGATCCGCGCCCCAGGCGGCGTCGGCCGATTCCATCGGCGGTCCGCCTTCCTTTTCAATGAATTCACCGATATTGCTCTGGTCCCGGGAGACGCCAAGGCCAAACACGCCGCCGCTGCCGTCGGCGGCCACGGCCTGTGCCGCGATTGGGGTGAGCATCAGAGGAGCGGTGGTGGCAAGCAACAGAAGTTGTCGTTTCATTTGTTTCAAAGGGAATCTCCATTTATCCCGTTATTATTGAATAAAGCCCACTGACTTTACCCAAAAACGTTATAAAAGGTAAATCTTCACGCCGGTTTGATAGCCGGACCCGGCCGTTTGCCGCAGTCTGAGCGAGACTCGGAGCGTCACTCATTTTTCCCAAGGATCAGGAGCACCCGTGCCCGCCAACGAACCGGCCCTGGGCCTCACCGATATCCTCGTCAAGCTGGCGGATGAGCCGGATGGCGATGAGCTGTCGCTGGTGTCCGTGGTGGAAACCATGCAGGGGCGGGGCTTCGGGCCCTTGCTACTGGCGCCGACCCTGATGGTGCTGCTGCCCACCGGTGCGATCCCCGGGGTGCCCACCCTGAGCGCCCTGTTGATCGTGCTGGTGGCCGGACAACTGGTGGTCGGCAAACGCACCCCCTGGGTGCCCGGGCGGCTGCGTCAGGCGTCCTTCGAGCGGGAAAAGTTCCAGGCGGCGGTGGCCCGCGTGCGGCCCTGGACCGAGCGCATCGACCGGCTACTCAAACCCCGGCTGCGCGCCCTGACCGTATGGCCGTTCAACCGTATCGGCGCGCTGGCATGTCTGTTGCTGGCGGTGGCCATGGTGCCCTTGGAGCTGGTGCCGTTCGCGGCGGCGGTGCCGGCACTGATCATCGCCTTGTACGCGCTGGCCTTGGCCGCTCATGACGGCGCACTGGCGTTGTTCAGTCTGGTCGGCATGGTGGCCGCGGTACTGGCCGCCGTGCACTTCTGGCCACTTTTCTAAAGCCCCTCACAGGGCCTGCCGGTGCCTTACTCCACTTCGCGCAGTTTCCAGGACCAGAACGTCCCCAACACGCCCATGGCGCCCAACAGCAACAGGGCCCAGCCGGCGCCCAGCAGGGAAACCGCCGCGCTGACGCCGCCCAGCGCCAGCAGTAGCAGCCCGATCACGGTGTTGCTGACGGCGGTGTAGTCGGTGCGCTTGGTGCCCCCGGCCATGTCCACCAGATAGGTTTTGCGGCCAATGCGGACGCCGGAATGGGCGATGCTGAGCACGAAGAAGGCCACCGGATAGAACCAGACCAGGCCCTCCCAAGCGGGCCCGGCGAGAGCCACCGTCGCCACGCCCAGGCACACCAGGGCGGCCAGGGCGCCGCCGCGAATCATCACCTGACGGCTGGAGGCGTCCGCCATATAACCCCAGACGCTGGCGCTCACCGTGCTCGCCAGGCTGGAAGCCACCAGGAAGCCGCCCAGCAAGGCGGCGCCTTGCGCCCGGTCCTGGGCCAGCACCACCAGAAACGGCGCCCCCAAGGCGGACGCCATAAGCAAGGCGCGAGCGATCACGAAATCCCGGAAAGGCGCGTCGCTGACCAGCAGGCCCAGGCTCTGGAAGGCCTGCCGCAGGGCATGCCCGCCGCCGGCGGTTTCACCGTGGAATTCGTCGACCTTGGCGAACACCGTGGCCGCCAGCCACCAGGCCAGCCCGGCGGCCAGCAACAGCACAGTATAGAACCGCACCCCGGGTTCGCCGTCGCTGCCGAACAGGGACACCCCCACCGCCAGGGTCGCCAGGCCGGACAGCGTCGCCGCCAGGCCGCTGAGCCGGCCCCGGCGGGCCTTGGGAATGCACTTGCCCTGCACGTCCTTCATCGCCACCGAGCAAAAGCCGCGGCCAAGACTGAACACCACCAGCAAGCCGACGATGGCCAGCCCGGCGGCGAGGCCCTGCAGCCACCAGACCGCCGCCGCCATGGCCAGCACGCAGGCGCCTTGCAGCACCGAGCCGAACACCCAGAAACCCTTGCGCACCGGGTGGCGGCGCATCCAGGCACCGATCGCCAGCTGCGGGATCAGCGAGCCGGACTCGCGTATCGGCACCAGCAGCCCGGCCAGCGCGCCGGGGGCGCCCACCGCGCCGAGCAGCCAGGGGAGCACGGTCTTGGGGTTGATCAGCAGATCGCCGATCTTGGTCAGCACATTGGCGAAGATGATTTTGAAGAAGTTGCCGGGCACTTCGCGGCAGGCTTGTTCACTGATATCCCGGCAGGTGCGCGCGTCCTCTTCGTTGGCGACCAGCGCGTACAGGCGGTCCAATGGTTCACGGCGGCTCATTGTCTCCCTTCCCCTCTCTTCTCTACCCCTTGTTTACGCTTCCCCGGACACCATGTGTTTCTTAATGGACAAGTGATCCGACCATAAGGAGCACCTCACCATGTTTAGAGTGTATTACCTCGTCAGCAGCATGGATCAGGTGAAAACAGCCCTGAAAAACGTCGAACAGGCGGAACTCGGCACTAACCGGGTCCACGTCATGGCCCGCGACAATGGCGAGCTGACCCGCGAGGGTATCCATGCGACCACCCCCTGGGAAGACACCAACATCATGACCACCGGCTTTTACGGCGCCATGGCGGGCGCGGCGATCGGCCTGCTGGTGGGCTGGGCGCTAAGCGGCATCGACCCCTGGGGGCTGGAGATCGGCTTCTGGGGCGTAATGGTGAGCGTTCTGTTCTTCGGTTCCCACGGGGCCTGGGCCGGCGGCATTCGCGGGATATCCCACGCTAACTACCACCTCAAACCGTACTTGGAAGAAGTCCGCAAAGGGCAGTATCTGATCATCGTCGATGTGGATCGTGAAGAACAGCGCAAAAAAGTGCACCGGCTGCTTGATCACAGCCTGCACGCGGAACGCCAGGGCGAGGAAAGCGCGTTCAGCCCCCTGCTATAAGACCTGATGGCGGCCTTCCGCCGGCTCTTCCATCCGCTGTTTGCGGAAGGCGTCCAGATCCTTGGGCCTGCGGCTGGTGACCAAACCGTTACCGCAAGAGCTGGTCCGTCGAGCGCGTTGCACGGCCAGGGGGTGGCCGATAGACTTTGCCCCACCTTTGGATGGTTGCCCCGAAATGCCCGAAACGATTCCCCAGGATTCCGTAGGCCTGGTACAACCGCAGACCCTGCACGTGGACCAGCCCCTGGAGCTGGAGTGCGGGCGGGTGCTGCCGTCGTATGATCTGGTCTACGAGACTTACGGCACCCTGAACGCGGATGCCTCCAACGCCGTGCTGATCTGCCACGCGCTGTCCGGCCACCATCACGCCGCCGGCTATCACGGTGTCGACGACCCGCGCCCGGGCTGGTGGGACAGCTGCATCGGCCCCGGCAAGCCGATTGATACGGATCGCTTCTTCGTGGTCTGCCCAAACAATCTGGGCGGCTGCCACGGCTCCAGCGGCCCCGGCTCGCAGAACCCGGAAACCGGCCAGCTATGGGGCCCGGACTTCCCCATGATGACGGTCAAGGACTGGGTGAAAAGCCAGGCGCAACTGGCGGACGCTTTGGGCATCCAGCGCTGGGCGGCGGTGGTGGGCGGCAGCCTGGGCGGCATGCAGGCGCTGCAATGGTCGATGGATTTCCCCGACCGGCTGGCCAATGCGGTGGTGATCGCGGCGGCGCCGAAGCTGTCGGCGCAGAATATCGCCTTCAACGAAGTGGCCCGGCAATCGATTCTTACCGACCCGAACTTCCACGGCGGGCGCTACTATCTGCACGACACCTACCCGCGGCAGGGGCTGATCCTGGCGCGCATGGTCGGCCACATCACCTATCTCAGCGACGACGCCATGCGCATGAAGTTCGGCCGCGACCTGCGTTCCGGTCGCTTCCACTTCGGTTTCGACGTGGAGTTCCAGGTGGAATCCTATTTGCGCCACCAGGGCGAGACCTTCTCGCGCAACTTCGACGCCAACACCTACCTGTTGATGACCAAGGCGCTGGATTATTTCGACCCGGCGCGGGAATGCGACGGCACCCTGGAAGACGCCCTCGCCGACACGCGCTGCAACTTCCTGGTGATGTCATTCAACTCCGACTGGCGTTTCTCGCCGGAACGCAGCCGGGAAATCGTTAATGCGCTGGTCCAGGTGGGCCGCAATGTGAGCTACGCGGAAATCGACACGCCCAAGGGCCACGACGCCTTCCTGTTGCCGATTCCGGAGTACCGCAAGCTGTTCGGCGCTTATATGGGTCGGGTCGCGGAGGCCACCGCCCATGCGTGATGATCTGGCTTTGATCAGCCGCTGGATTCCAAGCGGCGCGCGGGTACTGGACCTGGGCTGCGGCGACGGCGACCTGCTGGCGCATCTTCAGGACGACCGGCAGGTGAACGGCTACGGCCTGGAAATCGATCAGGACAATATCGCCGCCTGCTTCGCCAAGGGCGTCAACGTGATCCAGCAGGATTTGGACAAGGGCCTGGGTAATTTCCAGAGCGACCGCTTCGACTATGTGGTGATGACCCAGGCTCTGCAGGCGGTGCTGCGCCCGGACAGCATTCTCGACGAAATGCTGCGGGTGGGTCGCGAAGCGATCATCACCTTCCCCAACTTCGGGCATTGGCGGGTGCGCTCCTATCTGGGCTTCAAGGGCCGTATGCCGGTGTCCTCGGCGCTGCCCTATGAGTGGTACGACACGCCGAACATTCACCTGTGCACGGTGAAGGATTTCGAAGCCCACTGCCGCGAGCGCGGCATCCGCATCATCGAACGGCAGGTGGTCAACCGCCATCACCGCAGCGGCAAGCTGACCCGGGCCTGGCCCAACCTGTTCGGGGAAATCGCCATTTACCGGGTCACTCTTTAATCACCCGCTTCGACCACCAGGACCTCGACCATGGACACTCTCGTACTTGCTTCCGGCAACCGCAAAAAGCTGGATGAGATGCGCGCCATTCTTGAGCCGCTGACGTTGAAGGTGGTGCCACAGAGCGACTTCCAGGTACCGGAAGCGGAAGAAACCGGCCTGACATTCGTCGAAAACGCCATCCTCAAGGCCCGCAACGCGGCGGCGCACACCGGCCTGCCGGCGATCGCCGACGACTCCGGCCTGGAGGTGGACGCCCTGAACGGTGCCCCCGGGATCTACTCGGCGCGCTTTTCCGGCGCCGACGCCAGCGACGCCAAGAACAACGCCTTGCTGATCGATATGCTCGGCGACCTGCCGGAGGCGCCGCGCACCGCCCGCTATCAGGCGGTGTTGGTGCTGCTGCGCCACCCGGACGACCCCACGCCGCTGATTTGTCAGGGCACCTGGGAAGGAGAAATCCTGCTCGCCCCGCGCGGCAGCGGCGGCTTCGGCTACGATCCGCATTTCCTGATTCCGGATCTGGGTGTTACCGCCGCGGAAATGGACCCGGCGGATAAGAACCGCGTCAGCCACCGTGGCCGGGCTCTGAAGGCGTTGATGGACGCCCTGCGAGAGACCCTCTGAGCACGCCACTGACCCTCTATGTGCACGTGCCCTGGTGCGTGCGCAAGTGCCCCTACTGCGACTTCAACTCCCACGAGCGCACCTCGACGTTGCCGGAGAGCGCCTACCTGGACGCCCTGCTCGCCGACCTGGACCAGGACCTGCACTGGGTGCGGGGCCGCCCCCTTGAGGCGATCTTTATCGGTGGCGGCACCCCCAGCCTGATGAGCGCGGACTTTTACGCCGCCCTGTTCGACGGCCTGCGGCGCCGGCTGCGGTTCAGCGATGACATTGAAATCACCCTGGAGGCCAATCCGGGCACCCTGGAAACCGGGCGTTTCGCCGGCTTCCGGGCGGCGGGCATTAATCGGCTGTCGATCGGCGTACAAAGTTTCAATGCCCGGCACTTGCAGGCACTGGGCCGCATCCACGGCCCCGAAGAGGCTCTGCGTGCCGCCGCCGACGCCCGCGACGCGGGCTTCGATAATTTCAACCTGGACCTGATGCACGCCCTGCCCGGCCAGACCCCGGCGCAGGCGCTGGAGGATCTGCGTCAGGCCGTGGCCCTGTCACCGACGCACCTGAGCTGGTACGAGCTGACCATCGAGCCCAACACCGCTTTTTTCCGCGCGCCGCCCGAACAGCCCGACGGCGACAGCCGCGCCGATCTGGAAGAGCAGGGCCTGGCGTTGCTCGCCGCCGAGGGCTTCCAACGCTACGAAGTGTCGGCGTTCGCCCAACCGGGCCGGCGCTGTCGGCACAACCTGAATTACTGGCGCTTCGGCGATTATCTGGCGATCGGCGCCGGCGCCCACGGTAAGGTCACCGACGGCAACCAGTTATTGCGTTTTCAGAAAACCCGCATGCCCGCGCACTATCTTGCCGACCCCGCCGGCGCGCGGCGCGCCCTGACACCCATTGACGAACCCTTGCTGGAGGCGTTGCTGAACGGGCTGCGGCTGGTGGACGGCGTCCCGATCACTCTGTTGTCGCAGCGCACCGGCCTCGGTACCGGCGCCGTTAACGCCGCCCTGGCCGCCAGCCGGGAGCAGGGCCTGTTGGTGGCGGACGAACAATGCGCCGCTTGTACCGAGCTGGGTTTCCGTCATTTGAATACCGTATTGGAGCGCCTCGCCACACAACTCGGGTAACGCGCCGGCGCTGTCATTAACCAGCGCTTGATGCCTGTTTAAATTCTGTTCACACTTCGGGGTCAATTCGGTCCGTCGGTCTACGACAAGGATGCAGATAGCACGCCTTCGCAGGGGCGTGCGAAGAAAAGGAATTTTGCCTGACGACGGGGCTGTCGGATGAATCCCCCTCCGCCTACGGGCAAAAAACCAAAACACAGCCGCACACCAGGGGTTTAGGTCAATGAGTAAGCGCATTTTCAGCAAGCGCATGGTGATCATGCTGATCATCCTGGCTGTCGTCTTCGGCCTTATTTTTGGCTTCAAGGCGGTAAAAAATAAAATGATCAATGACTTTTTCGACAATATGCCGCAGCCCGCCGCCGCTGTGTCCACCTATGAAGCACGCCGGGACAATTGGGCCGCGATTCTGGAAGCCGTAGGCACCGTCAACGCCGTCAACGGCGTTAACGTCACCGCCCAGGTGGCCGGGAAAGTGGAAAGCATTGATTTCAAATCCGGTGACTCGGTGAATAAAGGCGATGTGCTGATCACGCTGGAAGCCGCCGCCGACCGCGCCCAGCTCAATGCTCTTGAGGCCACCGCCGGCCTCGCGCGCCAGGAGTACGACCGCTACCAGCGCCTGTTCAAGCAGGGCACCATTTCCCGCTCCGAACTGGATAGTCGCCGTGCGCAACGCGATCAGGCCGTGGCCCAGGCGCAAGCCCAGCGCGAGCAGCTCAGTTACAAAACCGTGCGCGCGCCCTTCGACGGCGTGCTCGGTATTCGTCAGGTGGACCTCGGCCAGTTCCTTCAAGCCGGCACCCCGGTGGTGAGCCTTAACCAGTTGCAGCCGATCTTCGTGGACTTCGCTCTGCCCGAACAGCATATAAGCAAAATCGAAGAAGGTCTGAAGGTGCGCGTGGCTGTCGATGCCTATCCGGGGGAGCAGTTCGAAGGCGAGATTTCCGCCATTGAACCCGGTGTCAGCGAGGCGACTCGTAGCGTCTCCGTACGGGCGCGCTTCGAGAACAACGAGAAGAAGCTACGCCCGGGCATGTTCGCCAGCGTCGACATTCAGTTGCCTGAGTCCCAGGACCTGGTGGTGATTCCGCGCACCGCGATCAGCTACGCCCCTTACGGCAACGCGGTGTTCGTGCTCAAGGACGCGCCGCAAAAAGGCGAGAGCGACCAAAAAGCGGACGGCGCCGACAAGATTGTCAAAAAGCGGTTCGTGAAACTGGGCCGCCGACGCGGCGACCTGGTGGCGGTGATCGAAGGGCTCAAGCCCGGCGAAGTGGTCGCCACCAGCGGCTTGCTCAAGTTGCGTAACGATGCCGCCGTGACCATCGAGAACGATGTGCAGCCCTCCGCGGATGCGACGCCGACACCCGGCAACAGCTGAGGCAAGCCATGAAATTCACGGACATCTTCATCAGCAAGCCGGTGCTGGCCTCGGTGGTCAGCCTGTTTATCTTTCTGCTCGGGTTACGCGCCGCCACGGAACTGAACGTGCGCCAGTACCCCGAACTGGAAAACGCCGTGATCACGGTGACCACGATCTACACCGGCGCCGACGCCGATTTGATCCAGGGCTTTATCACCACGCCGCTGGAACAGGAAGTCGCCTCGGCCGACGGCATTGATTATCTGGTCTCCACCTCCCTGCAAAGCGTCTCGTCGATCCAGGCGTATATCCGCCTGGGCGAGGACCCCAATGAAGCGCTTACGCAGATCGTGGCCAAGGTCAACAAAATGCGCAGCGAGCTTCCCGAGGAAGCGGAGGATCCCACCATCGAACTGGCGGTGGGCCAGAACATCGCGTCCATGTACCTGTCGTTTTCGTCGGACATTCTCGATAACAACCAGATCACCGACTACCTGGTGCGCGAGGTGCAGCCCAAGCTGACCACGGTTAACGGCGTGCAGCGCGCGCGTATTCTCGGTAACCGCACTTTCGCCATGCGCGCCTGGCTGAAGCCGGAGCGGATGGCGGCGTTGGGCATTACGCCCTCGGATGTGTACGGCGCCCTGCAGCAGAACAACGTGCTGGCCGCGGTGGGCGGCACCAAGGGCTCCAACGTGGCCCTGGACCTGAAAGCGGCCACGGACCTGAACACCGCCGAGGAGTTCAAGCGGTTGATCGTTCGCTCCGAGGACAACGCCATTGTTCGGCTGGAGGATGTGGCCGACGTGGAGCTGGGCTCCGAGTCGTACCAGTCGTCGGTGACCTTCAACGGCAAACAGGCCACCTTCATGGGCATCGAGGTGGCCACCGATGCCAACGCTCTTGATGTGATCGCGGAAGTACGCAATGTCCTCGAAGAGCAGGTGTTCCCGCAGCTGCCCGAAGGCATGCAGGGGGACATTCCCTACGACGGCACCGAATATATCCAGGACTCCATCGATGAGGTGGTGAAAACCCTGATCGAAGCGGTGCTGATCGTGATCGCGGTGATCTACCTGTTCCTCGGCTCATTGCGTTCGGTGCTGATCCCCGCCATCGCGGTGCCGCTGTCCATGGTGGGCGCACTGTTCCTGATGCTGCTGATGGGTTTCTCCATCAACTTGCTGACGCTGCTGGCCATGGTGCTGGCCATCGGTATCGTAGTGGATGACGCCATCATCGTATTGGAGAACATCCACCGACACGTGGAGGAAGGTCTGTCTCCGTACGACGCCGCTATCAAAGGCGCCAGGGAACTGGCCTGGCCGGTGGTGGCGATGACCACCACGCTGGTGGCGGTGTACCTGCCAATCGGCTTCATGGGTGGCCTGACCGGTACGCTCTTCGTGGAATTCGCGTTCTCGCTGGCCGGCGCCGTGCTGCTCTCCGGGGTGGTGGCGCTGACGCTGTCGCCGATGATGTGCGCCAAGATTCTCAAGGCGCACGACCCAGACCACACCGGCAACCGCTTCGAACGCTGGGTGAATCAGCGCTTCGATAATTTGGAGAAGAGCTATGAGCGACGTCTGCACGGCGCGCTCAATGATCGGCCGGTGATTTACGTGTTCGGCGTGGCGATTCTGGTGTCGTGCTATTTCCTGTTCGTCACTTCGCCCAGCGAACTGGAGCCGGCGGAGGACCAGGGCTTCGTGCTTACCTCCTCCAGCGCCGACCCCTATGTGACGCTGGACTATCTCGAACCCTTTACCCGCGAGTTCAACGACATCGCCGACACCATGCCTGCGGTGGATAACGTATTCCTGCTTAACGGTATCGGCGGCGGCGGCTCCACCACCGCCTCCAACACCGCGCTGGCCGGTTTCGTTCTGAAAAGCTGGAACGAACGGGAGCAGACCACCGCCGAGGCGAAAAACGAGCTGTCGCAGAAAGTCCAGAACATCGCCGGTCTGCAGGTGGCGGTGTTCGTGCCGCCCTCGCTGCCCACCGCCGGTGGCATGCTGCCGGTGGAGTTCGTGATCGGCACCACCGAACCCACCGAGAATCTGCAGGAATTCGCCAACGAGGTGCTGGAGAAAGCCCGCGCCAGCAATAAATTCATCTTCATGGACACCGACCTGAAGATCAACAAGCCACGCTACAACATCCTTGTCGACCGGGAAAAAGCGGCCAGCCTGGGCATCACCATGCAGCAGCTCGCCCAGGAATTGGGCGCCATGCTGGCCGGCGGCCACGCCAACCGCTTCTCGCTGGAGAACCGCTCCTACAAGGTGATTCCGCAGGTGGAGCGCGCCAGCCGCCTGACGCCCGAGCAGCTCAAACAGTACTACGTACGCACCGGCCAGGGTGATCTGGTGCCTCTGGCCACGGTGATCAGCCTGGAAGAAACCGTGCAGCCCCAGCAGTTGAAGCGCTTCCAGCAGCTCAACGCGGTGACGATTTCCGGCGTGCAGCGCCCAGGGGTCACCTTGGGCGAAGCACTGGGCATACTCGAGAACGCCGCCGATGAGGTGCTGCCGCCAGGCTACTCGGTGGATTATTCGGGCCAATCCCGTCAGTTCAAAAAGGAGGGCAGCGACCTGGTTCTCACCTTCTTCTTCGCGCTGATCGTGATCTACTTGGTGCTGGCCGCCCAGTTCGAATCCTGGCGCGACCCGATCATCATGCTGGTCACCGTGCCGATGTCGGTGTGCGGGGCGATGATCTTTGTCAGCCTGGGCCTGACCACCCTGAACATCTACACCCAGGTGGGCCTGGTGACACTGATCGGGGTGATCTCGAAACACGGTATTTTGATCGTGGAGTTCGCCAACAAGATGCAGATGGAGGGGATGAGCAAGCGCCGCGCCATCGAGCACGCCGCCGCCGTGCGGTTGCGCCCGGTGCTGATGACCACCGCCGCCCTGGTGCTGGCCATGATACCGCTACTCATCGCCGCCGGCCCCGGTGCCGGCGCGCGCTTCGCCATCGGGCTGGTGGTGGCCGCCGGCATGACCATCGGCACCCTGTTCACGCTGTTTGTGGTGCCGGCCATGTACATGCTGCTGGGCCGCGACGAAGGCCACGCAGATCCCGCCTGAACTTGTGCGAGCGGGCCCCGCCCGCGAAAGGGTGGCGTTAGCCACCCGGCGGGATACCAGAGACCCCACAAAAAAGCCCGCCGTGAATTCCACGGCGGGCTTTTTTATAACCGGCTGACGGTCGGCTTTAGAACTTCCACACCGCCGACACTGAGGGGCCTTTTACGGTGACGTTGTCCTTATCGTAATAGAACATGTATTCCAGGTTCAGACCCAGGCTGTCGTTCAGATCCATATCCACGCCGGCGCCGTAAGAGGAATCATAGAACATCTGGTCCTCGTCGCCGAAGCGGGTGTCCAGCTGTTCCTTTCCTTCGGTGTACCCGCCGATCACGTAGGGGGTGAACGCCGAGGCGTTGGGCCAGCCCAGCTTGGCGTAGGCCCCGTAGAAGTACTCAATCGCGTACTCCCCATCGACCCCGGGATAGGCACGCAGTGTGTCCTCGTTGCTGTTCACCGTGGTGCCGGCACGCAACTCCACACCAAACCAGGAGGTCACGCGGCCGCCGAGCTTGGCGATGAATTCCCCGGTTTCGAAACGGTCGTCGCCGAAGAATCGGTCATCCTGTTCATGGTGCCCGTAACCCGCGGACAGATAAGCGGGGTTTTCGGCATGCGCCGACGCCGCCCCAAGACCGATCAACGGGATCGATAGAGCTCCAATTATTCTTTTCATGCTTTTATTTCCTTTCAACGCTATGCATCGGGCGGTCAATCGTCCCGGTTCGCTTCCCTTATTTTTTTGTCGGCATCCAGGCGTCTATGCTGCTGCGGGGTGCAGCCCAGGCAGCGCGCGAAGGCCGTTCGGGCCGGGGTCTTCACCAGAGTGTCGCCGGCCTCCTCGGTATTACCGCCGATAATGCTGAACGGCAACGTCACCGCATAGAGAGCAATGCCACCGGCGGTGGCGGCCGTCATTACCGGACGCACGATCAGCGCATCACCGAACATGGCCAAGGCAGACGGACGGGCGCCCTCCAACTCCATGTCGCGGGCCTGGGCGGCGCTGGCGAACGATAGCGTCGAGGCGAGGGCAGTGGCCGCAACCACGCGCAGGGCTCGCTTCATCGTGATTCCCTCTTGTTTTTTATCGCACCCATTGTCGTTCCTAAGTATTTTTTCTTCCCACACTCAGATCACAATCTACATCTTTGTTATTACACCGGCAATACGGCACCCTGCAAGGCCGACCGGACGAACGGCGCCGATTCAGCGCTGGCAGCGCGGGCAATAGACCGTGCTGCGCTGGCCGTGGCGGCCGCCGCGCAGGGGTTCGGCGCACTGCGGGCAGGGCTCGCCGGCACGGCCGTAGACCAATAACTGCTGCGCGAAGTAGCCGGGCTGGCCGTCGGCGCTGGTGAAGTCGCGCAGGGTGGTACCGCCGGCTTCGATGGCCTTGGCCAGCACCGAGCGTATCGCCAGCGCCAGGCGCTGGTAGCGCGCCGCGCTGATGCGCCCGGCGGGACGGCTGGGGTGAATACCGGCCAGGAACAGGCTTTCCTGGGCGTAGATATTGCCCACGCCCACCACGGTGGCGTTATCCATGATGAAGCTCTTCACCGAGACCCGGCGGCCACGGCTGCGCCGGTACAGGCCATCGCCGGAGAAATCCTGGTCCAGGGGCTCCGGGCCCAGGTTGGCCAGCAGCGGGTGAGTGAGGCCTTCCGCCAGGTACAGCAGGGCGCCGAAGCGGCGCGGGTCGTTAAAACGCAGCAACCGGCCGCTGTCCAAGTGCAGGTCGATATGGTCGTGCTTGCGCAGCGGCGTGTCGGCGACCACCACGCGCAGGGTGCCGGACATGCCCAGATGGATACCCAGGTGCAGATCCCCCAGGTCCATCAGCAGGTATTTGGCACGCCGCCGCAGGCCGACGATGCGCTTGTCCCGCAGCTCCGACACCCGCGCATCCACCGGCCAGCGCAGGCGCGGCTCGCGCACGGTGACGGCGGTGAGGGTACGGCCGGCCACGTGGGGCTCGATGCCGCGCCGGGTGGTCTCCACTTCGGGCAATTCGGGCATGGGCTATCCTGGGTGCGGGAGGCTAAGACGACGCCCTGAATTGTAACGGGCACAGGCAACGGAGACATCCTGTCATATTGGCTCGGTGTGGACATTGGCGGCACCTTCACCGATTTCGCGCTGCCGACGCGGCGGCAACGGTTTATCTGGCGCCCGGACGGCAGGCTCGGGTACACTCGGAGGGCCACCTGCTGTTGACTCGCTAGTTACTACGCTGTACCGGGTGGCCGATGGCGACCGCCATTGACCCCGTAATCCGGAACCTCACGAGGTTTCGCAACTGTGTTTCCGCCATGAACGACGTACTGAATTTTTTCTCCGGTGGCCTGCTTTCCGCCGGCCCCTGGGCCCTGGTGATCATCACCCTGGCAATGACCCATGTGACCATTGTTAGCGTGACCGTGTACCTGCATCGCTATTCCGCCCACCGGGCACTGGAATTGCACCCGGCCCTCAAACACTTCTTCCGCTTCTGGCTGTGGTTGACCACCGGCCAGAACACGCGCGCCTGGACCGCCATCCACCGCAAACACCACGCCCGCTGCGACACCGAAGAAGACCCGCACAGCCCCCAGGTACTGGGCATCCGCAAGGTGCTCAGCGAAGGCGCCGAGCTCTACCAGGCGGAAGCCGTCAACCAGGAAACCCTGGACAAGTACGGCGCCGGCTGCCCGGACGACTGGATGGAGCGCAACGTCTACAGCCGCTTCACCTTTCTGGGCATCGCGCTGATGGGCGCCATCAATCTGGCCCTGTTCGGCGCCATCGGCGTCACCATCTGGGCAGTGCAGATGATCTGGATCCCCCTGTTCGCCGCCGGCGTGATCAACGGCATCGGCCACTACTGGGGCTATCGCAACTTCGAATGCGCGGATGCGTCACGCAACGTGCTGCCCTGGGGCGTGCTGATCGGCGGCGAAGAGCTGCACAACAATCACCACACCTACCCCAATTCCGCCAAACTCTCGATCCGCCGCTTCGAATTCGACATGGGCTGGGCCTGGATCCGCCTGTTCGAAATGCTGGGCCTGGCAAACGTGAAGAAAGTGGCGCCCAAACCGGTGGTCGACCGCGACAACACCAAACCCGGCGTCGACCTGGACACCCTGCGCGCGGTTTTCCAACACCGCTTCCAGGTCATGGCCCAGTACCGCCGCGCCGTGATCAAACCGGTCTTCGAACAGGAGAAAGCCCGCGCCTGCGAAGCCACCCGCGGCCTCTACAGCCGTGCCCGCACGCTGCTGTACCGCGACCAGCGGTTCTTCAAAAGCCGCCACAAGCATCGCCTGGCGACCCTGACCGAACACAACGACACCCTGGCCACCATCTACGAGTACCGGCTGCGCCTGCAGTCCATCTGGAGCCA
>DASUNW010000110.1:0-10961 GCA_036276955.1 Alcanivorax sp. | reverse complement strand
GCTATTTCTTAACGTGCTTCATCATGCGGCGCTTGCGTTTGATCTGCCGGTCGGTGAGCTGGGTCTTGCGCCCCTCGTAGGGGTTGTCCCCGGACTTCAGCTCAAGACGAATCGGCGAGCCTTCAATTTTTAGCAGCTCCCGGAAGCGGTTTTCCAGATAGCGCTGGTAGCTGTTCGGTAACGACTCGGTACGGTTGCCGTGGATCACCACCGTGGGCGGGTTGGAGCCGCCCAGATGCGCGTAGCGCAGCTTGGCCCGGAAGCGCCCGTTGCGCGGCGGCGGGTGCGAACGGGTAATGTCTTCCAACATGCGGGTGAGCGCGTTGCTGCCCAGCTTGAGGAACGCGGAATCCCAGGCGCGTTCGATAAAGCCGAACAGGTCGCCGACCCCGGTGCCGTGCAGCGCGGAAATAAAGTGCACTTTCACCCAGGGGGCGAAATGCAGGCGCCGGTCCAACTCGCGCTTGACCCACTGGCGGTGGTCCGGCTCCAGGCCGTCCCATTTGTTCACCGCGATCACCAGGGCGCGCCCGGTTTCCAGCACATAGCCGAGCAGATGCAGGTCCTGGTCGGTGATGCCGTCGCGGGCGTCGACCACCACCATCACCACCTGGGCGGCGTCCACCGCCTGCAGGGCTTTGATCACGGAGAATTTTTCGATGGTCTCGTGGACCTTGCCACGGCGGCGGATGCCGGCGGTGTCGATCAGCACGTAGTTGCGCTCGCCGTCGCCGTTGCGCTCCTGGCGCACGAACGGCACCTCGATGGTGTCGCGGGTGGTGCCGGCCTGGTCGAACACCACCACCCGCTCCTCGCCGAGGATGCGGTTGATCAGGGTGGACTTGCCCACGTTGGGGCGCCCCAGCACCGCCACGCGCACGGTGTCCGGGTCGGCGGGTTCGCCGTCGCCCTCTTCCGCTTCCGGGAAGTCCTTGAGCACCTCGGTGATCATGGCGCGCACGCCGCGCCCGTGGGCGGCGGCGATCGGGAACAGCTCGCTGAGCCCCAGGCCGTAGAAGTCCGCCAGGGCGGTGTCCGGGTCCAGGCCGTCGGTTTTGTTGACCGCCAGGTAGACCGGCTTGGGCAGCTTGCGCAGCTCCGAGGCGACCTGCTCGTCGGCGGCGGTGAGGCCGGCGCGGCCGTCCACCAGGAACAGCACCACGTCCGCTTCGCCCACCGCCTGCAGGGCCTGGTCGGTCATCGGCCGGTCGATGCCCTCTTCGCTTTCGCCGATGCCACCGGTGTCGACCACCGTATAGGGGCGGTCGCCCAGGCGGCCGTCGCCGTACTGACGGTCCCGGGTGAGGCCGGGGAAGTCCGCCACGATGGCGTCACGGGTGCGGGTGAGGCGGTTGAACAGCGTGGATTTGCCCACATTGGGGCGGCCCACCAGGGCGATCACGGGTTTCATTGGGGCTCGGTCGGGGTGGCTAAGACGATTCAGGGGGGAGGATACAGGCGTGGGCGGTTTCTAGCTACAAGCAGGCCATGCCAGCGGCACGGCCTGTTATCCAGCACGGCCTGCTTGAGGCTTGAGGCTTGAGGCTTGAGGCTTGCAGCTACTCTTCTGCTTCGATTCTGTAGGCGGCGAGCTCGCCGTCGGCGCTGAGCGCGTAGAGCACGTCGTCAGCCACCACCGGGGTGGAGGCGAAGCCGTCGCGGTCGTGGCGGTAGCGGGCCACCAGCTTGCCGGTGTCGGTGTCCATCCAGTGCAGGTAACCTTCGAAGTCGCCGACCACCACCAGGCCGTCCTGGACGGCGGTGCCGGTGAGGCGGCGGCCGTAAAGCTTGTCCTGCTGCCAAAGGAAGCTGCCGCTGCGTTGCTCGGCGGCGCGCACCAGACCTTCGTCGTCGGCCACGAACAGGGTGCCCAGCCACGAGCTGATGGGCTGGTGGCTGGAGATGTCCTTGCTCCAGTAGGGGCGGCCGTTTTCCCAGTCAAGCACCGAGAGCTGGCCCTGGTAGGTGGCGGTGAAGACGCCGCCGTTTTCCACCAGCAGGTTGGCGTTCACGTCCACCAGACGGTCCAGCTCGGAGCGGCCGGTGGGCTCCGCCACACGGCGCTCCCACAGCGGCGCGCCGGTAGCCGCTTCGAGGGCGGCCACTTTGCCGCTGGCGAAGCCGGCGTAGACCCGGCCGTTGGCGATCACCGGCTGGGCGCTGCCGAGCAGGGTCAGGTTGGGCACCGTGGTTTCGTAATCCCAGATCTGCTCGCCGGTGCTGCCGTCCAGGCCCAGCACGTGGCCGTCGATGGTCTGAGCGACCACAAGCCTGCCGTTACTGGTGGGCGCGGCCAGCACTTCGCTGCTCACCTCGGTGCGCCACAGCTGCTCGCCATTTTCGCTGTCCAGGGCCACCACTTCGCCTTCACGGGTGCCGTAGAGCACCTGGCCATAGCCGGCGTAGAGGCCGCCGGAGATGCGGTCCTCGGTTTCGCTGCGCCACTGGCGTTTGCCGTTTTCCCGGTCGAAGGCGTAGACACGGCCGTGGATATCGGCGGCGAACACCCGCTGGTTGGTCACCGCCGGGGCCAGCGTCATGGCCGTTTCGTCGACGCCGTCACCGGCGCCCGAGTGCCACAGGCGGTCGACGTCGTAGCGGGCTTCGAACTCCGGCAGTGGGTTGGGTTCGATGGCGTTGGGGTTGCTGCTGCAACCGGCCAGCGCCACCAGACCGAGCAAGAACGGGGCCGTACAGGCTTTCAACATAGGGTTCACTATAGGGACTTTATGTCGTCGAGTTTCATTTGCACGCGGTCCTTGGCGGCGCCGTTATCCAGCGCGTTCAGCGCGCCGGTGTAGGCGTCGCGAGCCGCGTCCCATTTTTCCCGGGCGCCGGCGATGTCCCCTTTCAACTCCAACGCCTGGGCTTGCCAGGCTTCCGGGAAGGTGCGCGAAATCTGTTTTTCCGCGGCGTCCAGATCCCCTTGTTCGATTTGTACCCGCGCCAGGCGCACCCGGGCGGTGTATTCCAGTTCTTTGCTGGCGGCGTCTTCAGCGACCGCCTTGAGCCGCTCGGCGGCGCCGTTCAGGTTGCCCTCGCCGACGGCCAGTTTGGCCAGCGCCAGGCGGGCGTAATCCGCGTAGGCGGTGGATTCGAAGTCCTCGATCAAGGTTTCGGCGGCGCTGCGCACCTGGTCGGCGTCACCAGCCTGGCCCAGGCCGGTCATCAGGGATTCGTACACCTTGGACGCTTCCGCCGCTTCGCCGCTGCTGTACTCCTGCCACTGGCGCCAGCCGATCATGGAGCCGATCGCCAGCACGATCACCACGATGGTGGCGGTGCCGTTTTTCTGCCACCATTCCTTGAGGCGTTCCGCCTGCTCTTCCTCGTCCCGGATGTAATCTGCCACCCCAATCTCTCCTTATTCGCTTTTTTACGCGAGGCGCGCGGCCAACCATTGGGCCACGTCGTCCTCGGACAGTTGCTGTTGTTCGCTTTGCTCACGCAGCGGCTTCACCGCCACCTGTTTGGCGGCCACTTCGTCTTCCCCCAGGATCAGGGCGAAGCGGGCGCCGCTGCGGTCGGCTTTTTTCATCTGGCTTTTGAAGCCGCCGCCGCCGCAGTGACACTGCACGCCGACGCCGGGCAAGGCATCGCGCAGCTTCTCGGCCAGCACCAGCGCCTGGGTCTGGACGTCGCCCATGGCGGTGATATAGATCGCCACCGGCGCCGGCAGTTCCGGACGCTGTTGCTCAAGCAGTAAAACCAGCCGCTCCAGGCCCATGCCGAAGCCCACCGCCGGGGTCGGCTTGCCGCCCAGTTGCTCCACCAGGCCGTCGTAACGGCCTCCGGCACAGACCGTGCCCTGGGCGCCGAGGGCGGTGGTGGTCCACTCAAACACGGTTCGGCCGTAGTAATCCAGCCCGCGCACCAGGTTGGGATTAATCACGTAGGGCACGCCGGCGGCGTCGAGCAGCGCGCGCAGCCCGTCGAAGTGGGCGCGGGCCTCGTCACCCAGGTGGTCGGCCAGGCGCGGCGCGGTTTGCAGCACTTCGCGGGTGCCCGGGTCCTTGCTGTCGAGCACGCGCAGCGGGTTCCGTTCCAGGCGGTTTTGCGAGTCTTCGTCGAGCCGTTCGCGGTGCTCACGCAGGAACGCCACCAGCGCCTCGCGGTAGCGGGCGCGGTCGTCGTTGTCGCCGAGGGTGTTGAGCTCCAGGGTGACCTGGTCGCTCAGACCCAGCTCTTTCCACAGGCGCGCGGTGAGCAGAATCACTTCCGCGTCGATGTCCGGGGTGGCGATGCCGAAGGTTTCCACGCCGATCTGGTGGAACTGACGGCTGCGGCCGGCCTGGGGCCGCTCGTAGCGGAACATCGGGCCGGTGTACCAGAGCCGCTGGGTCTGGTTGTAGAGCAGGCCGTGCTGCTCGGCGGCGCGCACGCAGCCGGCGGTGCCTTCCGGGCGCAGGGTGAGGCTGTCGTCGTTGCGGTCGGCGAAGGTGTACATCTCTTTTTCGACGATGTCGGTGACCTCGCCGATGCCGCGTGCGAACAGCTCGGTGCGCTCGACGATGGGAAGACGAATCTCCTGGTAGCCGTAGGCCGCCAGCACCGCCCGGGCACGCTGTTCCAGCCACTGCCACAGGGGCGTCTGCTCGGGCAGAACGTCGTTCATGCCACGAATCGACGTGATCTTGTTGCTCACCGGTTCTCCTCGTTGAAACCGCTCGACGCCGGACGGGCCCGGCGCTTTTTCGGGGTCGTAGTTGGACTGTAGGTCGGGTTGAAACCCGACATTGAGCGTTAGCGGCTGCTCGGCCGTCTTTGTCGGGTTTCGCTTCGCTCAACCCGACCTACGGAGCCTGCGGTTGAGCGTCCGGCGTTCGTTATTCGCTTCTTGCGATAATACCTTTGGCTTCGTCTTCGCGCTGTCTGGCCACCTTGGCGCGCACCATGCGCTCCAGTTCGTCGACCAGGTTCTCCGACTTGATGTGGTGGCTCTTCTGTCCGTCCGCGTAGGACAGGTTGTTGGGGGTGCCGCCGGTGAGGCCGACATCGACTTCGCGGGCTTCGCCGGGGCCGTTGACCAGGCAGCCGATCACCGCCAAGTCGACGGATTCGTTGATGTCTTCCAGGCGTGCCTCCAGCTCGTTGACGGTCTTGATGACGTCGAAGTTCTGCCGCGAGCAGCTTGGGCAGGCGATGATGTTCACGCCCTTCTTGCGCAGGTTCAGGCTTTTCAGAATATCGAAGCCGACGCGGATTTCCTCCACCGGGTCGGCGGCCAGGGACACGCGGATGGTGTCGCCGATGCCTTCCATCAGCAGCCCGCCCAGGGCCACCGAGGATTTCACCGTGCCGGAGCGGAAGGTGCCCGCTTCGGTGACGCCCAGGTGCAATGGCTGCTCGATCTGGCTGGCCAGCTTGCGGTAGGCCTGCAGGGTCATGAACACGTTGGAGGCTTTGACGCTGACCTTGAAGTCCTGGAAATCGTAGCGGTCGAGGATCTCGGCGTGGCGCAGGGCGGATTCCACCAGCGCGTCGCTGGTCGGCTCGCCGTATTTGCGCTGCAGCTCTTTTTCCAGGGAACCGGCGTTAACGCCGATGCGGATCGGCACGCCGTGGTCTCGGGCGGATTCAATCACCGCGCGCACCCGGTCTTCGCGGCCGATGTTGCCCGGGTTGATGCGCAAGCAGTCGGCGCCTTCGTCGGCCACTTTCAGGGCGATTTTGTAGTCGTAGTGGATGTCCGCCACCAGCGGCAGGCTCACCTGTTTGCGGATCTTTCCGAAGGCTTCGGCGGCGTCCATATCGGGCACCGAGACGCGCACGATGTCCGCGCCCACTTCCTGCAGACGGCGGATCTGGCCGACGGTGGCGTCCACGTCGCAGGTGTCGGTGTTGGTCATGCTCTGCACGGAGATCGGGGCGTCGCCGCCCACCGGCACGGAGCCGACGTGAATCTGACGGGATTTGCGGCGCTTTATGGAGACTTCCGGTTCCATGCTAACTCCTGAAACGACTAGGGCAGCGTGACGCGGACCACGTCACCGGAGCGTTGGCTGGGCAGGCTGACCGCGGAGCCATTGAGGCGCACCGCGCTCACCGCCGCCGCGTCACCCACGGTAACGCGGAACGGCGCCTCGCCGTCCAGATCGACGCTACCGCCGGCGTTTTGTTGGCCCTGGGCGAGCGTGGCGCCGGTGGCGTCCACCACTTTGATCCAGCAAACCCGGGAAAATTCCAGGGTCAGGCTGTCGATGCCGTCTTCGCCGGGGGCGGCGGCCAGCTCGGTTCGCGCGGCCTGGGGCTGTGAGGCTTGTTCGGCCAGCTCCGGGCGGGAAGCGGGTTGGCCGCCGGAGGAGCCGTCGTTGGACTGATTGGAAGGCGATTCGGAACCCTGGTCGTTACCGCCGTCGTTTTCCGGCAGCGGCTGCAGGCTGTCATCCGCCGGCTCGACGGGTTCAGTGGTCTCCGGCATGGCCGGCCGCGGCGCCTCGGGCGCCGCCGGGCTGCCGAAGGTTTCCTCGCCGCCGCGACCGCCGTCGTCGACGGTGGGGTCCGGCGCGCTCAACTGGTCGCGGGGCCACAGCCACCAGCCCACGGCCACCAGCAAGACCACCACCAGCACCGCCAGGGCCGGCAGCCGCCATTCGCGGCTGCTGGGGGTCTCGTCCAGGGCGGCCTGCTCACGTTCGCGCTCGTCCTGGCGCATCTCGTCGACACGTTGCTGGAACTGCCGGGCCAGCTCTTCCGCCGGCAGGCCCAAAAAACGGGCGTAATTGCGCAGATAACCCTTAATGAAGGGGGCTTCGGGCAGCCGCTCGTAATCGTCTTGTTCGAGGGCCCGCATGTAAGAGGAAGACAACCGCAGATGCTTGCAGGCTTCTTCCTGGCTGAGACCCTTCTCTTCCCGGGCCCGGCGCAGTCTCTCGCCGGGTAATACGGTCTCGTTCGCGCTCATTCACGTCCCTCCTGCGCGCTCCGCCATTCCTGCCAGAGCTTGTGCTCCCGGGTACCGGGATAAAACTTCTGCAGAGCCAGCTCATAGCTGGCCTGATCATCCTGTCGTCCGAGGGCGGCGGCCAGCCGGATGCCGGTCCACAGGCCCTCGGCGCTTTGCCGGCCGATGCGGCTTTCATACTGCTTGTAATAGTCCCAACCCGCCTTGTAACGGCCTTCCTGGTAATAAAGGTTGGCCAATTCCAGGGTCGCGTGCGTCGAGCGGCTGTTAAGACGCAGGGCGCGGATAAAGGCGTCCTTGGCCTTCTCGGGCTGGTTCAGAGCCTGATAGGCTTCGCCCATGTTGCTGAAGGCGCTGGCACGGCCCTCGTAATCAGGGTCGTTGGCGGCGTGCTTGAACTTCTTCAGGGCCTCCTGATAGCGCCCCTGGGTATAGAGCAGCGTGCCGTAGTTGTTCAGCGCCGGGGTGTAATCCGGGTTCGCGGACAACGCCTTGTGGTAGTGAAACTCTTCTTTTTCCTCGTCGCGCTCGTAGTTGTACAACAGCGCCATCGCATTGTGCGCGGAGGCGCTTTGGTCGTTGATCGACAACGCGCGGGAAAAGTGCCGGCGAGCTTCCGAGGGATTGCCCATCTGCAAATAACGCAGGCCGGCGGCAACACGGGTCTCTACCGCCTGCTTCGGATCGGCGGCCGGGCCGCCGCCGGTGGTCGTGGTGGTGCAGCCGGCCACCGTCAGGGTGGCCACCAGAATGAGAACGAGCTGTCGAAACATTGGGTTCATTGCACGGGTGCTGTTTTGCTGTAGGGCTGTTCCGAGCGGTGGAAAATCGATTCCTTCCACCGCTCGCTGCGACGGGTACGGTCTTTCACCTCGCCCACCAGTTGCCCGCAGGCGGCGTCAATGTCATCGCCGCGGGTGGTGCGCACGGTGGTCATGACGCCATTGTCATTCAGGAATTTATGGAATGCCAGAATGTCGCTTTTGCGTGAGCGTTCATAGCCCGCGTGGGGGAACGGGTTGAAGGGAATCAGGTTGACCTTCACCGGGATGCCGCGCAGCAGCTTGACCAACTGACGGGCGTGCTCCGGTTTGTCGTTCACATCGCGCAGCATCACGTATTCCATGGTGATGGTGTTATGGCGATGGGTAATGTTGTCGCTGTAGCGTTTGCACGCCGCCATAAGTTCCTTGAGCGGATACTTGCGGTTGAGCGGCACCAGTTCGTTGCGCAGCTCGTCGTTGGGGGCGTGCAGACTCACCGCCAGGGACACGTCCAGGTCGGCGCTGAGTTGATCAATCTTGGGGATTACCCCGGAGGTGGAAAGCGTGATGCGGCGCTTGCTGATGCCGTAGCCCAGGTCGTCGCGCATCAGGCGCATGGCCGCCAGCACTGGCCGGTAGTTCAGCAGCGGCTCGCCCATGCCCATCATCACCACATTGGTGATCGGGTGCTCGCCCAGGTTCTTGCGCGGGCCGAACGAACGGCTCGCCTGCCACACCTGGCCGATAATTTCCGAGCTGGTGAGGTCACGCTGAAAGCCCTGCTTGCCGGTGGAGCAAAAGCTGCAGTCCACGGCGCAACCCACCTGGGAGGAGACACACAGGGTGCCGCGGCGACCGTCGGGAATAAACACGGTTTCCACGGCGCCGCCGTTGTCGGCCTCGAACACCCATTTACGGGTGCCGTCCCGGGAGATGCCCTCGTGGAGCACCTCCGGGCCGCGAATTTCCGCTACGCGGTCGAGCTTTTCACGCAGGGCCTTGCCCACGTCGGTCATCTGCTCAAAGGCATCCACCTGGTGATGGTGGATCCACTTCATCACCTGCTGGGCGCGGAATTTCTTCTCGCCCATGTCCAGGAAAAAGGCTTCCATTTCCGGATAGGTAAGACCGAGCAGATTTACCTTGTCGGGGGCACTCATTGCTTCGCTCCTTGCAGCCCTTAGCGGGTGCGCGGGCAGACTTCCTCGTCGGCGAAGAAGTAGCCCACTTCGCGGGCGGCGGAATCGGTGGAGTCAGAACCATGGACAGCGTTTTCGTCGATGGTTTCCGCAAAATCGGCACGAATGGTGCCGGCTTCCGCGTCTTTCGGGTTGGTGGCGCCCATCAGATCACGGTTTTTCTTGACCGCGTCCTCGCCTTCCAGCACCTGTACCACCACGGGGCCGCTGGTCATGAAACCGACCAGGTCGCCAAAGAAGGGACGCTCTTTGTGCTCGGCGTAGAAGCCTTCGGCCTGCTCTTTGCTCAGGTGCAGCATCTTCATCGCCACCACGTTCAGGCCAGCCTTTTCGAAACGGCCAACGATCTCGCCGATCGCGTTTTTGCCCACGGCATCAGGCTTGATAATAGAGAGGGTACGCTCAACAGCCATCTGTCTGATCACTCCAGAATTGCATTGGTCTTTGGGGGTTGCTGAAACCGGCGGATTATACGCACCAAGGGCGAAATATGATACCGTCCGCCCCGGATTCCCCCTCGCCGCCATATACCGTATAATACCTGAGTAATTTACTCTGGTATTCCGCTAATTATGAGCACGCAAGCCGAACTCGACAAAGTGATCAGCTCCGAGTACGAGGCGGGTTTCACCACCCTGGTGGAGTCCGACACCTTGCCTCCGGGCCTGAACGAGGACGTGATCCGCGTCATTTCCGCCAAGAAGGGCGAACCGGAATGGCTGCTGGACTGGCGTCTGGACGCCTACCGCAACTGGCAGAAGATGGCCGAGCCCAACTGGGCCCACGTGACCTACCCGCCGGTGGACCTGAATTCCATCTCCTACTATTCCGCGCCCAAGAGCATGGAAGACCGGCCCCAGAGCCTGGACGAGGTGGACCCGGAGCTGCTGGACACCTACAAGAAGCTGGGCATCCCGCTGCATGAGCAGGAAATGCTCGCCGGGGTGGCGGTTGACGCGGTGTTCGACTCGGTCTCCGTGGGCACCACCTTCAAGGCCAGGCTGGCGGAGGCGGGCGTGATCTTCTGCTCGATCTCCGAGGCGGTGCACGAGCACCCAGAACTGGTTAAGAAGTACCTGGGCTCCGTGGTGCCCAAGGGCGACAACTTCTTCGCCGGCCTCAATTCGGCGGTGTTCACCGACGGCTCCTTTGTTTACATCCCCAAAGGCGTACGCTGCCCCATGGAGCTGTCCACCTATTTCCGCATCAACGAGGCCAACACCGGCCAGTTCGAGCGCACCCTGATCGTCGCCGACGAGGGCAGCTATGTGAGCTACCTGGAAGGCTGCACCGCGCCGCAGCGCGATGAAAACCAGCTGCACGCGGCGGTGGTGGAACTGGTCGCCCTGCCCGGCGCCGAGATCAAGTATTCCACGGTGCAGAACTGGTATCCGGGCGACAAGGACGGCAAGGGCGGCATCTTTAACTTCGTGACCAAGCGCGGCGTCGCCCACGACAACGCCAAGATCAGCTGGACCCAGGTGGAAACCGGCTCGGCGATCACCTGGAAGTACCCGTCGGTGGTGCTGCGCGGCGACAACTCCGTGGGCGAGTTCTACTCGGTGGCACTGACCCGCCACGCCCAGCAGGCGGATACCGGCACCAAGATGATCCACCTGGGCAAGAATACCCGCAGCACCATCGTCTCCAAGGGTATCTCGGCGGGCAAGAGCTCCAACGCCTACCGGGGCCTGGTGCGCATGGGGCCGCGCGCGGAAAACGCCCGTAACTTCACCCAGTGCGACTCGCTGCTGCTGGGTGACGCCTGCGGCGCCCACACCTTTCCGTACATCGAGTCCAAGCACCCCAGCGCCACCATCGAGCACGAGGCCACCACCTCCAAGGTGAGTGACGACCAACTGTTCCTGTGCCGGCAGCGGGGCATCGACCCGGAAAAGGCGATTTCCATGATCGTGAACGGCTTCTGCAAGGAAGTGTTCAAGGAACTGCCCATGGAGTTCGCGGTGGAAGCCGGCAAGCTGCTGGAAGTGAGCCTGGAAGGCGCCGTGGGCTGAACCGGAGAGCGTAGGTCGGATTAGCGCAGCGTAATCCGACTTTGACGCCGGATGTCGGATTACGCTGCGCTAATCCGAC
>DASUNW010000109.1:0-29815 GCA_036276955.1 Alcanivorax sp. | reverse complement strand
TTCAACGAAACAAGCCGAGGTGGTGAAATTGGTAGACACGCTAGCTTCAGGTGCTAGTGGGGGCAACCCCGTGGAGGTTCAAGTCCTCTCCTCGGCACCAATTAAAGATGGGCTCCTGAACGGAGCCCGTTTTGTTTCTCGGTCGGACTGCCGGCCAGCGCCGAGTCGCGCCGCGCGGTATCGCGTTGCTGCACTGGCGCGGAAAGCCGTGCTTTCCGCCCTCTCCTCGGCACCAATTCCGAAAAGGGCTCCCACAGGGAGCCCTTTTTGTTTCCCCACTGAAGGCCCTTCGATCATGCGCCTTTTCCTTGCTTCCCTGCTTCTCGCCCTTAGTTTGAGTGTCGTCACTCCCGTGGCCGCGCAGGAACAGGCTGGCCAGTCCGTGCATCCGGAAGTCCAGAAAGCCGACGCCGAGCTCGAGCGGACCAAACGCCGCGAACGCATGCTGGTACTGTTCCCCGCCGGCGCCCTGGGCATCACCATCGCCCTGATCGTGATCACCCGCCGCCGCAAGAAGTAGCGTGAACTTTGTCTCAATAAAGACCCTCTTAACAAAGCCGCCATTTTACCCACACTGAATTGACATTTTTCTCCGTCAGGATGGGCCACCTCCCTAACCCCATCCTGAATAAGACGGAGAAACCCATGGATCTGCGGAACGACGCCCGTTTTAAACTGAGCGCGCTGGCCATTGCCACCTCGCTCGCCCTGGCCGCCTGCGGCGGCGATAGCGACAACGGTGGCGACACCGGCGGCATTCAGATGGACCGCCTGACCCGCGTCGCCACCCTGCCCCTGGGCTCGGAAGCCACCGGCCTGTTCCTGAAAAAGGACGGCGAGGTGTTCATCAATATCCAGCACCCCTCCGACGCCAACGTCACGCCGGATGACGAGGGCAATATCTATCGCTACGCCACGGTGGGCCTGATCGAGAACACCGATATCAGTAAGCCGTTCAAAGGCATTTCGGTACCAAAGACCGAGGAGGAAAAACAGGTCATGCGCGTCGCCACCGGCCGCTATAACGTGCTCGGCCAGCAGGGCGACTCCTGGGCCGGCGCCCCGCAACCGGGCCTGGGCGGTATCGCCGTGCAGGACGGCAGCGCCCTGATCCGCGTCTCCAACGATCCTGACTTCAACGGCTGGGTGGCGGTGAGCGAAGACGAAGGCTACCTGTTCACCAATTGGGAAGACCGTCCCGGCGGCATGAGTCGCCTGCATCTGATCCGCACCGCCGAAGGCCGCTGGGTAGTCAAGGACAACGGCGCCTCCATGGTGGATTTTTCCGCCGTGAAAGGCACCTGGGTGAACTGCTTCGGCACCGTATCGCCCTGGAACACACCGCTCACTTCCGAAGAACTGTACTTCGACCACACCGGCGACTGGAACGCTCCGAACCAGGGCAGCGTCCAGGACCTGGCCGATTACCTGGCCGGCGAGATCAACACCGATTACACGGTGACCTACCCCAACCCCTACGACTACGGCTACATCGTCGAGATTACCGATCCCACCGGCACCCCGACCCCGGTGAAGCATTTCACCCTGGGACGATACTCCCATGAGAACGCGGTGGTCATGCCGGACCAGAAGACCGTGTACATGAGCGACGATGGCGGTGGCGTGATCCTGTTCAAGTTCGTGGCCGACACCGCCGGCGATCTGAGCAGCGGCACCCTGTACGCCGCCCAGGTCACCCAGGACACCCTGCCGATGGACGCCGCCGAAGCAGGTTTCGACCTTAGCTGGGTGGAATTGGCCAGCGCCAGCAACGCCGACATCGAAAGCTGGGTGGACGAGTACGACAACATCACCACCGCTGATTATGTCGACGGCGCCAACAGCTATATCTCCGACCAGCAGATCAACGACTGGGCGGAAGCCAAGCTGAACCAGGATCTGGACGGCAGCGGCAGTGTCGCCGCCAGCCCGTTCGCCGATGATCGCCCGGCATTCCTGGAATCCCGCAAGGCCGCCGTGAAGCTCGGCGCCACCGGTGAATTCAATAAAATGGAAGGCATCAACGTGAACCAGAAGCGCGCCCAAGCCAGTGTCGAAGGCGACGGTGAACAGGCTCACGTCTACGTGGTGATGTCCGACATCTCCGGCAACATGCTGGACAGCGACGGCGCGATTCAGCTGACCAACCAGGACGCCCGCTGCGGCGGCGCTTTCCGCATGCCCCTGGAAGCGGATTACAACGTGTCACGCCTGGAAATGGTGGAGCTGGGTGGCCCCTACCAGCCCGAAGACGCCGCCAACACCTGCAGCGTGGACGGCCTGTCCGGCCCGGATAACGTCGAAGTGATGGATGACGGTCGCCTGCTGATCGGCGAAGATACCGGCAACCACGAGAACAACATGGTCTGGTTGCTGGACCCGAAAGCCTGAACCGGTCGGTTTACCGGCCCCGGGGAGGAGCGCATCGCGCCCTCCCCTTTTCCTGTTTTTATTTTCAGGGTTCGCGATCATGAAATCTTTTATTCCACTGCTTCTCGCCGTCCTGATTCTGTCCGGCTGCGGCCCGGCGGAAAGCAAACAGCCCGAGACCGGTGACACCACGGCCAGCCAGTCCGCCGACGGGGAAGACGCCCTCGAACGCAAACTGCCGCCGGATCTCAGCACCATCTACAATCAGGAAGCACCGATTCCGCCGCAGTGCTATACCCGCACCGAAGGCGACTTCAATCCCTGCTACACCTGCCACCAGACCTACGAGGACCGGGCCCGCCCGAACACCATGTGGGACGGCTATCTGCAGGGCGCTTACGATTTTTCCGAGCTGGGGGAAACCAACCACTGGCTCAACCTGTTCGTCGACCGCCGCGAGCAGGTGGCGAAGATGTCCGACCAGGCCATCATCGACTACATCAACCAGGACAATTACACCCCGGCGATGACCGCGCTCGCCCAAGACGCCGAGTGGGATGGGCCTGTGCCGTACGTCAGGGGACTGCAGAATGGCGCTGCCGCGTTCGACGAACTGGGCTTCGCGAAGGACGGCAGCGGCTGGGTGGCGTTTAACTACAAGCCGCTACCGAGCACCTTCTGGCCCACCAACGGCAGCACGGATGACGTCATGGTGCGTTTGCCGGAAGCGTTCCGGACCAGTACTTGCGCCGAGGGAAAACAGGCCTCTCGCGACGTCTATCTGGCCAACCTGTCGCTCATGGAAATAGCGATCAAAGAGCTGGACCGGATCAGCACGCCACCGATCGACGAACAGGCGGTGTGCGCGGATCTGGACGGGGATGGGACCCTGGGCATCGCCCGCACCCTGCTGAAGCGGGACCACTATTTGGGTGGCGCCGCCGGGGTGCCGGTCACCGATATGCTCTACCCGGAGGGCATCGAGTTCCTGCACACGGTTCGCTACGTGGGCGTGGACGCGCACGGCGGCATCGGCGTGCCGCCGCGCATGAAGGAGGTGCGCTACATGAACAAGATCCGCTTCTACAACAGTGCCCACCTGAAATCTCTGTACGGCAATGAGCACCAGGAAAAAGCCGAAGGCAACCTGCCCACCTATACCGACCATGGGGACCGGGGCATGGACAACGGCTTCGGTTGGATGGTGCTGGGCTTTATCGAGAAGGAAGACGGCAGCCTGCGTCCGCAAAGCAATCAGGAGCAGCGCTTCTGCATGGGCTGTCATACCACCGTGGGCACCACCATCGACCAGACCTTTGCGTTTCCGCGCAAGGTCACCGGCGCCGAGGGCTGGGGCTACATTAACCTCAAGGGCATGCCCGACGCCCCAGCGATCAATCAGGATGAAGGCGAAATCGCCCAGTACCTGCGGCTGGTTGGCGGCGGCAATGAGTTCCGGGAAAACGAAGAGATGCAGGCACGCTGGTTCAACGATGACGGCAGCCTGAAACACGACAAAGTCGCCAACGCCGACGTCTACGAGCTGATCACGCCGAGCCGTGAACGGGCGCTCGCGCTGAACAAAGCCTACAAGCTGATCGTCGAAGAGCAGAGCTTTTTGTACGGTCGCGACGCCACGCTAAAGCCGGCGGAAAACGTCTACCGTCATATCAATCCGGATGAAGTGACGCCGCTCAAGAAGGAAAAGCGCATCGACGGTTACGACATCCGGCTGGACTGGTCGGAGGCCGGTGCCACGGAGTGACAACCGGCCGCGCCGGCGCTACCCGAACGGGTGGCGCTGGACAATGGTCTCGGCCCGGTCCGGGCCGGTGGAGATGATATCAATGGGCGCGCCGGTGACTTCCTCGATACGCTTGAGGTAGGCACGGGCGTTGGCGGGCAGGTCTTCGAGCTTTTTCACGCCGATGGTGGACTCGGACCAGCCGGGCACGGATTCGTACACCGGGGTCACTTCGGAATAGCTGTCCGCGTCCCAGGCGCACTCCAGGGTCTTGCCGTCCGGACCCTGGTAGCCGATGCAGATGTTCACTTCCTCGAGACCGTCGAGCACGTCCAGCTTGGTCAGGCACAAGCCGCTGATCGAATTGATCTGAATGGCGCGCTTAAGCGCCACCGCGTCGAACCAGCCGCAACGGCGGGCGCGGCCGGTGGTGGACCCGAACTCGTGGCCTTTTTCCGCCAGGTAGCGACCGGTCTCGTCGAACAGCTCGGTGGGGAACGGGCCGCTACCCACGCGGGTGGTGTAGGCCTTGGTGATGCCCAGCACGTAATCCAGGTACAGCGGGCCGAAGCCGGTGCCGGTGGCGGTGCCGCCGGCGGTGGTGTTGGAGCTGGTCACGTAGGGGTAGGTGCCGTGGTCGATGTCCAGCAGCGTGCCCTGGGCGCCTTCGAACATGATGTTTTCATTGCGCTCGCGGGCGCCGTGCAGGGTGGCGGTGACGTCGCACACCAGGGCGCGGATGTTCTCGGCCTGGGCCAGGGTGTCGTCCAGGGTTTTCTGGAAATCCACCGGTTCCGCGTTGTAGAAGCTGCGCAGGATGAAGTTGTGGTAATCCATCACTTCACCCAGCTTGGCGGCGAAGCGTTCGCGGTGGAACACATCGCCCAGGCGTACGCCACGGCGCGCCACTTTGTCTTCGTAGGCCGGGCCGATGCCGCGCCCGGTGGTGCCGATCTTCTGGGCGCCACGGGCCACTTCACGGGCCTGGTCCAGCGCCGCGTGCACCGGCAGGATCAGCGGGCAGGCGGAGGACAGCCGCAGGCGCTCGCGCACCGGCACGCCCTTGTCTTCCAGGCCGCCGATTTCCTTGAGCAGCGCCTCCAGGGACAACACCACGCCGTTGCCGATCAGGCATTGCACGTTGTCACGCAGGATGCCGGAGGGAATCAGGTGAAGGACGGTTTTTTCGCCGTCGATCACCAGCGTGTGGCCGGCGTTGTGGCCGCCCTGGAAGCGGGCCACGTAGGCGGCCTGGTCGGTGAGCAGATCGACGATCTTGCCCTTGCCTTCATCACCCCATTGGGTACCGAGAATTACGACGTTCTTGCCCATGGCTGTTCGCTTTGGCCTATCAGGAGGAAATGGATTGCAGGGTCCAGCCGTCGCCGGCGGACACCAGCTCACGGTCGCACCCCAGTTCAGCGGGGTCATTATCGGCGCCGGCCAGGGCCAGCACCACGCGCTCGCCCTGGCCGCGCAATTGCGCCACGCGGTCCGCGAAGGCGGCGTCCGCCAGGTTGCCGCGGGCGAGGATGGCGCCGGCGCGGGGCACCGGTGCCAGCGAGGCGAGTTTCTTCAGGTCGGCGCTGAAACCGGTGGCCGGCCGCGCGCGTCCGAACACTTCACCGATATGGTCGTAGCGGCCGCCTTTGGCGAGCGGCTCGCTGTCACCGGGCAGATAGGCGGCGAACACACAGCCGGTGTGGTAGTGGTAGCCGCGCAGCTCACCCAGGTCCAGATGCACGTCCAGGCCGCGCTCGGCGAGCACCGATACCAGCTGTTCCAGCTCACCGAGCGCGTCGGTGGCCGCCGGAAAATCCGCCAGCAAAGTGCGCGCCTGGGCGAACACCCCGGTGTCTCCGTCCAAAAAGGGTAATGCCGCCAGCGCCCGGGCCGCGGCGGCCGGCAAGGCCTGACGGTCCAGGAAGCTGTCCAGCTCGGTACGCGCCTTGCGCAAATAGATGTCTTCCAGCGCCGACTGGGCGGCGGCGTCCAGATCGCAGGCGTCCACCAGGGCACGGAAAATGCCCACGTGCCCGAGATCCAACACCACTTTGTCGTTGGCCCCGGCCAGGGCCAGGGTCTCGCCCATCAGCAGAATCACTTCCAGGTCGCTGTCGCCACCGGCGTGGCCGAACAGTTCGACGCCCAGCTGGTAGGGCAGCCGGGTGCCGCCGGCCTGAGTGGGCCGGGCACGCAGCGCCGTGGAGCAGTAACACAAACGGGTGGGCGCGTTGCGGCGCAGGCCGTGGGCGTCGATGCGCGCCACCTGCGGGGTCATGTCCGCGCGCACACCCATCATCCGGCCGGTGAGCTGGTCGGTGATTTTGAAAGTATCCCGCTCCAAGTCACGGCCGGCGCCGTTGAGCAGGGATTCCAGGAATTCGATCAGCGGAGGATAAACCAGCTCATAGCCCCAGGACCGGTACAGATCCAGGGCCCGCCGGCGCAGTTGTTCGATGGCTCGGGCACGCTCGGGAAGTACTTCCTCGACGCCGTCGGGCAACAACCACAGTTCTTCCTGATTCATGTCACGGTCCTGAGGGTATTCAATCGACACAGGCGTCCAACGGAGGGCGGCCTGGGACGGCGGCCACAAAAAAACCGGGTCTGGTGACCCGGTTGGCGGATTCTAACACGTCCCCCGAAGGGCAGATACCCGCCGGGTCCGCGCCGCCGAGGCGACGCGGATCCGCGCTTTACGGCTCTTCCACCTGCTTGAAGTAACGGAAGAAGTCACTGTCCGGAGACAGGATCAGCAGATCATCCTGCTCGTTAAAGCTCTCCCGATAGGCTTTCATGCTGCGGTAGAAACGGAAGAACTCCTGGTCCTTGGAGTAAGCATTGGCATAAATCTCCGTGGCCCGGGCATCGCCTTCACCGCGCAGGGCCTGAGCCTTCTCATAGGCTTCGGCCAGAAGCTCCGTGCGCTGACGGTCAGCGGCGGCGCGGATGCGTTCGGCCACTTCGCGACCGCGGGCGCGGTGTTCGGCAGCATCCCGGGCGCGCTCGGCACGCATCCGGTCGAACACCCGGCCGCGCACCTCTTCGGGCCAATCCACCTGCTTGACGCGGACATCGACCACTTCCACGCCGAGATCTTCCAGGGTCGCCTGATTGACCTCCTCGGCCACGGTATTCATTAATTCCTCGCGTTCATCTTCCTTGTTACCCGCGCCGGACTCCGCCTCACTGACCGCGGAGGCTTTCTCCTGCGGCGCCTGGGAACCCGCTCGCTCCGCGGCCTCAACACGCAGCCGCGCCTCTTCCTCCGGCGACAGCGCGGTGTCACCGCCCGCTCCGTTAGCCACGGTGGTGGGATCGAGCGCTTCACCCGACGGCTCTACGTCGACCCCGGCCACTACTTCCTGGACGGTACGAGAGGCAAACTGGTTGCGCAGCGCTTCGTTGACCCGCGGATCAAGTAACTCGCGGGCGCGCCGCTCCATGGCGGCGCCATTGCTGGCGCCGGCGCCGACGCTGACGATATAACGCTGCACGTCGGCAATCCGCCAGGTGACGAAGGCATCCACCATCAGACGTTTCTTCTCACTGGTCAGAAACGACTGGGACGGCACGTCGTGGGTCAACAGGCGGCCGTCCACACGGACCACCTCGTCGATAAGCGGCAACTTAGGGTATATGCCCGGTTCGATGTCCGTTTTTTCCACCCTACTAAAGCGTTTCAACACGGCTTTTTCGGTTTCATTGACGATATAGAACGAGTCCATGGCCAGCAGCAACAGCACGCCCACTGCCACCAGCATCAGCCAGTTACGTGTGCTCATCAGCGAATCTCCGTGCTGTTGCGTTGATACAGACTGCGCGGCTGGGAGCGGCTTTCACCGCCCCCGTCGTCCGCGCCGGCGCTGCCCGGGTTATCGGCCAGGCTTGACTGACCGGAAGAGACGGCGGCGCCACTGTCCCCATTCATTTTCTTACCCTTGAGCATTTGATCCAGCGGCAGATACATCAGGCTGTCACCGCTCTTGCTGTCCACCAGCACCTTGCTGGATTCGCTGAACACCTCGGTAAGACTGTCCAGATAGATGCGCTGGCGGGTAACTTCCGGCGCCTTGCGGTACTCGACCACCAGATCCGTAAAGCGGGCCGCGTCACCCTGGGCTTCAGACACCACCTTGACTTTGTAACCCTCCGCTTCAGCGAGTATCCGGGCGGCCTGACCACGAGCCTGCGGAATTACTGAATTGAAGTAAGCCTCGGCTTCCTTCTTGAAACGATCCTCGTCCTCCTTCGCTTTCGCGACGTCGTCGAAGGCGTCACGGACCGGCTCTGGCGCGGCGGTGCGGTCAAGGACCACCTGATTGATAATCAGCCCGGTATTGTAACGGTCCAGGTATTCCTGAAGACGCTCGCGCACTTGCATGCGAATGTCCTCGCGCCGGTCCTTGAGAACATCATCCATGGTGGAGCTGCCCACCACATGGCGAAGCGCCGAACTGGTCGCGTGCTCGAGAATGGTCTCGGGCCGGGCCACTTCCAGCAGAAACGCACGGGGATCCTGGACCTTGTATTGAACACCCAGGGTCGCCGCGACGATATTGGTGTCCTTGGTGAGCATCTCCTCGCTGAGCGAGTAGCTGCGGTTCTTACCCACATCCACTTCCATGGACTGTTCGATAATCGGGGCTCGCCAGTTCAGGCCGGGGTCCACCATGCGGTTGAACTCACCAAAGCGCAGCACCACGCCACGCTCGCCTTGATCGACCAGGTAAAAGCCCATCAGCGCATAGCCGACCACCAGCACCACCAGCGCCACCGCCAGCAGGCCGCCGGGAAAGCCGCCGGACGACTTGTTGCCGCCGCCACCGCCGCCTTTGCCGCCGAACAGGTTGTTGATGCGGTCCTTAAGATTTTTCAGCGCTTCATCAAGATCAGGCGGTCGCTGGTCGCCACCACCGCCGCCCCCGCCCCAGGGATCCCTGGGTTTGTTTCCGCCGGGTTCATTCCAGGCCATTGAATTCTCCGTTATCCCGCTCTGTGCGAGCGTTCAGGATTGTAGGAAGGGGTACCCGTCTCTGCAACCGAAGGGTCATTAACACGGACCTGTTCTTCTCGCAGGCCGGCTTCGCGCAGCAGACGTTCGAAGTGCACCCGATTGACGTGTACCCGCAGCAGCATACCGCCGTCGGTGGCCGCTTGTTCCTCGCGCACCTCGCCGGCTTCGTGGAGGCGCGAACGCAGGCGACCGGCCTCCGGGGGCAGCCGCAACCAGCGGTCCACCCAGCGGTCCGCCAGCCTCTCGGCGATCGCCTGATGCAACAAATCAAAGCCCTCGCCGGTCCGCGCCGACAGCCACACGCGCCAGGGCAGCCCCTGGTCGTCGCGCTCCAGGCGCGGCGACGAATCCTCCAGGGCGTCCACTTTATTGTAAACGTGCAGCACTGGCACGGTATCCGCGCCGATTTCCTCGAGAACTTCGTTCACCGCCGCCACGTTGGCGTCGCTCTCCTCGACACTACTGTCTGTCACGTGCAGCAGCAAGGAAGCGTTAACGGTCTCCTCCAGGGTGGCCCGAAACGCCTGCACCAGCCGATGCGGCAGGTGGCGGATAAAGCCCACGGTGTCCGCCAGGATCGCCGGCCCCACGCCGGGCACCCGCACCTTGCGCAGGGTCGGGTCCAGGGTCGCGAACAGTTGATCCGCCACGTACACATCGCCGGTGGTCAGCGCGTTGAACAGCGTCGACTTACCGGCATTGGTGTAGCCGACCAGGGAAATCAGCGGCGTTTCCGAGCGGTCCCGGGCGCGCCGGCCCTGGGCACGTTGCTTGCGCACCTTGTCGAGGCGGGTCTGGATCGAGCGGATCCGTTCACGCAGCAGGCGACGGTCGGTTTCCAACTGGGTCTCACCCGGGCCACGCAGGCCGATACCGCCCTTCTGGCGCTCCAGGTGGGTCCAGCCGCGCACCAGCCGGGTGGACAAATGCTGCAATTGCGCCAGCTCCACCTGCAAACGGCCTTCGTGGGTGCGCGCCCGCTGGGCGAAGATGTCCAGAATCAGCCCGGTGCGGTCGAGCACGCGGCATTTCACCGCGCGCTCCAGGTTGCGTTCCTGGCCGGCGCTCAGGCCGTGGTTGAACAGCACCACGTCGGCCTGGTATTCACGCACCAGCTCCGCCAGCTCCTCGGCCTTGCCGGAACCGATAAACAGCGCCGGGTCGGGCCGGTCCCGCTTGCCCAGCAACTCCACCGCCGGCTCCACGCCGGAGGAGGTCACCAGATGATGGAATTCATCCAGGTCCTCACGGCCCAGGGCGTCGGGCAGTTCCATGTGTACCAGCACCGCTTTTTCACCGGCACCGGTGCGAACCTGTTCTGTACGATCGAATAGATCCATAGACCTCAATATAAAACAAAGCCACGCCGGGCGGCGTGGCTCTGACGGGGGCTGGTTCGGTGAATCGGCTTACTGATTGCCGAAATCCTCGCCGGGGCCGTCGTTGGGCGGTACCGCCGTGCCGGCCATGGCCGGATTACCGCCGGTGCCCGCGGCGCGCGGGTTACGGGCCGGAACCACGGTGGAAATCGCGTGCTTGTAGACCATCTGGCTGACAGCGTTCTTCAACAGGACCACATACTGGTCAAAGGACTCAATTTGTCCCTGAAGCTTTATTCCGTTCACCAAAAAAATCGAAACCGGGATGCGTTCCTTTCTCAGGGCATTGAGAAAAGGGTCTTGTAGCGAGTGCCCTTTTGACATGGCAAGTCTCCTTAAGAGTCATAAAAAGTGGGTGCCCAAACAATGCGGGCAATCATCAGCGCTAACGTCCGGGCCACGTGCCGCCGGCCATCCATGCCGGTCGGTCCTGGGGCCATGGGACTTCTATGGCAGCCTTCCCGAGGAAAAGTTTCCGACCCCACCATCCGAAAGCCCTGTTAACTCGTTGTCCTTTTATGGGGCTTGGTCCCAATAAAACAAGCCTTAAAAAAACAGTCCGCGAGTCAACTAAACACGGTTTTACAAACCCCTGCAAGCCGCTCATTACAGGCTATGCGACCCTCGTCACGGGTATTGTCGTAGGTTTCCACTCCGGGCCATTTGCGCAGCCAGGTGAGCTGCCGTTTGGCCAACTGCCGTGTGGCGATAATACCCTTTTCCACCATCGTAGGGTAATCCCAATCGCCCTCCAGATAGCGCCAAACCTGGCGATATCCCACCGCCTTGAGGGCCGGCAATTGCGCGTGCAGGTCGCCGCGACGGCGCAACGCCGCCACCTCCTCCACCAGGCCGGCCTCGAGCATGCCCTGGAAACGAAGTTCAATGCGCCGGTGCAGCTCCGGACGGGGCGGCACCACCGCCAGGCTGAGCACCGGGCGATTCAGGCCGGGAAAGCGGTAAAAGCCGCCCTTAAGGGGCGTGGCGGCGGTGTCGTGCTCACCGTGAAAGGCGCTCAGCGGGCGTCCGGTGAGGCGGAACACCTCCAGGGCACGCTGAAGCCGCTGGCTGTCGGTGGGTTTGAGGCGGGCGGCGCTGGGCGGATCCACCCGGGCCAGCTCGCGGTGCACCGCCGGCCAGCCCTCGCGGGCCGCCAGGTCGGCGATCCCGGCGCGCACCGCCGGGTCGGCTTCGGGCAGGGGCGCCAGCCCCTCCACCAGTGCCTTGAAGTAAAGCATGGTGCCACCCACCAGCAGCGGAATCCGCCCGGCGGCACTGACCGCTTCGATTTCCGCCAGCGCGTCGGTGCGGAAGTCCGCCGCCGAATAGGGCCGGGCTGGGTCGCGAAAGCCCATCAGGCGGTGCGGCGCCCGCGCCAGCTCGTCGGCCGAGGGCCGCGCCGCGCCGATATTCAGGCCCTGGTAGACCAGCGCCGAATCCACGTTGATCAATGCCACCGGCAGGGTTTCGGCGGCCCGGATCGCCAGCTCGGTCTTGCCGGCCCCGGTGGGGCCCATCAGCAAGATCACCGGATCGGACGCCGGGCGTGGCTCGGGCATCCCTATTGCCCCCGCATGAAGAGCCGGTCCAGCTCCTTGACGCTCATCTGGGTCCAGGTGGGGCGGCCGTGGTTGCACTGGCCGGACCGCTCGGTGGCTTCCATGTCGCGCAGCAGGGCGTTCATTTCCGGCACCGTCAGGCGCCGGTTGGCGCGTACGCTGCCGTGGCAAGCCATGGAAGACAGCAGCGCGTCCAGCTGCTGCTCAATGCGCTCACTGCTGCCGTGGGCAAGCAGATCACTGAGCACGTCACGGACCAGAGTTTCGCTGTCGGCGTTGCGCAATAGCGCCGGCACTTCGCGCACCACCAGAGTTTCCGGGCCGGCGCGCTCGACCACGAACCCCAGACGCTGGAACACTTGCGGCTGCTGCTCGGCGAAATCCGCCTCGCGGGACGACACCGCCATGGACACCGGCACCAGCAGCGGCTGGCTGCGCACCTTCTCTTCGGCCCAGTCTCGTTTCAGACGTTCGTAGGTGATCCGTTCATGGGCGGCGTGCATGTCCACCAGCACCATGCCGTGTTCGTTCTCGGCGACGATGAAAATGCCGTGCAACTGGGCCACCGCGTAGCCCAGTGGCGGAGTATGGGACGCCTCGCCGGACGGCGCTGGAATGGACGACACCATCTGGCCGTAGACGCCGGCCTGGCGGGCGCCGTCGGCGATCGAGCCAGCGCCGCTATAGCCGCCGAAAGAACGGCGCGGGCCCTCCGAGATACCGCTGGCCGGATTGCCCAGCGCCATGTGGCCCTGGCTGGGCGCTGCCCCCTCGTCGACCACCGGCGCCGCTTCGCCGGGGCGACCCTCGCCGCTGTACTGGCCTTCACCGGGGCGCACCTCGGCGATCGCCCGGTGCAGGCTGCGGAACAGGAAGTCATGAACCATGCGCTGTTCGCGGAAGCGCACTTCGTGCTTGGTGGGATGCACGTTCACATCCACCAGCGCCGGATCCACCTCGAAGAACAGCACATAGGCCGGGTGGCGGCCATGGTAGAGCACATCGGCATAGGCCTGGCGTACCGCGTGGCTGACCACCTTGTCGCGAATCACCCGGCCGTTGACGTAGAAATACTGCAGATCGGACTGGGATCGGGAGAAGGTGGGCAGGCCCATCCAGCCGTGCAGTCGCAGGCCGGCCTGTTCGATGTCCACGGTCAACGCCTGATCCATGAAGGCGCGGCCGCACAGCCGCGCCACCCGGGCGGCGCGCAGGGTCTCGTCGTCCCCCGGCGGCAACTGGTGGATCACTTTCTGGTTGTGGCTGAGGCGAAAACCGGTCTGGAACTCGCTCAGCGCCACCCGCCGGAACACTTCTTCCAGGTGGTTGAATTCGGTTTTTTCGGTGCGCAGAAAACGGCGCCGGGCCGGCGTATTAAAGAAGAGATCCCGCATGGTCACGGTGCTGCCGCGCGGGTGCGCGGTGGGCGCCACCGAAGGCGCCATGTCGCGCCCTTCCACGGTAACCTGCCAGCCTTCCGCCTGGTCGCCGCTGTTGCTGGCCAGGCTGAGCCGGGAGACCGAACTGATCGCCGCCAGCGCCTCGCCCCGGAACCCCAGGGTCCCGATCGCCTCCAGGTCTTCCAGACCGCGGATTTTGCTGGTGGCGTGACGGGACATGGCCAGCGGCAGATCGTCCTGATCGATGCCGCTGCCGTCGTCACGGACCCGGATCAGCTTGGTGCCGCCCTGCTCCACGTCCACGCTGATCTGGCGGGCGCCGGCGTCGAGTGCGTTTTCCAGCAGTTCCTTGAGAACCGACGCGGGGCGCTCCACCACCTCGCCGGCGGCGATCTGGTTGGCGAGACGGGAATCCAGCCGATGAATCTTTGCCACAGGGAACTCTCTTTCCAAAAAACCGGGTTGGACCGTCAGGACCGGGGGATCGTCAACGTCTGGCCCGCCATGATGCGATCATCCCGGATATCGTTGGCGGCGCGCAGGGCCTGCTCGGACACCTGGTACTGGCGGGCGATGCCGGACAGGGTATCACCGGGCTGGATGCGATGCTGCTCGCCGTTTTCGCGCCGCTGGGCGGCGAACCAACTGCCCGGCGCCGGGTGGGTGCGGAAATACTGTTTCACGCCGTTGACGATCGAGCGCGCCAGCTTTTCCTGGTGCGCCGGGTTGCTCAGCTTGCGGGCTTCTTCCCGGTTGGAAATAAAGCCGGTTTCCACCAGCACCGAGACCATTTCCGGCTCCTTGAGCACCACGAAGGCGGCCTGCTCCACGGTCTTGCGACCGCCGTGCAGCTTGGTGACCTCTCCCATCTCCTCGAGAATCTGCCGGCCCAGATACAGGCTGTGGGCCATGGAGCCGCTCATGCGCATGTCGGCGAGCACGTTGAGAAGGTTGGCATCGTCTTTTTCTTCCTCGTAGACCCCGGCCACCTTGTCCGATTCGTTGGCCATCTTGGCCACATAGGCGGCCCGCGCGCTGGTGGCGCCCCGATGGGACAGGGCGAACACGCTGGCGCCGTGGGCGCGGGGGTCGGTGAAGGCGTCCGCGTGAATGGAAATAAATACGTCGGCGTGGTTGTCCTGGCGCGCCACCCGACGGCGTTCCGCCAGCGGCACATAGTAGTCGCCGTCACGAACCATCACCGCCTTCATGCCCGGCGCCTGCTCGATAAGCGCTTTCACCTTGCGGGCGATCTGCAGCACCACATCTTTTTCCTGCAGGTTACCCGGGCCGAGAGCGCCCGGGTCCTCGCCACCGTGGCCGGCATCGATGGCGACAATCATCTGGCGCGGCTCACCGCTGTCCGCCTCGGGCTGGTCGATGGTTTTCACCGGCTTAGGATCACTGTCGAACAGATCCACCACCAAGCGCCAGCTGTGCGGGTCCACCGGCTTGAGCAAATTGGTGCGCGGGCGCACCGCCGCACTGAGGTCGAACACCACCCGGGTCTTGTTGTCGTGCTTGCCGACCCGGATGTTTTCGATCGGGCTGTCTTTGTAGTCCAGGGTGCTGACGTCGAACGCCAGATCCGCGTTCATCAGGTCCACCACGACCCGGTCCGGGTTGGTGAGCTTGTCCAGGGTGTGTTCCACCGGCTCGGGCAGGTCGAAGACGATCCGGGTGTGGTCCGGGGCCCGGTGCAAACGCACCGAGTCCACGGTGATCGCCGCCTGGGCAGCGGCCACCGCCAGCACCCCGGCGATCAACACGGCCATCCTCAGCCCGTTGCGGAAAACCCTTTTACGGACACTGTGTTCAGGCATGGGCCCATTCCAGCTTCGCATGTCGTCCCTGTTTCTCCACGGCCAGGGTCACGGTGAGGTCCGGCGGCGGGATCACCCCGCTTCCGCGCTCCGGCCACTCCAGCACGCACAGTGCATGACCGTCAAAATAGTCGCGGATACCGATCATCTCCAGTTCCTCGGGCTCCCCGAGCCGATATAAATCAAAATGATAGATATGGACGCCGGCCACGTCATAGGGTTCCACCAAGGTGTAAGTGGGGCTCTTCACCGAGCCGGCATGGCCGAGTGCGCGCAGCAGACCGCGTACCAGCGTGGTCTTGCCGGCGCCCAGGTCGCCGCGCAGGTAGACGCAGTCGCCGGCGCCCAGCCGCGACGCCAGCGCGGCGCCCAAATCCAGGGTGGCCTGTTCGTCGGCGAGAAAATGCTGTTCGCTCATCTAGCGCTCATTGCCTCCGTTCAGCACCGGCCGCAAGGCGGCCAGCAAATCGGTGGCCAGCAAGCCCCGCTCTCCAGCGCCGGCGGCGCGGTCGGCGGCGCGGGCATGGGCCATGGCACCCAGCGCGGCGGCCGGGTACGCGGGCAGCCCCTGAGCGTACAGCGCGGCGACCACACCGGTGAGCACGTCGCCCATGCCGCCGCTGGCCATGCCCGGGTTGCCGTCGCTGATCAACGCCGTGCCACCGTCGCCGCGCACCAGGGTGCCCAGCCCTTTAAGCAGAACGGTGCCGCCGTAGCGGGCGGTCAGGCTTTCCAGCGCGGCGAAACGATCCGCCTGGACGCTGGCGCCGTCGCTGGCGAGCAGCCGGGCCGCCTCGCCGGGGTGCGGCGTGAGAATCCAGTTGTCGCGGGCGTCGGCGTCCAGCCCGACCAGCAGATTGAGGCCGTCCGCGTCGATCACCAGCGGCAAGCCGCTTTCCAGTATTTCTTCCAACAGCGCACGGCCCCAGGGACCGTCGCCCAGACCCGGGCCCACCGCCACCACCGAGGCTTTTCCCAGCAGCGGTCGTAACGACTCGGCGCCGTCCACGCCGCGCACCATAATCTCCGGCTGGCGGGCGAGCACCGCCGGCGCGTGCTCCGGCCGGGTGGCCAGGCTGACCAGCCCGGCGCCGCAGCGCGCCGCCGCCTGGGCGGTCATCAACGGCGCGCCGGCGAAGCCGTGATCGCCGCCGACCACCAGCACATGGCCAAAATGGCCCTTGTGGGCGTCGCGCCGCCGGGGCGGCAGCCATTGGCGCAGCCGGGCCGGCGTGGGCCGCCACACCGGCCGTTCGACCTGCTGGTACACCGGCCGGTCCACACCCAGGTCATCGAACACCAGGTCGCCGCTGTGCACCGGCCCGGCGCCGGTGAGCAGGCCCCGGTTGACGCCGATAAAGGTGATCGTGCAAGCGGCGCTCAGCACCGCCCCGGCCGGCGCGCCGGTGTCGGCGTTGAGGCCGGAGGGCACGTCCAGGGCCAGCACCGGTTTGCCCAGGCGGTCCAGCGCCTCGATCAGCGCGCGGATGTCGTCGCGCAGCGCGCCACTGATGCCGGTGCCGAGCAGGCCGTCCACCAACAGCGGCGCGTCCGTCGGCAAGTCGTCCACTGACAGCGCGCGCATCGGCACGCCGGCGTCGCGGGCGCGGCGGGCCATGGTCAGGGCGTCGCCCTTCATCTGTTCCGGATCGCGCAGGTGGTAAATCACCGGCTCCAGGCCGGCCTCGCGGGCCAGCCGCGCCACCACATAGCCGTCGCTGCCGTTATTACCGCCGCCGCACAGCACCGCCGGCCGCGACACGTCCGGCCAGCGTGACAGCAGCAATTCAAAAGCGGCGCGTCCGGCGCGCTCCATCAATTCTTCACCGCTCAAGCCGGCCTCACCGGCCAGGCGGTCCAGTTCGCGGGTTTGATCGGCGCTGTACAGCGCCTCGGGCAACGATCTAACCGGCATTCACTGTTATCCTTGCGTTTCGAGTCATCAAACAGATGCCCCACACTATAGCACCCACCTGGCCTCCATGGATTTCAGCGACCTGAAAACACGCATTGCCGAGCACGCCCGGGCGCTGGGGTTCCAGCAAATGGGCGTCGCCGATCTGGATCTCAGCCACGCCGAGCAGCGCCTGCACGACTGGCTGGCCGCCGGCCGCCACGGCGAGATGGGCTGGATGGCCGCGCACGGCAATAAACGCTCGCGCCCGGCGGAGCTGGAGCCGGATACCGTGCGCGTATTGTCGCTGCGCATGGACTATCTGCCGCCGGATACCCAGCCGGTCAAGGTGCTGCAGCAAAAAGAAAAGGCCTATGTGTCGCGCTACGCGCTGGGCCGCGACTACCACAAGCTGGTGCGCAAACGGCTGGCGCGGCTGGCGGCGCTGATCCGCGAGGAAGTGGCCGACACCCGTCTGGCCCGGGCCTTCGTGGACAGCGCGCCGGTAATGGAAAAACCGCTCGCCGAAAAAGCCGGGCTCGGCTGGCAGGGCAAGCACACCCTGATTCTCAACCGCCACGCGGGCAGCTGGTTTTTCCTCGGCGAGATTTACACCGACCTGCCGCTGCCGGTGGACGAACCCGCCGAGGATCACTGCGGCAAATGCTCGGCCTGCATGACCGTGTGCCCCACGGACGCCATTGTCGCCCCGTACCAACTGGACGCCCGGCGCTGCATTTCCTACCTGACCATCGAGCACCCCGGGTCGATCCCGGAAGACCTGCGCCGGGGCATCGGCAACCGGGTGTTCGGCTGCGATGATTGCCAATTGATGTGCCCCTGGAACCGCTTCGCCTCGCACAGCAAGGAAACCGACTTTCAGCCCCGCCACGGGCTGGCGGACAGCGAGCTGGTGACGCTGTTCCAGTGGGACGAAGAAACGTTTTTGCGCCGCACCGAGGGCTCGCCGATCCGCCGCGCCGGCTTCGAACGCTGGCGGCGCAATCTGGCGGTGGCGCTGGGCAACGGGCCGGCCACGCCCGAGGCGCTGACAGCCCTGGAGGCGGCGATCGACGATCCCAGCGATCTGGTCCGCGAGCACGCCACTTGGGCCCTGCGGCGCCTGCGCGACAAGCGCCGCTAGCCCGGCGCTACAAGCGGATCAGGTGCTCGCGGTAGTAGGTCAGTTCCTGGATGGACTCGCGGATATCGTCCAGGGCCAGGTGCTTATTCTCCTTTTTGAAGCCGGGCAGAATGTCCGGCTTCCAGCGCCGCGCCAGTTCCTTGAGGGTGGACACGTCCAGGTTGCGGTAGTGGAAAAACGCTTCCAGGCGCGGCATGTAATTGGCCAGAAAACGGCGATCCTGACAGATGCTGTTGCCGCACATCGGTGACATGCCCGCTTCCACGTACTGCTCCAGGAACACCAGGGTGCGGCGCTCCGCCTCGGCGTCGTCCAGGTCGCTTTTGCGCACCCGCTCCACCAGGCCGGAGTTGTTGTGGTGCTCGGTGTTCCATTCGTCCATGCCGTCGAGCAGCGCGTCGCTCTGATGCACCGCCATCACCGGGCCTTCCGCGAGGACGTTCAAATGGGCGTCGGTGACAATGGTGGCGATCTCGATGATGCGGTCATTGGCCGGGTCCAGCCCGGTCATCTCCAGGTCGATCCAGATCAGGTTGTCTCGTGATTGCGTCATGGGGCTCCCGAATGATCAGTGCGATGCAGCCTGCAGGATAACGGATCGGGGCCCGCTCCTGTATCCTGCAGCCTGCATCCTGTATCGGCGGCACGGCCGCCCCTGTGATTTATGGCAAAACGCAAACTGAACCGCCGCCAGAAGTGGCGGATCGAGAAAATCCAGGCCGAACGGCGCCAGCGCGCCCAGCACCGCGCCGGCCAGGAGAACCCGGTGGCCACCGCCCTGGGCGACGAGCAATTGGGCACGGTGGTGGCGCACTTCGGCGGCCAGGTGCTGGTGGAAGACGACACCGGCGCGGCCGCGCGCTGCCACTTCCGGGCCAACCTGGAGCAGCTGGTGGTGGGCGACCGGGTGATCTGGCAGGCGCCGCGCGTGGAAGGCGACGGCGACGGCGTGGTCACCGCCATCGAGTCCCGCCAGAGCGTGCTCAAACGGCCGGACAACTACGGCAACCTGAAGCCGGTGGCCGCCAACGTGGACCGTCTGCTGGTGGTGTTCGCGCCCATGCCGGTGCCCTCCACCGCCCTGCTCGACCGCTATCTGGTGGCGGCGGAGCTGTCCGGCATCCCCGCCACCCTGGTGCTCAACAAGGCCGACCTGATCGACGCGGAGAGCCGCGACGCCCTGGATCAGATTACCGACATCTACCGCCAGCTGGGCTACCCGGTGATCGAAGCCTCCGCCGAGGACGGCGCCGGTCTGGCCGCGCTCAAGACCGCGCTGACCGGCCACACCTGCGCCTTCGTGGGGCAATCCGGGGTGGGCAAATCGTCGCTGGTAAACGCGGTGCTGCCCAGCGCCGAGCTGGCGGTGGGCGATCTGTCCGGCGTCTCCGGCCTGGGCCAGCACACCACCACCACCGCGCGCCTGTTCCGTCTGCCGGAAAGCGGCCGGCTGATCGATTCGCCGGGGATCCGCGAATTCGGGCTCTGGCACATCAGCGAAGAGGAATTGCTGCACGGCTACCGGGAGCTGTCCGAACGGGCCGGCCATTGCCGCTTCCGCAACTGCACCCACCGCCACGAGCCGGGCTGCGCCCTGCATGAGGCGGCGGAACGGGGCGAGGTCAGCGAGGAGCGGCTGCACAATTTCTTCCAGATCGCCGACACCCTGGACGAGGAAGGCCGCGAGCGCTACCGATAGACGTTTGCGGAACACATCTGACAGCCATGGGGTCCCTCCATTACAATCAAGTCTGTTTTTAAGCACCCCATTCCGCAGCGAAGACGATTAGCCATGACCGCTCAACTGCCGCTACTGCTGGAACCCGCCGACCTGGCGGACCATTTGGACGACGACAATCTGCTGATCGTGGATCTGAGCAAGGATCAGGTCTACGACCAGGCCCACGTGCCCGGCGCCGTGCACCTGGACTTCAAGCGCCTGCTCGCCGGCACCCAGCCGGCGCCCGGGTTGCTGCCCGGCGATGACGCCCTGTCCGCCCTGTTCTCCGAACTGGGCCTGACCCCCGATACCCAGGTCGTCGCCTACGACGACGAGGGCGGAGGCTGGGCCGGACGCCTGCTGTGGACCCTGGATGTGATCGGCCATAAAAAGTATTCCTACCTCAATGGCGGCATCCACGGCTGGCTGGCGGCGGCGCTGAGCACCAGCAGCGAACGCACCTGCCCGGAACCCAGCGACTACCAGGTGGGCGAGCACGACCCCGCCACCAGCGTCGATCTCGACTATGTGCTCAAGCGCCACACCGACCCGGACGTGGTGATCTGGGACGCGCGCTCGGAAGAGGAATTCGCCGGGGTGCGCGCCTTCGCGCAGAAAGCCGGCCATATTCCCGGCGCCACCCACTACGAGTGGACCGACGCCATGGACAAACACAACAACCTGCGCCTGCGCGATCTTGAAGAACTGCGCAAAGAGCTCGCCGAACGCGGCATTCAGGGCGACAAGGAAGTGATCACCCACTGCCAGACCCACCACCGTTCCAGCTTTACCTGGCTGGTGGGCAAGATCCTCGGCTTCGAACGCATCAGCGGCTATCCGGGTTCGTGGGCCGAATGGGGCAACCATCCGGACACGCCCACGGAAAAATCCGAATAATCACCAGAGGCTCCATCTTGCACTCTCTAAAACAAAAGCTGTTTATCGTGCTTCAGCACGTCGTGCCCCAGCACCTCCTGTCCCGGCTGGTGGGCTGGGTGGCACGCAGCGAAATTCCCTGGATCAAGACCCCCTTCATCCACCGCTTCATCGAACACTTTGGAGTGGATCTGAGCGAAGCGGTGATCGAAGACCCCGACCGCTTCGAGAACTTCAATGCCTTCTTTACCCGGGCCCTGAAAGACGGCGCGCGCCCGATTGCCGACGGCGAACGGACCCTTGCCTGCCCGGCCGACGGCACCGTCAGCCAGTTGGGCCCGCTGCGCGGCGACGACCTGTTCCAGGCCAAAGGCCACCACTATTCCGCGTTCGAATTATTGGGCGGCGACGGCGCCCTGGCGGCGGAGTTCAACAACGGCCACTTCGCCACCGTCTATTTGTCGCCGAAGGACTATCACCGGGTGCATATGCCGCTCACCGGCACCCTGCGCGAAACCCGTTATGTTCCCGGACGCCTGTTCTCGGTGAACCAGACCACCACCGAACGGGTGCCGCGCCTGTTCGCGCGTAACGAGCGGCTGGTGTGCGTGTTCGACACGGAAGTGGGGCCGATGGCGGTGGTGTTGGTGGGGGCGATGATCGTCGCCGGCATCGAGACGGTGTTCGCCGGCCAGGTGACGCCGCAGTCCACCACCGTGACCCATGTGGATTACCGCAACCCGGCGCCGGTGACGCTGCGCAAAGGCGACGAGCTGGGTCGTTTCCTGCTCGGCTCCACGGTGATCGTACTGTTTCCGGAGGGCGCCGCTGAGTTTGGCTCGGAGCTAACGGCCGGGGCCGCGGTGCGGATGGGCGAAGCGTTCGGATCGGTGCGCTAGCACTCCCTGATACGTTGATCCTCGTGTTTTCGGTGCTCCGAATCCGGGACGCGGTGCAGCGGAACCGCCACGGGTCAGCCCTCACCGTATCAAAGAAAGCGCCATGACCTTCTAGTCGTAGGTCGGGTTAGGCCGAAGGCCGTAACCCGACAATCGTTGAGTGCGGCGTCCACCCTTGGTGTCGGGTTACGCTTCGCTAACCCGACCTACAAGGCCCGCGCCCAGACTTATTTCTTGCCGACTTTGGCGGCGAGGATCGCTTTGGCTTCGTCGCCTTGCAGGAGCTTCGCGAACAGCGCCAGATCGTGGTCGATGAGATCGTGGAGGTCCATCTGCGCGGCCTGGCGCATCAGCCGCTTGCTTTCGCGCATGGCGCGGGGCGGTTTGGCCGCCAGGGTGCGGGCATATTCGCCGGCGGCGTCCGCCAGTTCGGCGGCGCTCACCACCTTGGCGACCAGCCCGGCCTGCAACGCTTCCGGCGCCAGCAGCGGCTCACCGGCGAGCAGCATGCGCGCGGCGCGCTGGTAGCCCAACCAGGCCGGCAGCAGCTTGGCGGAACCCGCCTCCGGCACGGCGCCCAGGTCGACGAACGGGGTGATGAACTTGGCGTCGTCGGCGGCCACCACCAAGTCGGCGTGCAGCAGCATGGTGGTCCCCACGCCGACGGCGTGGCCCTGAACACCAATCACCAACGGCTTTTCGAAACGGCTCACGGCACGGATAAAGGGCGCGGCGCCGCCTTCGGTGCCCTCCCCGGCGGCCAGGAAGTCGGCCAGGTCGTTGCCGGCGCAGAAGGATTTGCCGGCGCCCAGGATCAGCACCGCGCGCACCTCGTCGCTGTCGCCGGCGAACGCCAGCAGGTCGACCAGATCCCGATACATGGCGCCGGTCAGGGCGTTGAGTTTGCCGGGCCGGTCCAGGGTCAGGGTGAGCACCGCGCCGTCTTCGGCCGCCAGCACTTCACCGCTTTGCAAAGGGGGTAAATTCACAGTGTTCTCCCGAGTGTCGTTGTGCGGCAAAGCCTAGCCGGTGACGCGCCCCCTTGCCATGACAAATCCGCTTGCCGAATGGCCGCTTTAGCCCTATAAATTCGCGGTTCGCCCGCGCGACCGTGCGCGGGCTTTTAGCATGAGGTCCGTCGGCCTTTGAAACTGATCACCTTCGACCCTTTCCGCACCCTGGGCCTGCCGGGCGTGCATTATATCAAGCCGGAACATATGAACGACCAGGGCGCGCGGCTGCTCGACGCGGACTGGTTGCTGTTTCCGGCCTACTGGCAACTGCACAGCCTGCACTATGTGCTCGGCCGCCCTATTTTCCCGAGCCTGGCCAGCTACCATCTGGGCCACGACAAGGTGGAGATGACCCGCGCGCTGAAACTGGCGTGCCCGGAACACCTGCCCGAGACCGACATCCTGCCCGCCGGGCCGTACGGCATCAGCCAGGTGCTGGACACCTGGCGCTTCCCGTTCGTGGCCAAGCAGATCCGCTCCAGCCAGGGCAGCGGCGTGTTCCTGATCGAGAACCGTCAGCAACTGCTGGATTACGCCGAACACAGCGAAGTGCTTTATATCCAGAAGCTGTTGCCGATCGTGCGCGATCTGCGCGTGGTGGTGGTGGGCCGCGCGGTGATCGCCAGCTACTGGCGCGAGGGCACCAGCTTCCACAACAACCTGGCCCGGGGCGCGCGGGTGCGCACCGATCTGCCGGTGCCGGAGCCGGCCCTGGCGCTGGTCGCCCGGCTTGCCCGGGAACTGGGCATCGACCACGCCGGTTTCGACGTGGCCTGGGTGGACGGCCGCCCTTATGTGCTGGAGTTCAACCGCCTGTTCGGCAACCGGGGCATGCCGGAGCTGCCGCAGTTGATCGGCGCGGCCATGCGCGGTTATTTGCTCGGCGAGGCGTCGCCGGACACGCCTGAACCGCCCATGACTTTTTCAGCCTGAGTGCGCAGCAGCGTCTGGTAGCGGTGCGCCAATTGCTCCACCGGCTGCAGCCGGATTTGCCGGTCGCCGGCCTGAACCAATTGCGCGCGCTCGGTTTGATAGAGCGCTTTGACGTCCAGTTCGGCGCGGGTCAGTTCCGCTTCCGGCACATTGAGTCGCCCGGGCACCCCGGCCAGGCACAGGGCCCAACTGTCCGCCTCGCTGAACTGGTTACTGACCAGCGCCTTGAACTCCAGCGCCGGGGACTGGCCGGCTTTGCGCCGCGGGGCCTGAAGGCGCGCCACGCGCAGGAACAGCAGGCCGGCGCACAACGCCGAGAAGGCGGTGTGCGAGAGGGGCTCACCGGTGAAGCGGATGCGCGCGCGGTCGCCGATGGCGCTGATCACCTCGCCGCCGTACAGCGCCACCACCTCGCGTAGCAGATGGTGGTAGTCCGCCAGCAGGGCCTCCAGCGCCGAGCGGGTATAGCGCTGCTGGAAATGATCGAAATTGACCACGCTCAAACGCAACTCCACCGACACCCCGTCCGGCGCCGGCGCGGGGCGCTCCGTCACGTCGGTGAAGCCGGCATCCGGCGCCGCCTCGGCGTCCGTGGACGGCGCCGTCTCCACCGGTGTCCAGGGCCGCCACAGACGGCGCCGGATCACCTCGGCGGCCGCCCGCAGAGCCATCAGGCCCAGCACTACCAGCACATAGCCGGTTTCCAGTCGCTGACGGGGCGCGGTGTCGTGGGCGGCGGCCAGCACCACCGAGCCGGCCAGCTCGCCGTCCGGCAGGGCCACCGGCACTTCCACCTTCACCGGCAGGCCGTCCTCGTTCTTGCCGGTCACCGGTTCACGGCTCACATCCAGGAACAGCACGCCGCCCACCGGATCCAGGGCCCGGGTTTCGCGGGCGATCACGTTGAGGCCGATAAGATCGTCACCGGCCAGGGACTCGGCGGAACGCAGAGCGGTCTGCTGCGCCAGTGCCTTTAGCTGCACACGCTGTTCCGCCTGAAGACGGGCGGAGAAGTGCTCTAGAAAATAGACCCCCACCACCAGCGCCACCAACAGCATCAGGGCCAGTTCCAGCAGCAGTTGTTTTTCCCGTTGCAGCCAGGGCCGCCATTTTTCCCACACCGACATGCAGTGTCTTCCTTGCCTGTGAATACGACGGCACGGAGTATAACCCGTGGCGGTGGCGGTCCGCTTGGCTGTGGCGCGGACACGCCAACCCGGCCCGGTTTTCTGGTAATCTTAGCGGCTGTTCCGCAACGACCAGCCCCGAGGAATCCCCCAGCGTGCGCGAGATCATTCTCATCCAGGTGTCCGGCAATGACCGGCCCGGCCTCACCGCGGCCTTTACCCGCATCCTGGCCCGCTATCATCTGAACATTCTGGACATCGGCCAGGCGGTGATCCACGACACGCTGTCGCTGGGCATCCTGGTGGAGGTGCCGCCGGCGGCGGAAGCGTCGTCGATGCTCAAGGATCTGCTGTTCGAGGCGCACAAGCGCAATACCTCGGTGCGCTTCCGACCCATTGACGAGGACCGTTACGAACAATGGGTGTCCGGTCAGGGCAAGGACCGCCACATCATCACCTTGCTGGCGCGTAAGATCACCGCCGAGCAGATCGGCGACGTGACCACCGTGGTGGCCGACAACAACCTGAACATCGACAGCATCGCGCGGTTGTCCGGCCGCGTGCATCTGGAAGGCGAAGACAGCGATCCGGACGGTCGCGCCTGCGTGGAAATTTCGGTGCGCGGCGAGCTCCGCGACCCCAGCGCCATGCGTGCCGCCTTCCTGGCGATCGCCAACGAGCGCAATCTGGACATCGCCTTCCAGCGCGACAGCGCCTTCCGGCGCAACCGTCGCCTGGTGGTGTTCGATATGGATTCCACGCTGATCCGTTCGGAGGTGATCGACGAGCTGGCGGCTGAAGCCGGCGTCGGCGAGCAGGTGGCGGCGATCACCGACCGGGCGATGCTCGGCGAGCTGGATTTCAACGAAAGCTTCCGCGCCCGGGTGGCGCTGCTCAAAGGGCTGGATGAAAGCGCGCTGGAACGGGTGCGCGAACGGATTCAGCTCACCGAAGGCGCCGACCGGCTGATCCCCACCCTGAAAGCGCTGGGCTACCGCACCGCGATTCTGTCCGGCGGCTTCACCTGGTTCGGTGACTGGCTGCAGAAACTGCTGGGCATTGATTACGTCTACGCCAACACTCTGGAAATCGTCGACGGCAAGGTCACCGGCGAAGTCGCCGAGCCGATCGTCAACGGCGAGCGCAAAGCGGAACTGCTACGGGAGATCGCCGCCCGCGAAGGCATCAACCTGGAGCAGGTGATCGCCGTCGGCGACGGCGCCAACGATCTGCCCATGCTGGGCGCCGCCGGCCTGGGCATCGCCTTCCGCGCCAAACCCCTGGTCAAGGAAAACGCCGCCCATTCCATTTCCACCCTGGGGCTGGACGGTATTCTTTATCTGATCGGCGTGCGCGATAAAGACCAGCAGGAACTTTTGAGATAGCTGCAAGCTTCAAGCTACAAGCAGGCCGTGCCTTAATGGCGATACAGGATTCAGGATGCAGCGCGGATTAGGCCGTAGAATGCCGGCCGCTGTGCGCCGCACACATTGCATGTGTGCAACTCAAACCGTGCGCAAAAGCAATAACCTGGAAGTTCATTCAAGCCCCTCCCTGTATCCTGCATCCTGTATCGCCGCCACGGCACGGCCTTTCCTCCAGCTTGGCCTGCTTGCAGCTTGTAGCTTGAGGCTTGCCGCCGTTCTATCCTTCCGTGGTTTCGGCCGTTTCCAGCCGGTCCATCGGCGCCTGCAAATAGTAGCCCTGCAGGTAGTCTACTCCGCCCAGGCTCCACAGGGTTTGCATTTGGGCGGCGGATTCGACGAAGCCGACCAGGGTGCGGCGGCCGCTGTCACGGGCCTGTTGGATGATCTCGGCGAACCGTTCCCGGCTTTCCGCCTTGCTCAGTTCCTGGGTGAAGGAGCCTTCGAATTTCACCATGGTGGCGGGGATGTGCTCGAACAGCTTGAACGGGTCCAGACCGCCGCCGAAGCGGCTGATGGACAGGCCGCAGCCCTGCTTGCGCACCGCCTCGGCGAACGCCGCCGCCTGTTTGAGGTAGTTGACCGCGTCGCCTTCGCTGAACTGGAAGATCACCTGCTCGCCGGACAACTTGGCGGCGCGCATCGCCTTGGTGAGCCATTCCGCCAGGCCGGGCTCACCCAGGGAATAGCCGCTCAGGTTCACCAGCAGGGTTATCCTCTGCTCGTGCGCCGCCGCCGCGCGCATGGCGTTGAGCACCACCCAGCGGTCCACCTTGCCGGCCATGCCCTGTTCGGCGGCGGTGGGCATGAAGTCGGCGGCGGCCAGGTCGTCGCCCTGCTTCTGGGGCATGTGCACGAACACTTCGAAGACATGCTCGTTCTCGTCTTCCAGGCTCATCAGGGGCTGGTATTTAAGGCGGAAGCTGCCCTTCTCCAGCGCTTGGCGAATACTCAGCGCGATCGCTTCGGAAGAACCGGCGGCCACGTCGTCCATGGGGTCATGGATCTTGATGGCGTTGCCCTGCTCGTCGTTTTCCCGCTGCGCCTGGTTACAGCACTTGAGCGCCTTGGTGAGAATGTCCTGGCTGCTGCGCGCGTCCTCGCGGGCGAACGCCAGCCCCAGGCTGGCGGTGACATGGGCGGTGCGGCTGGCCACTTCCGGCATCAGCGTTTCGATGCCGGCGCGCAACTCTTCCGCCAGGTGCCCCGCTTCGTCCAGGTCGTTGACCGGCTTGAGCAGGGCGAAGTCCTCGCCGTCCACCCGCGCCAGTTTGCCGCCGGCGCAGTGTTCGCGCAGCCAATCCGCCACCGCCCGGAGCACCTCGTCGGCCCCTTCCATGCCGAGGCTGGACTGATGCTGTTCAAAGCCGTCCAGGCGCAGATAAAGCACCGCCGCCAATTGCCCCTGGCGGGCCGCGTCGGCGACCGCCTGATCCAACTGGTCCATGAACCAGGTGCGGCTGTAGAGGCCGGTGACCTGATCGGTCTGGCTGATTTCATGCAGCCGCTCCTGCAGGGCGTTCTCATCCAGGCTGGCGGCGCGAATCACGATCTGGGTGCAGGCCTCGCCGTCGTAGGTACTCGGCGAAAACACGAAGGTGGCGTCGAACTCGCTGTCGTCGGTGTGCACGCCACGGCATTCCAGTTCGTTGGTCTGGCTGGCGTCCTCGGCGCGGCTGCGCAGTAGTTTTTTCAGGCGGTCGTGATCGCTGGCGGAGACCATATCCATGATCGGCACGCCGGCCAGTTCCTCGGCGCTGTCATACCCGAACATCTGCGCGTAGTTATCGTTGGCGTGAATGTGCATGCCGTCGAGCACATAGGCGATGGCGTCACGGCTCTGATCCATCAGCAGGCTGAGCCGTTTCTCCGCTTCGTGGCGGGAAATCTCGGAGTGCTGCAGCTCCTTGCGCAGGCGCAGAAATTCCATCAGCCGGTCGACGCATTGCATCAGCATTTCGCGGTCGTCCCGGGGCGCCACCGCGCGGGCGCCAGCCTTATAGGCGTTGCGCACGATCTCCGCGTTGTAGTCGTCGCTGAGCAGGATCACCGGCAGCGCCTTGCCGAGCCGGTTGAGGTGCGCCATGGCGCTTTCGAAGGAGCCGTCGCCGAAGGTCGGCCGGCACAGCATCAGTTCCCAGGCGCCGCCCTTCAGCGCCCTTACCAAATCGTCCTCGCCCAGGGCCAGTTGCGCGCGGGTGGCGCGGCCGGCGTTACGAAGGGTGTTCATAAGCTGTTCAGCTTCGTCCTGGGAATCGTGCGCGATCAGCAAGCGGAGGGTATCGAGGGCGTAATTCATCGGCGCCAGTGCTCATCCGTTATTCGTAGAGCATCTATTGTGCCTGACCCGACTGCGTTCGCCAAAGACCTTGCCGCCGCCGGGGGCGGGCCGGTCGACCCGTCGGGCCTCAGACCGCCGGGCGCAGGGTGTACTGGGCGATATCCGGAGAGCCGGCCAGACGCACGCCCAGCCGGGCATCCCTGGGCGGGCCGTCCCACAGTGTCAGCCGGGTGCCGCTGCGATACCCGGTGGTGGGCACCACCAGGGTCTCAGGGTCGCCGCCTTCCGGAGACGGCACCAGCAGCGCCGGCGCCGGCCAGGCGTTGGGGTCGCCGGCGCTGATGCGGACCGGTCGCAGGGTCTCGGGCAGTAGCGCCACGCCCAGGCGGACCGCGTCACCCAGCCAGGCCACCCAGCGTATTTCGCCGACCCGCCAATGCGGCTGCTCCGTCGGCGAGAGGGCCAGCAGGCCGCCGGCGCGCAGGGTGGTGGGGGTGCCGCCACGCCACTCCAGACAATAACCGCCGTCACCGTGATCGATGCGCTGCACCCGGTGCAGAGCCTGATCGCCGTCGCCCTGGTCAAGGCTTGGGTCGAGACGTTGGTGCACCGCGTCCAGCCCCAGACACAGGAGCATCTCCCCGTTCGCCGGGCGGCGCGGCGCACGACGCAGGCGCGGGCCCAGCCAGGCCCAGCGCAAATGGTGCGAGAGGATATCCGAGAGCGGCCGGCTGCGGTGGGCGGGGCCATCCTCGGCCAGCGCGGCGGCCAGCGGCCGGGTGTCGAAATAACGCAGCACTTCGCCATCGGCGGCCGCGGCGGCCACCGGTTGCGGCCCGGCGTCGCGGTGCAGATCGACATGGAAGGGCGCGTCGGCGGCCTCCGCCGACAACGGCATCCAGCGGGCCCAGTGGGCGGCGGCCCGATAGAGCGCCATCAACGCCGGCTGGCGAAGCTGGTTGGGCTGGGCACTGGCGGTGAGCAGCAGACGGGCGTAGGCGATCAGCACCGCCCCTTCCTGGCCGGGCAATTCCGGATCCGGCACCGTGAGCGCTTCCAGGGCGTGGCGCTCGGCCACCGCATAGAGAGAATGCAGGGCGCCCCAGGCGCCCGCCGGCGGATCCTTGTAGAGCAGCATATGCAGGAAGAGGTCCTGGGCGCGGGCGTCCATGGCGCGCTGCAAGGCGGTGGCGGCGGCCTGACGCTCGG
>DASUNW010000108.1:0-32920 GCA_036276955.1 Alcanivorax sp. | reverse complement strand
TGGACCTGCAGAAACTGGGGGTGCACCCGCGCGCCATCCGCCGCGACGGCGATGCCCTGCTGGCGCTGATCAAGCAAGGCGCGTCGGCGCCGCCGCCGGCGCCCTTGCCCGGCCCCCTGGACCCGGAACAGCGGGGCACGGTAAAGGCCCTGCGCGAGCGGGTGGGCCGGATCGCCGAGGAATTATCGCTGAAGCCCGATGTGCTGGTCCGGCGGCGCTGGTTGGAAGCCCTGGTCCGTGACCCGGACGACCTGCCGGAACCCCTTACCGGCTGGCGCAAGGATCTGGTGGCGCGACCGCTGAGAGACATGCTATGAGTGCATCCAGTTTGCTCAAGGGAAAGTTGTTCTGTTCCATCTACAAGAGCCGCAAGCGCCCGGATATGTACCTTTACGTGGCCCGGGGCAAGGGACTCAAGGACGTGCCGGAAGCGCTCGCCGAGCAGTTCGGCCCGGGCGTGCACGTCAGTGATCTGATCCTGTCGCCGGACCGTCCGCTGTCCCGCGCTGACGTCAACAAAGTGATGGCCGCGGTACGTCAGCAGGGCTTTTATTTGCAAATGCCGCCGCCGCCGGACCCTGATCTGTATCTGGCCGACGGCCACCCGGACCGCCCGCGCCGTGCGTGAGCGGTTCTGGGAACTGCCCCTGGAGCAGCTCGATGCCCGGGAGTGGGAAGCCCTGTGCGATGGCTGCGGGCGCTGCTGTCTGGTTAAACTGGAAGACGAGGACAGCGGCGAAGTGGCCTTCACCGATGTGGCCTGTGGCTATCTGGACACCGAGCAGTGCCGTTGCGGGGTGTACCCGGAGCGTCATCGTTATGTGCCGGATTGTGTTGAGGTGACCGCCGAGGTGGCGCGGCATTTCGACTGGCTGCCCGCCACTTGCGCCTACCGCTTGCGGGCCCGGGGCCGGTCTTTGCAGGCCTGGCATCCGCTACTGTCCGGACGCCCGGAGTCGGTCCGCGAGGCCGGCGTCAGTGTGGCCGGTCGGGTGGTCAGTGAGACCACGGTGGATGAAGCGGACCTGGAAGCGCATATTGTTCATTGGGTCAACTGAGGAGAGATCGTGACAACGAAAGCCTATTTGTGGGGATGGTTCGCTTATTTGCTGGGGTCGGTGGGCGTGCTGTTCGTGCTCTGGTACATCACCCGGCCCCTGCAGGGCTGGTTGCGGCTACCTCTGCGTGCCTTGTCGGCGGCGCTGCTCTTAATGCCCTGGCCGGTGTCAGCGACCCATGACGAATGGGGGCCGGCCTGGGTGGTCAGTCTGTTTGACGGCCTGGCCCAGGAGGACGTTAGCCTGTGGCGTGCCGGCGGCCCCCTGCTGGCGGTGCTGATCCTGGCGCTGCTGTTGGCCGGAGCGGAACTCTGGCGGCAACGGCGCAAGCAAGATCACCTGCAATCGGAGAATTGAGTGGCTGACTGCGTGTTTTGCCAGATATTGGAGGGGCGCGCTGAAGGCAGCGTGGTCTACCGGGACGAGCGGGCCATCGTGCTGCTCGATTTATTCCCGGTGCGCGAAGCCCACTGCCTGGTGATTCCGTTGCAGCATCAGCCCTTGCTGCAGGACCTGGAGCCGGATCTCTGCGCCCATTTGTTTGAATTGGCGCGGCGCACCATTCGTGCCCATAAGCGGGCGGGGTTGGATGTGCTCGCCCACAACGTGATCGTCAACGACGGCCGCCAGGCCAACCAGCACGTACCCCATGTGCATGTGCACGTGATTCCCCGCCGCGGTGGCGACACCCTGGCCACCGCGCTGACCTGGGGCACACGGATGATGAATATCTTCGGGCTGGCCAAGCGCCGCCGCCGGCTCGATCGCCTGGCCGGCCTGCTCGCCGAGCACTTCCCCGAGTCCTGATCGGGCCGGACGCCAGCGGTAGGTCGGGTTGAGCCGCACGGCGAAACCCGACGTCCTTCAGGGCCGGTAGGGCCGGGCGCAACACCGCAGGCGCAGCGGCCAGCTCACGGTCCTTTCTCCTTCTCCCCACCGTTCTCGCAGTTCCGGCAGGAACGCCGCCAGTGGGTCCTCGCCGTTCTCACGGGCTTTCACCAGCGCCGACCAAGTGTCCAGATAGCCGGCCATGTCCCGCCAGCGCCACTGCCGCGTCAGCGGCATATTCGCCGGACCCTCGATCTCCGCCCAGGGCAGAGCCACGCTGCGATAGCCCTCGATAACCAGCCAGCGCGCCGCCGGCCACCAGGGTTTCAGGGTGCGATCGTGGAAATGCTCCACCAGCCCCTCGAGACCGGTGACAGTGCACAGGCCGTAGCTGATCACCGCCAGCAAGCCGCCGTCGCGGAGGACGCGCGCCGCCTCGTGGAAAAACGAGGGCAGGGGAAACCAGTGCAAGGCCTGGGCCACGGTGATCAGATCGACGCTGTTATCGGCGAGCGGCAGGGCGTTGGCGTGAGCCGCCAGGTAGTGACTGGCGCTGGCCGGGGCGGCGCTTAACTGGCCGAGGCTGACATCCGCGCCGAGCACCTCGTCGAACCAGGGCTCCAGGCCCCGGCAGGCCTGCCCGCTGCCGCAGCCGAGATCCAGGGCGAGGCGATGGCCCGGGCTGTTGTCGGCCAGCCATTGAAATAACGCGGGGGGATAATCGGGGCGGTGGTTCTGGTAGTCGCCCCCACTGCGAAACAGGGGTGGTTCAGTGTCCGTTGAGGTCATGGTCTTGGTCGAAGCGCGCCGACCAGCAATGGCCGTCACTGCGTTCCAGGTTGAGCGCGATGCCCGCGCGCCATTGCCCCAGCGGCGCGGCACACCAGGCCACGGTGCCGTACAGATGGAGGCGTCGCTCGTCGTCGGGCAACGTGACCCACAGTTCCACGTCGGTGTCCGGGGTGATCGAATGGGGGAAAGCCACCCCCAAACCGGTTCGGGATACATCCCGGCATGACAGTTGCAGCGACTTTTCGCCCGCTTGCGGCGGATCCCGGCGCAGGGTTAGCGAGACGCCCCGGGGCGGGTCGCGGCGTGGATGATGGCGGTGTTCTTCCTGGGACGACATGAATCACCCGTTCAACTGGTTCACCCGTAAATCTGCCGGTCCACCACATAGGCGACGCCGGCGATCACCACCGTCACCATAAACAAAAAGCCGAGAAACAGCAGGGCCGGCTTAACGGATTTGGGCAGCGGTTCGGTGGGCCGCTCGCGGTGTTGGGGTTGCTGGTCATTCATTACTGCACCTGCCTGTGGGGAAGGAGTCACATCTGTAGAGCTGCTACAGAGTATCCGATATACCCGAGGCGGAGGAAACCGTCTTGAGGAGCGCGTTCGCGGGCGAAATCACTCCGCCCGCGGACACAGGGCAGGCTCAGGCGGCGGTTTGTATCTTCTGGAACAGCCAGTCGTGCAGCCCGTCGGATACCAGCGGCAGGAAGGCGACGAGTAACAGGGCGGTGAGCATCACCGCGATGGGTAGCAGGAATTTCTCGTAACGCCTGAAGAACGTGCCGGTGGAGAGCCTGGCGCTCTCCACTTCATCGTCGCCCACCACCTGGCGCGCCAGAAGGTGATTCAGCGCGACGGGCGGTGTCAGGTAGCCGAGTTCAAACGCCACCAGCGCGATCATCCAGAAGTGCAGAGGAGAGATGCCGTTGCTGGCGGCCAGCGGGGCGAAGGTGGCATTGACGAGAATCACCGCGCCCAATGGGTCGATGAACATGCCCACCAATACCAGGGCGACCACCAAAAACACACCGGCGACCCAGATCGCGGAGAACGCCTCCGGCAGCATCTCCAGCATACCGGAGCGTTCGATGATGCCGGCGGTGCCCACCGACAGGGCGATCAACATCAACATGGCGCCGATATGGCCGGCGGTCTCGCCGGTGGCGAAGCGCAGGCTGCCTTCCAGTTTCTCGGACACACCCTCTTCAGGGGGGTAATCCGCCACCGGGTCGGTGTCTCTTCGCGGTGACAGGGCCGACACGTAATGCACGCCCAGGAACACGATCATCAGCAGGTTGCGCCAAGTCTCGCTCCAAAGCGCCGCTTCCAGTTCTTCGGTGGAGGTGCCGCCTGGTATTTCGCCGCTGGCGAGGACCTGGTAGCCGTCCGCGATGTTCATGAAGGAGAGCACCAGCATCGGCACCAGAAACACACTGAACAGGTGCAGCGTGTGGCGGCTGAACTTTTCGTAGACCAGTATCGCCAACAGCATCACCGGCAGAATAATCGGCGCGGAGAACTCGTCCAGTTGCCGTCCCAGCACATCGCTGAAGAACACCGCCACGGCGCCCACCACGACGCCGTAGGGCATCATCGGAATCATCCGCTTGAGGCTGGCCGGCAGGGCTTGGGAGAACGGCGCGATACGCGCCGGAGTGGTGCGCGCGAACTGGCTATAGATAAAGAAGATCAACAAGCTCAGCGCGAATACCTTGGAGCCAGAGGCGAACAACTCGCTGGTGGTCACGCTCTTGTTCAGTGCGGCGATAATCACCACCAGCAGACAGGGGCGCAGTACCACCCCCATCGAGCCGGACATGGCGGTGGCCGCCAGCGCCAGTTGCTTGCGCGCGCCGACGCGCCGCAGCTCAGTATAGATGGTGGCGCCAGCGGCGATCACGAAGATGCCTGAGGCCCCGGTATAAGCGGTCAGCACAGCGGCAATCGCCAACACCACCACGCACATCAACTCGGGGGACATATGCCAGGGGCGCAGCGCGTCAAAGAAAATATGGGTCAGTCGGGTTTGCTTCAGCATCATGCCGATCCAGATGTACAGAGCCAGGTTCAAGAACACGCTGGACAACTCCATCATCATATTCAAATAGACACTAGTGCCATGAAAGTAACCTTGCGAGAAGAACTGACCGGAGGCTGAGAAGCACATGTAGCTGAATAGAGGAATGGTCAGAAAGGCTTTGGGCCAGGAGCCGCCGGGTTCCATGCCCCGGGGTGGGCGGACCAGATTATAAAGCGCGGCCAGCGTAAGGACACCAAATCCTGTGATCCAGATGTTGTGCAGATAGAAGTTATCGACGGTCACTCCCGCGGCCATGGATTCGACGTCCTGCATCCGATACGCGATCGCCGAAATCAAAAGCAAGGCGTTGGCCAGAAACTGGCCGCCCATGGAGACCAGGTGGTCTTTTTCGGTACGTGCCGGTCGAAGCGCGATGTGGTGGCGTTGGAAAGTGGTGGTAGTGGCACAGATCAGCAACAGAAGGCACAGTAGCAGACGTTTGTACTCACCGAGGGTGGATACCACCAAGGCGACGCTGCCCTCCACGTTCCGGAACGCGATAACCGCTGGCGTCACCTTCTCCTGCACGGTCTGGTAACGCTCGATCTTGGCGCGGCAGTTAGCCCGTGTGGCTTCCAGTGAAGCGCGAACGGCACCCTCATTCACCGAGGGACCGCCGAGGATTCCGGCAAGCGGGTCGTTGGCGACCTGCGCTTGGCGCTGCTTGATTATTTCGTTGACCCGCTGATCGATATCTGGATCTGGGTTGCAACTTGGCGCGGGCATGACGCCAGCGCTGCGAAGCAAAAAATATTCCTGCCAGTTGGCTTCGCCGATTTTGAGCAGTTGGGAGTGAATGATCTGTCCAGAGGACAGAAAAACGACGACCAGAAGGAGCAGCAACGTGGGCAGGGTTGACAGCCATTCAGTGGGCGTACGTCGCGGCAGGCCCAGGGTTCGTTCCGTCATGGAGCATTCCTTTTTTTTTATTTGGTAATGGTTGTTTTTATTTTGACCAGTCTAGCCCTTTTTTTACATCTGTCCAAATCAGCCTGACACGACATGAAAACACTACGTTAAACAAAAAAAAGGGCCGCTTTCGCGACCCTTTTTCAGGAGGTTTATGAGGGCGGGAATCAACCGCCGGACTGGATTTTCTGGAACAGCCACTCGTGCAGGCCGTCGGAAACCAGCGGCAGGAAAGATACCACCAACAACGCCGTGCCCATCACCGCGATCGGCAGCAGGAACTTCTCATGGCGGCGATAGAAGCTGCCGGTACTGAGCCTGGCGCTCTCCACCTCGTCGTCGCCGACAACCTGTCGGGTAAGAAGGTGGTTGAGGGCCACCGGTGGTGTCAGATACCCCAGTTCGAATGCCACCAGCGTGATCATCCAGAAGTGCAGTGGATCAATACCGTTATCGAACGCCACCTGGGCAATCGTCGCGTTGACAAGAATCACCGCCCCGTAGGGGTCCATGATCATGCCGATGATCACCATGGTCACCACCAGAATACCCATCGCCACCCAGATTGATGGGAACACCTCGGGCAGCATTTCCAGCAGTCCGGAGCGTTCGATGATGCCACCGGTGCTCACGGACAGTGCCATCAGCATCAGCAGGGCGCCGATATGACCGGTGGTTTCATTGGTGGCCAGGCGCAGGGAGCCTTCCAGCTTCTCCGATACGCCGGCTTCAGGCCGGTAGTGTGGGTCCTGGTCGCCGGTTTTTACCAGGTAGTGAATCACCATGAAGGTGCTCAGGAACATGTTGCGCCAGAACTCCCCCCAGAGAATGTCCTCCAGCTCCGCCGCGGACACACCCACCGGAACCTGACCGGTGGTCAGTGCTTGATAGCCTTCCCAAATACCCATGAAGGAGAGCGCCAGCATCGGCACCAGGAAGAGGGTGAACAGGTGCAGAAGGTGTCGGCTGAGTTTCTCGTAAAAGAGAATGCCGATCATCATCACCGGCAGAATGATGGGGGCTGAGAATTCATCAAGCTGACGGCCGAGCACGTCACTGAACAGCACCAGAACGGCACCCACGATGATACCGTAGGGCATCAGCGGCACCATGCGCTTAAGACTCTTGGGCAGCGCCTCGGAGAACGGTGCGATGCGGGCCGGTGAAGTGCGCGCGAACTGGCTGTAGATAAAGAACAGGAACAGGCTCAGGAAGAAGATCTTATAGCCGGAAGAGAACAGTTCCGCGGTGGTCACGCTCTTGTTGAGCGCGGCGATGATCACCACCAGCAAACACGGACGCAGTACCACACCCATCGAGCCGGACATGGCGGTGGCGGCCAGAGCGAGCTGCTTACGGGCACCGACCCGGATCAGTTCCTGATAGATGGTGGCACCGGCGGCGATCACGAATATGCCGGACGCCCCCGTGTAGGCGGTGGGAATGGCGGCGACCGCCAGAACCACGAAACACATCAATTCCGGCGACATCTTCCAGGGCCGCAGGATGTCGAACACCAGATGCGCCAGTTTGGTCTGCTTGAGCAGCATGCCGATCCAGATATACAGCGCCAGATTCAGGAACAGCGTGGACAGCTCCATCATCATGTTCAGATAGACGCTGATACCGTGGTAATACCCCTGACTGGCGAACTGCGCGGCGGCGGTCAGCGTCATAAAGGTATAAAGAGGTATGGTCAGAAATGCTTTTGGCCAGCCTCCGCCGGACTCCAGGTGTTTCGGAGGACGAATCAACTGGTAAAGAGACGCGGCGGTTAGCAAGGAGAAGCCGATAATCCAGAACTGATGGAGGTGAAAATTACTGACCGTCACCCCCGCGGCGATCGACTCCAGATCCTGCGCGCGGTAAAGCGATGCCGACAGTAGGAGCATGGCGTTGGCGACCAACTGTGCGGTAGTGGTGACGAAATAATCCTTGCGCGTACGGGCCGGTCGCAGCGAAATGTGGTGACGGGCCAGGGTCGCGGTGATAGCGCAGATCATCACCAGCAGACAAAGCAGCAGGCGCTTATAGTCGCCCAGCGTGGAGACCACCTTGGCGACGCCGCCCTCGATATTGCGGAACATGATCACCCCTGGGGTGACTTTTTCCTGCACCGTCCTAAACCGGTCCCAGCTATTGCGGCAGTTTTCCCGGGACGCCTCGAGGGAAGCCCTTATCGCGGCCGGGTCCTCCGACGAGCCACCGAGAATGCCGGCAAGGGGATCGCTGGCGGTGTCCGCCTTGCGTTGCTCCACGATTTCCTTAACCCGCTGATTGATGTCGGGGTCGGGATTACAGGTGGGCTCGGACACCATGCCGGCGCCACGCAGCAGAAAATACTCGTCCCAGGTGTTTTCACCGATCTTGAGAAGCTGGGAGTGGATAATCTGCCCTGACGATAAAAAAATCACGGTCAGAAGAATGAACAGGGTGGGCAGCGATGATAACCACTCCCCCACCGAACGCCTGGCCACGGTCAACTGAGGTTTTTCCATTATTCACCCGGTTATTGTTATGCCTTTTGGAAGGCACTATCACCTTACCGGCACCGAGGCTCGCCCGCGGCGCCAGCGTGCGTACTGCATAGAAAGAGAAAACGGGGCCCGGTGAGGCCCCGTTGGTTCGCGTCCGGCGAGGTGATTACTCCATCGCCAAGGTGCATTCCGCCCGGCTCGGGTCGGTTTTGCAGCGCACCTTGCGGAGGAGGTTCATCAGATCCTTGTTGTACAAACCTTGCTCAGTCATGTTGATGCGGGCTTCGCGCAGCATCTCGTCGTAGCGGAGCCTGTCTTCTTCGGGAATGTCAATCCACCACTTGTCGTCCACTTCGTCCTCCGCGTTGCGGATCACCTGCATGGCGCGCTCGAACTGACCAAGCATCCATGTGCGTGAGTTCGCCGCGAACTCGTCGGTAAACCGATCACTGCGCAATACGATCTGGTTGGTCAGTTGACCCAGCGTATAGCGCACGATGCCACCGTCGGGCTGTATACCCTTGTACAATTCCAGGGCGGAGTACGCCACGATCGGCGCGAAGCAGATGTCCACTGAATCGTTGTTAAAGCGGCCAGCGAAATTGGTGATGTCCGAAGGGACCGGAGACATACCGACTTGCGCGGCCATGTTCGCGTGGTCCGGTGCGTACTCCATCACCGAAATCGACTTGCCGGAAAGCTCGCCGACGGTGTCGATGCTTTGGTCCTTCACGAACAAATAGGCGGCGCCCATGGGCGCGAACCCGGCGATCGTGTAGCCGTTCTGCTCCAGCTTGTTATTAATGGTCGGGTTGCCGCTGGCCATCACCCGGAACACGGTATGCAGTTCCTCGTAGGTGGGGATCGCACCCACGGCTTCCATGCTGCCGGCGTAGCTGTTGAACTGGCGAACCCGCAGGCCGGTGAGAACGGCGCCGTCGCACTGGCCGGCTTTAAGGTCTTCGGCGGCGATCTTTTCGTCCGTGTAGGGTTTGAGTTCGAGGTCCACGCCCCAACCGAGAGCCTGGGTTTTATAGTCTTTCATGATGTTGTAGACGTCACCGCTGGTGCCGATGATATCGAATACGCACAGGCTGCGTTTGACGTTGGCGGCCTGGGCCGACATGGAGGCGAGCCCCATTGTCGCCACCGCCGCCATCGCTAAGGCTTTGAAAACGCGCATCGGTTTCTCTCCTTGCTTACTTCTTGTCTGATGGGAAAGGCGGGCCCGGGAAAAAGGGCCCGCAAACATACTAAGGACTACAACAGGTCGTCGATGTTTATCTTCGGCTCGCTGGGCTGGTCGTCCCAGAACGTCCCGAGGCCGTTCAGCGGGGTACGCTTGCCGGTATTTTCGGTCCAAAGACGATCGGAGAGACCGAGAACCAGAACTTCGGCGATGGCATCGATCATCGCGAATTCCTTACTGATGTTCTTATCATTGGCGGCGAAATCGCGGATCGCGGTGCGCAGACGATCATTGTCGCCCTTGCCGTAGGCGCTGATGGCATAGAAGGCGCTGCCCAGACGGACGCCGCTTTCAAAGCCCATTTGCGCGGACTGCTCGAGAGTCCGCCAGGGCTGCGCTCCTTCGGGCGCCAACTGCGGCAGGATAGTCCAGACGGCCGCGCGCAGGCCCTGAGGCGCGCCCCACCATTTCTCATTATCGAGACACTTGGCGTTACGCTCGACCTGGCCAACGATATCCCGGGGCACCCCGACACTACCCTCGGCGGCGCCATCGGCCACCAGCGCCTGAACGCCGGCGATATTGCCGATCAGCCACACAAGTTGGTCAAGCTCGCGATTGAGCTTGGGGCACTCGTTGGGTTCCAGCGGCCCGTAAACCTCGTTCATCAGGTTATAGGACTTCAACAGCCTCTTCGACGCGACCGCTGACCAGCGCTTGTACTCGATGCGGGCATCCTGCGCCTCGTTGACCCGCCCTTCATTGAGGGCGCGCAGATAACGAAGGTCGGCTTCCAGCGCCAGTTGTTCAGCGCATACCGCGGAGGTGGTGTAGGTCATCACACCCAGCTTTTCCGGGTGGGAGCCCACTTCGCCGAAGGCCATCAGCAGCGGCGTTTGCGCCTCGCCCATGACGCACCCCATACGGACGTCGTCGTAAGTGAGCAGGTGGGGAGCGAGCTCCGCCTGACCGAAGCTGACGAGGACGTCACCAGTGGTTTTATAGATCATGCCACAGCCGGAAAGTGCAGCGATGGCGCCACCGGCGATGAGCGCACGCGCGGGGCGCGTGATGTTACTGAGTAGAGAACGCATTCCTTGAGCTCCTTTTTATTGTTCTCACGGCGCTGATGACAGTACCCAACCTTGCTGAGTTGGCACAAGCGCCGATTACAAAAATGCATGTAAGCCATTACAAACCTAATGCTAGGTTTGCGATCATGAGTTGGTGGCACGTCGCTGATAATGACCCTGGGTCTCGGCTCTTGTGTCGGAACAGCCAATGCCTTCGAGGAACTTCGAGGGCCTTGACCTTTATGCTTTATTTTTCAAACTGTTAGCGTCAAGGTCGTGGTGCCGCTGTTTGGCAGTGGCGCTCGGGGAGGCCGGTTTTTTAAAATCGCTGTCCGCAATAGCGCAAGAATAAATAAGGGCGGTGTTGACTCTTTTAACTGAAATCTAGGTAGAAGTGATGAGTAAAGACACCATCGTTAATGAAATGCGCGCAAGCCTCGCCCGTGAGCGGGAGGGGTTGGCCCTGGTGCGCAACACCGCCCGCGGCGCATTCCGTGTCGCCGAGACCATGGGCGTGGTCGGCCGCCAGGGCCTGGGTTGGTTGCTGGGCGACCGTGAAGCCCTGCCCAGGCATCTGCGCCGCACCTTTGAATCCCTGGGCGCCACCTACATCAAGCTGGGCCAGTTCATCGCCAGTTCGCCGTCGCTGTTCCCGGAGGAATACGTCAGCGAATTCCAGAAGTGCCTGGATCGCACGCCCGCCTTGCCGTTCCATTATATCCGCGAGACCGTGCAGGCTGAACTGGGCGCCCCTCTGGAGACTCTGTACCAGTGGGTCGATCCCAAGCCGCTGGCCAGTGCCTCCATTGCCCAGGTGCACGCGGCGCGGCTGAAAAACGGCGCCGACGTGGTGATCAAGGTCCAGCGCCCGGGCGTTCGCCACGTGCTGCTTACCGACTTCAATTTTCTTTATGCCTCCGCCCGGGTGGTGGAATCGCTGGCGCCGGGGTTGTCGCGCTCGGCGCTCTCCGGTGTTATCGAGGAGTTGCAGGCAGGGATGCTGGAGGAGTGCGATTTCCTGCAGGAAGCGCGCAATCTGGACGCCTTCAACCGCTTCCTGGCCGAGACCGGCAACACCGGCGCCGTGGCGCCGCGACCGGTGGCTTCGCATACCACCACGCGGGTGCTGACCATGGAACGCTTCCATGGCGTGCCGCTCACCGATCTGCAGGTATTGCGGCGCTACACGGACGACCCGGCGGGCACCTTGATCACCGCGCTGAACACCTGGTTTTCCAGTCTGATGGTGTGCGACTTTTTCCATGCCGACGTGCATGCCGGCAACCTGATGCTGCTGGAAGACGGCCGCGTGGGCTTTATTGATTTCGGCATGGTGGGGCGCATCCGCCCGCAGGCCTGGCAGGGCATGATGGCGTTTTTCGAGGCCATCGGCAGCGGCGACGTACCCGCCATGGCAAGGGCCATGGCGATGGTCGGCATGACCAGCGAGGAGGTGGATGTGGATGCCCTGGCGCGGGACATCTCCGCGCTGCAGGACCGGCTTACCGATGTGGACGCCAGCGCCCTGGTGCAGGCGGATCGCAACGACCGCGAGGTCAATCAGCTGCTCACCGATCTGGTTCGCATCGGCGAGGGCCACGGCATCCGTTTCCCCCGCGAGTTCGCGCTGCTGCTGAAACAGTTTCTGTATTTCGATCGTTACGTGCAGGCGCTGGCGCCGGAGCTGGACATGTTCAGCGACCAGCGGGTTGACCTGTTTGGGAGCTTGGATCAGTTGCCCGGGGGCGAGCCGCTCCACTGAGGAGCGGCCCGCGGCTTATTCCCGCGGCTTATTTCCGCGGGGTGACGCACTCCGCTCGCGTGGGGTCCAGTTCGCAGCGGATGCGGCGCTGCAGCGCAAGCATGTCAGCGCTGTAGTAACCGCGCTCGCGCAGCTGTATCCGTACGTCACGCATCAAGGCTTCATATTCCCGCTTGTCGTCCTCGGGGATCGGAATCCACCAATGATCGGGGATGTTCTTGGTTTCCTGGTGCAGTCGTTCCATCATCTCATCGTAACTGTTGTAAAAGACTTCACGCACCAGCTGGGCGGCTTCATTGGGGATGCGTGATCGGCGGGCCACAAGTTGCATGCTGATCTGCGCGATCGGGTAATCGATGATGCCGCCGTCCGGCGTCATCCCTTTGTACAGTTCGACAATCGCGTAGGCCGCCAACGGCGCGGCCAGAACATCGACCACGCCGTTGTTGAACATATTGGGTGCTTGCACCATGTTCGTGGGAACCGGTGAGGCGCCGACCTTAGCGACCATTTCAGCCTGTACCGGGTCGTATTCAAGCACCGCCACTTTCTTGCCCGCGGCGGCGGCAAGGGTATTGATCCTCCTGTCGTTCACGAACAGGTAGGCGCCGCCTCCGGGCGCGACGCCGGCGATCACATAATCGCCTTGTACCATCTTTGGCGCCGAGCGGGGGTCAGCGAGCACTTTCAACAGTATTTGCATGTGCCGCTGACTGGGCAGCCCGCCAATGGAATCAATAGTTCCGGTGTACGTATTGAAAAGCCGGGCGCGCAGGCCGGTCATCAGTGCCGCGTCGCAAAGACCTGCCTTGAGTTCGTCGACCATTACGCGCTCGTCGGTATAGGGAACAAGCTCCAGGTGAATACCGTATTCGAGCAGCCTGGCGCGTTGATCCTGCGCCGCTGAAAAAATCGGTCCGTTTCGGCCAATGATGTCCCAGATGCAGATTTTGCGGGTGTTGTTACCGGGCTTGCCCAGGCCTGTCAGCTCGCGCATGGCGTCGATCCGTTGTTCCATGGGCAAATTATTGTTGTAAATGATCTCGCGCAGGTCGGCATCCGAAGCGAACACCGGCGGGGTGGCGATGGCTGCCAGACCCACGGTCAGGCCGAGAAAAATTTTTTTGAGTACACGTACTACGTGCATGGAACCTCCCTGGCGCGGTTTATTTTTTGTTTGAGCATTCGCCGCGGGACGGATCGAATTTGCAGCGGATACGGCTTTGCAGATCCAGCATACGTCCGTCGTAGTAGCCCTGCTCGCGGAGCGTGTCGCGGGCTTCCTGCATCATCGCCTCGTACTCGCGCTTTTCATCGGCGGGGATTTCAATCCACCAATGGTCCGGCACCCTGTCTTCCTCGACTTTGACTCTTGCGCGGATCTCGTCATAGGCCTCGAAAGAGGCCTCACGAATCAATTGCGCTATCTCGTTAGGAAACTTATCCAGCCGGCCCACCAGTTGCATGCTGATTTGCGCCAGCGGGTAGTCGACAATACCGCCGTCGGGCTCCATGCCTTTATAGAGTTCCAGCAGTTCATAGGCGATTAGCGGCGCGGCGAGAATATCGACAACGCCGTTATTGAATTTATTGGGCGCGCTGACGATGTCCGAGGGCACGGGCGTGGCACCGATACCCGCGACCATTTCCGCCTGGGTTTGGTCGTAGTCCAGCACCGCGACTTTTTTGCCGGCGGCGTTGGCCAGTGAACTGATACGCTTGTCGTTGACGAAAATATGGGCGGCGCCGCCGGAAAATATGCCCATGATCACATATTCGCCCTGAACCATGTGGCCGGCCTGGCTGGGATGCGCGAGGACCTGCAGTAGCGTGCGCATGTGCTGGTTGTCGGGGATCGCGCCGATGGCGTCGATGGTGCCGGTGTAGCGATTGAACAGGCGCGCGCGCATGCCGCTCATCAAACCCGCGTCACAGCGACCGGCCTTGAGTTCCTCGACCAGGATGGTTTCGTTGGTGAACGGGATCATTTCCAGGTCGATGCCGTATTCCAGCGCCAGGGCGCGCTGTTCCATGGCCGCCTGGAAAACCGGGCCGTTGCGGCCGGCGATATCCCAAATGCAGATCTTGCGGTTCAAGGCGGTGCCCGGCGGCATCTGGTCGATGCCCACCAGCTTGGCGATGGCGGCCAGCCGTACGCGTACCGGCATCTCCCGCGAATAAAAAATACTCGCCAGGTTCTCGACCAGCGTCTGGTCAACGTCGACCCCGGGGAGCAGTTTTTCCATACGTTGCTGTTGTTCCGGCGACAGACGCAGGGGTTCCGCGCCGACGCACAGTGAGGACAACAGCAAGATCAGTGAGGCAAATACGAAGCGAACCATGGCTATCCCTGTTTGTTATTCGGACCCGAATAACCGGCAGTAATAGCATGGGCGCACGGCCGGCCGGATGCTGGCTAGCCGTGCGGGAATGTCGCTGGGGTCAAGCTGGCTTAGCGCGGTTGGGCGTCCACGGAGCACCCGTTGATCGCGGCGCCTTCCGGGCCCAGCAGGTATAAATAGCTGGGAACGATTTGCTCCGGGGTTTTCAGTTTTTCCGCGTTTTCGCCGGGATAAGCAAGAGCACGCATATCGGTACGCGTGGCGCCCGGATTGATGGTGTTCACGCGGATTTTGGAGGTGTTCTCCAGTTCCTCCGCCAGGGTCTGTGAAAGATTCTCGGTGGCCGCCTTGGACGCCGCGTAGGCACCCCAGAACGCCCGGCCTTTGCGGCCGACACTGGAGGAGGTGAACAGAATGCGCCCGTCATCGCTGTCGCGCAGCAGTGGCAGCAGCGCCTGGGTCAGGTAGAAAGCACCGTTGACGTTGACGCGCATGACTGAATCCCAGGTGTCCGTGCCGTAACGCTCCAGGGGGGTGATGTCCCCCAATACCGAGGCGTTGTGCAGCACGCCGTCCAGGCGTCCGAATTCGCGGCCGAACAGCGTCGCCAGCTCCTGGTAGTCCTCCGGTCGCGCCACTTCCATATTGACCGGCGCCAAGGCCGGCTCCGGGCCGCCGGCGGCTTTGATCTTGTCGTAGACCGCTTCCAGCTTGCTCTGGGTGCGGCCGAGCAGAATCACCGTGGCGCCGTGGGCGGCCAGAGCGAGGGCCACCGCCCTGCCGATCCCGGCGCCGGCGCCGGTGACCAGAATAATGCGATCCTTAAAGGCGTCCGGCGGGCACTGGTAGTTGGCCGCCAGGCCATTGAGTTCCTTGATGTCCATGTCGACGGTACCTACTTCTTCACAGTGTTTTCAGCAGCGGCAGCAATTGCTCGCCGCGTTCCAGATAATAGTCGGCCGGCCAGGCGCGCGGGTTGTCGTCCGCGTCGATATAACCGAACCCGGCGGTCACGGTGACCATTTTCGCACTCAGCCCGGCCTGGATGTCACGCAAATGATCGCCCACGTAAACGCAGTGGGTGGGGTTGACCCCGCACGCGCTCGCCGCCATCAGCAGGCCTTCCGGGTCCGGCTTGCGCTCGCGCACCTGGTCCGGACAGATCACCGTCGCACAGCGGTCGAGCAGGCCCAGGCCGGCCAGTACCGGGCGCGTGAAACGCTCCGGCTTGTTGGTGATCACCCCCCAGGGCAGGCCCTGTTCTTCCAGCCAGGTCAGGCTTTCCGCCATGCCCTCGAACAGGCAGGTGTCCACCGCCAGACGTTCGCCGTAGGCTTCCAGAAGCTCATTGAGCCGGTCATCGAAGCCGGTGTCCCCGGGCGCCAGTCCGAAGCCCAGCTCGGTGAGCGCCCGGCCGCCGTTGGAGACGGTGGCGCGCACCGCCTGGTAGCTGACCGCCGGCCGGCCGTGGTCGCGCAACAGCTGATTGAGTACCACGTAAAAGTCCGGCGCCGTGTCCACCAGGGTGCCGTCCAGATCGAAGAATACCGCCTCAAGCATGGCGCACCGCGTGCATCAGATAGTTCACCGACACATCGCGGTTGAGCTTGTACACCTGCGTCACCGGGTTATAGGTCATGCCGGTGGTGTCGCGCACGTCCAGCGCCGCGTCCCGGCTCCAGCCGGCCAGCTCCGAGGGGCGGATCAGCTTGGCATACTCGTGGGTGCCGCGCGGCAGCAGCCGCAACACGTATTCGGCGCCGACGATGGCGAACAGGAACGCCTTGGGGTTGCGGTTAATGGTGCTGAAGAACACCTGGCCGCCGGGTTTTACCAGCTTGGCGCAGGCGCGGATCACCGACGCCGGGTCGGGCACGTGCTCCAGCATTTCCAGACAGGTGACGGCGTCATACTCACCGGCGCGTTGCTCGGCGATGTCCTCCGCCAGGATCTGCAGATATTCCACCTCCACGTCGCTCTGTTCGGCGTGCAGGCGCGCTACCGCCAGGGGCGCTTCACCCAGGTCGATGCCGGTGACCGTGGCGCCGCGCCGTGCCATGCCCTCGGAGAGCAGGCCGCCGCCGCAGCCGATATCGATCACTTTTTTGCCCGGCAGGCTCAGGCGCTCGTCGATGTAGTTGAGGCGCAGCGGGTTAATGTCGTGCAGCGGGCGGAATTCCGAGTTCGGGTCCCACCAGCGCTCCGCCAGGGCGTTGAATTTGGCGATTTCGCCGCTGTCCACGTTGGGTTGGTTCATCGGCTGTCCCTCATCGGCTTTCATTGTGATGCGTGGTCCTTGTTCGGGGCGATTTTACGCTGCCATTCGCCGGCGTTCTTGGCGATCAACGGGGCATTCAGCGTGGTCAGCCGGCGATCCTGCATCAGGCAGCGCCCGGCCACCCAGCTGTGTGTCACCTGATCGCGGGTGGCCGCGTAGATCAGTTGCGCCACCGGGTCGTAGACCGGCTGGGTCTCCAGGGCGCCCAGGTCCACGGCGATCATATCCGCCTGCTTGCCGATTTCCAGTGAACCGGTGCGGCTCTCCAGACCCAGCGCGCGGGCGCCGTTGAGGGTGGCCATGCGCAGGGCGGTGGCCGCCGGCACGGCGTCGGCGCGCAGGCTCACGCCCTTGGCGAGCAGGGCGGCGGTGCGGGTCTCGCCGAGCATATCCAGGTCGTTATTGCTGGCCGAGCCGTCGGTGCCCAGGGCCACATTGATGCCCGCGTCGAGCAGCTTCTGCACCGGGCAGAAGCCGCTCGCCAGTTTCAGGTTGGACTCGGGGCAATGCACCACCTGGCCGCCGGTTTCCGCCAGCCACTGGATTTCCTCGTCGAGAAGCTGGGTCATGTGCACGGCCAACAGGCGCGGATTAAGCAGGCCCAGTTGCTTGAGCCGGGTCAGCGGCCGCTCGCCGCTGGCTTCCACCGCCTGATGAATTTCACCGGCGGTTTCGTGGACATGCATCATTACCGGCGCGTCCAGCTCCTCGGCCAGGGTCAGTACCTTCTCCAGGGGGCCGTCGGACACGGTGTAGGGGGCGTGCGGGCCGAAACCGATGGTCACGCGGGGCTCGTGGCGCCAGTTGTCGGCGGCTTCCGTGGCCAGGCGCAGGTAGTCGTCGGGGCCGTCGCCCATGGGCGTGGGGAAGTCCAGAATCGGTGAGAAAAGCACCGCGCGCAGGCCCGCCTCCATGGCCACCCGGGCGGTGGTCTCGGGGAAGAAGTACATATCCGCGAAACAGGTGGTGCCGGACCGGATCATCTCGGCGGCGGCCAGGCGGGCGCCGTCACGGACGAAGGCTTCGCTCATCCACTGCCCCTCGGCCGGCCAGATGTGTTGCTCAAGCCAGGTCATCAGGGGCAGGTCGTCGGCCAGGCCGCGGAACAGATTCATGGCGGCGTGGGTATGGGCGTTCACCAGGCCGGGTATCAGCAGGTGCCGGGGCAGGGTGACCACCTCGTTGGCGCGCCACTTTTGATCCGCCAGGGGCGTCGGCAGCAGGTCGACGATGGTGTCGCCACGGACCACCAGGGCATGATCGGCGAGGGCGCCGGTGTCCGGGGCCACCGGGGCGATCCAGCCGGCTTTGATGATCAGGTCGGCGTGTTGGTGGTCCGGGGACGGCTGATTCTGCATCGCTGACGGCTTGTCCTGCATCGCTGACGGCTCCTATTAGCTACCGCTGACGGCTCCTTCTCCGCGCGGAATGGGCGTGGGACCGGGGCGGGCCCGGTCCGTCCGGCGGCGAGTATAACCTGTCTGGCGTGCCTCGTCCGATGTCCGCGCGGGGCTCCCGGTGAGCGGGTTGATGGGAATTATTTAGAGGCGCCAAAGCTGTGCTATCATCGGTGGCTTTTAGGAGCCCCGCAGTCGGGGTTTCCGCGGGTCGCTATCCACGCCACCGAGGGATATAAGGAACGCCATGACGGACCTCGCCAAAGAAGTCACTCCCGTCAACATTGAGGACGAACTCAGACAGTCATACCTGGATTACGCCATGAGCGTGATCGTGGGCCGAGCCTTGCCGGACGTCCGTGACGGCCTCAAGCCGGTGCACCGGCGCGTGCTGTTCGCCATGCACGAGCTCAGCAACGACTGGAATAAACCCTACAAGAAGTCCGCCCGTGTGGTGGGTGACGTGATTGGTAAATATCACCCCCACGGCGATTCCGCTGTGTACGACACCATCGTGCGCATGGCCCAGCCGTTCTCCCTGCGCTACATGCTGGTGGACGGGCAGGGCAACTTCGGTTCCGTCGACGGCGATTCCGCCGCCGCCATGCGTTACACCGAAGTGCGCATGGCCAAGATCGCCCACGAACTGCTGGCCGATCTGGACAAGGAAACCGTCGATTTCGTGGACAACTACGACGGCAGCGAGCGGATTCCCGACGTCATGCCGACGCGGGTGCCCAACCTGCTGGTCAACGGCTCGTCCGGCATCGCCGTGGGCATGGCCACCAATATCCCGCCGCATAACATGGGCGAAGTGGTGGACGGCTGTCTGGCGCTGATCGACGACGACAGCCTGACTCCGGACGACCTGATGGAATACATCAAGGGCCCGGATTTCCCCACCGCCGGCATTATCAACGGCCGCGCCGGGATCGTGCAGGCCTATCGCACCGGCCGGGGCCGTATCTACGTGCGTGCCCGCGCCGACATCGAGCAGACCGACAAGAGTGGCAAGGAAGCCATCATCATCCACGAGCTGCCGTACCAGGTGAACAAGGCCCGGTTGATCGAGAAGATCGCCGAGCTGGTCAAGGAAAAGCGCATCGAAGGCATCACCGAGCTGCGCGACGAATCCGACAAGCAGGGCATGCGGGTCTACATCGAGTTGCGCCGGGGCGAGAACGCGGAAGTGGTGCTCAACAACCTCTATCAGCAGACGCAGATGGAGACCGTGTTCGGCATTAACACCGTCGCCTTGCTGGATGGCCAGCCGCGCACTCTGAACCTGCGCGATTTGCTGGACGCGTTTCTGCGCCACCGTCGCGAGGTGGTGACCCGCCGCACCGTTTATGAATTGCGCAAGGCCCGGGAAAAGGCGCACCTGCTGGAAGGTCTGGCGGTGGCGTTGGCCAACATCGATCCGGTGATTGAGCTGATCAAGGCCTCGCCGAGCGCCGCCGAGGCGAAAGCAAAGCTGCTCGCCAAGGGTTGGGCGCCGGGTGACGTGCTGGACATGCTGGAACGCGCCGGTGGCGAAGACGCCGCCCGTCCGGACGGCCTGGACGAACACTTCGGGTTGCGCGACAACCTGTATCACCTGAGCCCGGAGCAGGCCCAGGCGATTCTCGATCTGCGCCTGCAAAAACTGACCGGCATGGAACGGGAAAAGCTGATCACCGATTACCAGGTGCTGCTCGATCAGATCCGCGAAATGATGCTGATTCTGGCCGATCCGGAGCGCCTGATGCAGGTGATCCGAGACGAGCTGCACGCGATTCGCGCGGAATACACCGACGAGCGACGCACCGAGATCCAGACCTCGCGGCTGGACCTGAGCATGGAAGATCTGATCGCCGAGGAAACCGTGGTGGTCACGCTCAGCCATTCCGGCTACGCCAAGACCCAGCCGATCGACACCTACCGGGCGCAGAAGCGCGGTGGGCGCGGCAAGTCCGCCGGTCAGCTGAAGGACGAGGATTACGTCGAACAGCTGCTGGTGGCCGGCACCCACGACACCCTGCTGTGCTTCACCAACATCGGCAAAGTGTACTGGTTGCGCGTCTTCGAGCTGCCCCAGGGCGGCCGGGCGTCGCGAGGCAAGCCGATCGTTAACCTGATTCCGGCGCTCAAACCGGAGGAGCGCATCACCGCCATCCTGCGCCTTGATGCGGAGATGGTCCGCCAGCGCGCCGCCGCTGAAGACGACGACGAAGCGGACGTCGATTCGGCGGCCGTCGATTCGGTGGGCGCCGAGGTGGTGGAAGACGTGGAAGCCGCCGATGTCGAGGACAGCGAGCCGCAGGCGGCGGAAGGGCCGTTCATCTTCATGGCGATCTCCAACGGCGTGGTCAAACGCACCGAGCTGGCCAAATTCGCCAAGCCGCGCAGCAACGGCCTGATCGCCGTGCGTCTGCAGGAAGGCGAACATCTGGTCAACGTGGCCATCACCCAGGGCGACGAAGACGTGGTGCTGGTGGCCGGCAACGGCAAAGTGGTCCGTTTCAAGGAATCCAAGGTCAGGGTAATGGGCCGTACCGCCCGCGGTGTACGCGGCATGAAAGTGGCCGAGGGCGAGGAAGTGATCGCCCTGATGGTGCCCCAGGAAGGCGGCCAGATGCTGGCCGCGTCCGAGAACGGTTACGGCAAGCGCACCGACCTGAGTGAATTCCCCACCAAGGGCCGTGGCACCCAGGGTGTGATCGGCATGGTGGTCAATGACCGTAACGGTCCGCTGGTGGGCGCCGCCCAGGTGTTCGGCAACGAGGACATCATGCTGATTTCCAACCAGGGCACCCTGGTGCGCACCCGCGTGGACGAAGTCAGCCATCTCGGCCGTAACACCCAGGGCGTGCGCTTGATTCGTCTCGGCAACGGTGAAGCGTTGTCCGGTCTGGCGCCGATTCCGGAGCTGGACGTGGACGACGAAGAGCTGGAAGAGGGCGCCGCCGAAGAGAACGGCGCTGACGGCGCCGACAACGCTGCGGCGGACGGCGACGAAGAGTAACAACAAGGGCGGCGTGGCCGCCCGATACAGGATGCAGGATACAGGTTGAAGAGCGGGCACGATGCTATCCCCTGTATCCTTCATCCTGAATCCTGTATCGCGGCGCAGCCGCTAGAACCCGGAGAACAATCAATGTCCCGCGCTTATAACTTTTGCGCCGGCCCGGCGGCCTTGCCGGAAGCGGTCCTTCAACAGGCCCGCGAGGAAATGCTGGATTACCGTGGCACCGGCATGTCGGTGATGGAAATGAGCCATCGCGACGACGTGATCGTGGCGATGGCGGAACAGGCCGAACGGGACCTGCGCGAGTTGATGGGTATCTCCGACGACTACGCGGTGCTTTTTCTGCAGGGCGGCGCCAGTGCCCAGTTCGCCATGGTGCCCATGAACCTGCTCGGCGAGAACGGGCGCGCCGACTATGTGAACACCGGCCAGTGGTCCACCAAGGCGATCAAGGAAGCGCGCCGCTTCGGCGACATCAACGTGGCGGCCTCCAGCGAAGACCGCAACTTCAGCTATGTGCCGGCGCAGAGCGATTGGCGGCTTTCCGATGACGCCGCCTATGTGCACTACTGCCCCAACGAGACCATCGGTGGGTTGGAATTCGACTTCATCCCCGAGGTGGACAAGCCGCTGGTGGCGGACATGAGCTCCACCCTCCTGTCGCGTCCGCTGGACGTCAGCCGCTTCGGCCTGATTTACGCCGGCGCGCAGAAGAACATCGGCCCGGCGGGCATCACCGTGGTGATCGTGCGCAAGGACCTGCTCGGCCGCGCCGGCGCCTCGGTGCCGGCGATGATGAACTATCAGACCCACGCCGAGAACGGCTCCATGTACAACACGCCGCCCACCTTCGCCTGGTATCTGGCCGGCCTGGTGTTCCAGTGGCTCAAGGCGCAGGGCGGCGTGGAAGCCATGGGCGAAATCAACCGCCGCAAGGCGGACAAGCTGTACGGTTTCATCGACGCCAGCGGTTTCTACACTAACCCGGTGACGCCCACCCAGCGCAGCTGGATGAACGTGCCCTTTATTCTCTCCGACAGCGGTCTGGACAAGGCGTTTCTGGCCGAGGCGGACGCCGCCGGGCTGCGCAACCTCAAAGGGCACCGCAGTGTCGGCGGCATGCGCGCCAGCCTTTATAATGCGGTACCGGAGAAGGCGGTGGATGCCCTGATAGACTTCATGGCGGACTTCGAAAAACGCAACGGATAAAGCGCGCGCACTCGCCAGCCGCGGCGCCCCAGGCGGAACCTGACATGACCGAATCATTGGACAAGCTGAGAGATCAGATCGACAACCTGGACCAACAGCTCCAGGATCTGCTCAATCACCGCGCCGAGCTCGCCCACCAGGTGGCCGAAGTGAAGCGCCGCGAGGACGCCGAGCCGGTGTTTTACCGCCCGGAACGGGAGGCCCAGGTGCTGAGCCGGATTAAGGAACGCAACAAGGGCCCCATCGACGGCGAGTCCATGGCGCGCCTGTTCCGCGAGGTAATGAGCGTGTGCCTGGCGCTGGAACAGCCCATGCGGGTGGCGTTTCTGGGCCCGGAAGGCACCTTTACCCAGCAGGCGGCGATCAAACACTTCGGCCACGCGGTGGAAAGCGTGCCGCTGGGTGCCATCGACGAGGTGTTCCGCGAAGTGGAGGCGGGCGCCGTGCATTTCGGCGTGGTGCCGGTGGAGAACTCCACCGAGGGTATGGTCAACCACACCCTGGACTCGTTCATGAACTCCGACCTGAAGATCTGCGGTGAGGTGGAGCTGCGAATCCACCACCACCTGCTCGCCGGCCCCCACACCCGCCACGACAAAGTGACGCGCATTTACTCCCACCAGCAGACCCTGGCCCAGTGCCGCCAGTGGCTGGACGCGCATATGCCGGCGGTGGAAAGAGTGGCGGTGAGTTCCAACGCGGAAGCCGCCCGCCGGCTCAAGGACGAGTGGAACGCCATGGCGATCGCCGGTGACATGGCCCGCGAGCTCTACGATCTGGAGCCGGTGCAGCGCAACATCGAAGACCGCCCGGACAATACCACCCGCTTTTTGATCATCGGCCGCCAGGACACGCCGCCCTCCGGCCGCGACAAAACCAGCCTGCTGGTGTCCGGCAAGAACCGCCCGGGTCTGTTGTCCGATTTGCTGCATCCGTTCCGCGACAAGGGCATCAACCTGACCCGCCTGGAAAGCCGGCCCTCGCGCATCGCCAACTGGAGCTATGTGTTCTTCGTGGACTGTGAAGGGCACAAGGAAGACACCACGCTCACCGAGGTGCTGGAGACCCTGGAAGGCGAGGGCAATACCATCAAGGTGTTGGGTTCCTATCCGAAGGCGGTCCTTTAGGAAGGCTTTATGACTTGCGATTACATCCAACGGGCCAATAGCGGCGTGCAGCAACTGCGCCCCTATCAGCCCGGCAAACCGGTCGAAGAGCTGCAGCGTGAGCTGGGCCTGCGCGACGTGGTCAAGCTGGCCAGCAACGAAAACCCGCTGGGGCCCAGTCACCGTGCCCTGGAAGCGGCGCGCCGGTCGCTGGACCAGATCCACCTCTACCCGGACGGCGCCGGCTTTGAGCTGAAGCACGCCCTGGCCGATCACCTGGGCGTCAGTAGCGACCGGATTACCCTCGGCAACGGCTCCAACGACGTGTTGGAGCTGGTGGCGCGCGCCTATCTGCAGCCCGGCGACGAGGCGGTCTTTTCGGAGTTCGCCTTCGCCATTTACGCGCTGGTCACGCTGGGCTGCTCGGCGACGCCGGTGGCGGTGGATTCGCACCTCTACGGCCACGATCTGGCCGCCATGGCGGACGCCATCAACGAGCGCACCCGGGTGGTGTTCCTGGCCAACCCCAATAACCCCACCGGCACCTGGTTCAACGACCAGGCGCTGGACAATTTCCTCGCCAGGGTGCCGGAACGGGTGCTGGTGGTGCTGGACGAGGCGTACTTCGAGTACGTGGAGGAAAGCCACTACCCGGATGGCCTGAAACGGCTCGACCGCTACCCGAATCTGGTGGTCACCCGTACCTTCTCGAAAATTCACGGGCTCGCCGGCCTGCGCGTGGGCTACGCCGTGTCCCACCCGCAGATCGCCGATGTGCTGAACCGGGTGCGCCAGCCGTTCAACGTCAATATTCCGGCGCTGGCGGCGGCCCAGGCGGCTCTTGGCGACAGCGACCATATCGAGAACTCCAAGGGCGAGAACACCGCCGGGTTGGTGCAACTGGCGGAAGGCCTCGACGCCCTCGGCTTCACGCAGATTCCCTCGGTGGCCAATTTCATCGCCTTTGATTGCGGCGGCGACGCCGAGACCGTCTACCAGGCGCTGTTGCGCGAAGGCGTGATCGTGCGGCCCCTGGGCGGCTACGGCCTGCCCCATCACCTGCGGGTCACCGCCGGCACCGCCCGTGATAACGAGCGCTTCCTGAAAGCCCTGAAGCAAGTGACGCAACGCTGATGACCCCGTCCCGGCCACCGCTTTTTCAACGTGTCGCGATCATCGGGCTGGGCCTGATCGGCGGCTCGCTGGCCGCCGCGATCCGCGAGCAGGGGCTGGCGCGCACCGTGGTGGCCGGTTCCCGCTCCACGCGTACCCTCGAGCAGGGCCTCGCCCTGGGGCTGATCGACGAGGGCAGCCAGGATCTGGCGGTGGCGGTGCGCGGCGCCGATCTGGTGTTCGTGGCGACCCCGGTATCGTCCATGGGCGCGGTGCTCAAGGCGCTGCGCCCGGGGCTCGCCGAGCGCGCCATCGTCACCGACGGCGGCAGCGTCAAAGGGGCGGTGATCGCACAGGCGCGGCAGGCATTGGGCGACCACTTCCCGCGCTTCGTCCCCGGCCACCCGATCGCCGGCAAGGAAAAAAGCGGCGTGGACGCCGCCGATGCCGAACTGTATCGGCGCCACCGGGTGATTCTGACGCCGACGCCGGACACCGACCCCACCGCCACCGCGCGGGTGCGGGCATTGTGGGCGGCGGTGGGCGCGGAAGTGCTGGAGATGGCGCCGGATCACCATGACCGGGTGCTGGCGGAAACCAGCCATCTGCCCCATCTGCTGGCGTTTTCCCTGGTCGATACCCTGGCCCGGCAGGGCGATTCCACCGAGATATTCCGCTACGCCGCCGGCGGCTTCCGCGATTTCACCCGCATCGCCAGCTCCGACCCGGTGATGTGGCACGACATCTTTCGCGAGAACCGGGACGCGGTGCTGGAAGCGCTGGCGCTGTTCCGTGACGGTATCGACCGCTTCCAGGACGCCATTGAAAACAACGACGACGAGGCCCTGATGGGCGTCATGACCCGGGCCAACGCCGCCCGGGCCCACTTTCTGGCCATGAACGAGCGCACCTCCTACACTCGCGCCCGGCATTCCGACGACGAGACAGGCATGACACAGCAATCCAACCCTACCTTCCTGGCGCGCCCGGGCGGCCGGCTCAACGGCCGGCTGCGGGTTCCCGGCGACAAATCCATGTCCCACCGCGCCATCATGCTGGCGTCCCTGGCGGAGGGTACCACCACCGTGGAGGGGTTCCTGGAAGGGGAGGACGCCCTCGCCACGCTGCAGGCGTTCCGCGACATGGGCGTCCTTATCGAAGGGCCCAACCACGGCCAGGTGATCGTCCATGGGGTCGGCCTGCACGGGCTGAAGGCGCCCGGCAAACCGCTCTACATGGGCAATTCCGGGACTTCCATGCGTTTGCTCACTGGCCTGTTGGCCGGCCAGGCGTTCGACACCGAGCTGACCGGCGATGAATCGCTGTCCAAACGCCCCATGGAGCGGGTCGCCCGCCCGCTGCGGGAAATGGGCGCGCGCATCGACACCGGCGAAGGGGGCCGTCCGCCGGTGCGTATCCACGGCGGCCAGGCTCTGAAAGGCATCCATTACCCGCTGCCGATGGCGTCCGCCCAGGTGAAATCGGCGGTGTTGCTGGCGGGCCTGTACGCCGAGGGCGACACCTCGGTGACCGAACCGGCGCCCACCCGCGACCATACCGAGCGGATGCTGGGCGGTTTCGGCGTGCCGGTGCGGCGCGACGGCGCCACCAGCACGGTCACCGGCGGTACGCCGCTGGCGGCGGGGCCGCTGGATGTGCCGGCGGACATTTCCTCGGCGGCGTTTTTCCTGGTCGGCGCGTCGATCGCCGAAGGCAGCGAACTGACCCTGCCTCATGTGGGCGTGAACCCCACCCGCACCGGCGTGATCGACATTCTCAAGCTGATGGGCGCGGACATCCGCCTGGAGAACCCGCGCGACGCCGGCGGTGAGCCGGTGGCGGACCTGGTGGTCAGGAGCGCGCCGCTGAAGGGCATCGAGATCCCCCGGGAGCTGGTGCCCCTGGCCATCGACGAATTTCCGGCGATCTTTATCGCCGCCGCCTGCGCCCAGGGCGAAACCGTGCTGCGCGGCGCCGAGGAGCTGCGCGTCAAGGAATCCGACCGCATCCAGGTGATGGCCGACGGCCTGGCGGTGCTGGGCGTGGAGCACGAGGTCCACGAGGACGGTATCCGCATCGTCGGTGGGCCCTTTGGCGGCGGTGAGGTGGATTCCCACGGCGATCATCGCATCGCCATGAGTTTCGCCATGGCGGCCCTGCGCGCTTCGGCGCCGATCACCATCCGCCGCTGCGCCAACGTGGCCACCAGTTTCCCCGGTTTCGCCGACCTCGCCCGTGGCGCCGGTCTCGATCTGGCGGTGCATTCATCCGAGGAGAACGCATGATTCCCGTAATCACCATTGATGGCCCGGTATCGTCCGGCAAAGGCACGGTGGCGCGCCTGGTGGCCACCCGGCTGGCCTGGCATCTGCTGGACTCCGGGGCCCTTTACCGGGTGCTCGGCCTGCACGCCACGCGCCAGGGCGTGGCCCTGGACGACCAGCCGGCCTTGATCCGGCTGGCCGAGAACCTGCCGGTGGTGTTCCGGGAGCAGGGCAGCGACACCGCGGTGGTGCTCGACGGCGAGGACGTGGGCGCCGAAATCCGCCGCGAGGAGGTGGGTGAAATGGCCAGCCAGGTGGCGGTGCTGCAGCCGGTCCGCGACGCCTTGCTGGCCCGTCAGCGGGCCTTCGCGCTGAGCCCCGGCCTGGTCGCCGACGGCCGCGATATGGGTACGGTGGTGTTCCAGGACGCGCCGCTCAAGATCTACCTCAACGCCAGCGCCGAGGAGCGCGCCCGCCGGCGCTACGCCCAGTTGAAGGAAAAGGGCTTTGATGCTACCCTCGCGACCCTTATCGAGGACATCCAGACCCGGGACGACCGGGACATGAACCGCGATGTGGCGCCGCTCAGGCCCGCCGATGACGCGGTGGAGATTGATTCCACCTCGCTCTCCGTGGAACAGGTAGTGGACACGATTCTCGATGAGGCCGCCCGCCGATCTTTGGTCTGAAGGCGGTAAAACCGTATTCATCCGTAGGAGCGGCCCTGGCCGCGGCAACCCCGACCGTCAACCGGGGCCCGCGGGCAGGGCCGCTCCCGCAATGAGTGTTAATTGACAGGTCGCCCGGCTCCTGACAGTAAACCAGCTTGGGGCGGCGGCCTTTTAGTAATAACCCATGCCTGCTGGTTGGTATGTGTATCCGTGAGACTTCTCCATGACTGAATCTTTTGCCGAACTTTTTGAAGAAAGCCTTAAGGACCTCGACGTTGCCCGTGGTTCCATCATCAAAGGCACCGTGGTCGCCATCGACAGCGACTGGGTGACCGTTAATGCCGGCCTCAAGTCCGAGGGCATCATCGCCCGCGGCGAGTTCATCAGCGAAACCGGTGAACTGGAAATCGCCGAAGGCGATGAAGTGGAAGTGGCGGTTGACGCTATCGATGACGGCATGGGCTTCACCCGTCTGTCCCGCGAAAAGGCCAAGCGCGCCGAAGTGTGGGGCGAACTGGAAGTGGCTTTCGACAAAGACGAGATCGTCAAAGGTCAGATTTCCGGCAAGGTGAAGGGTGGCTTCACCGTCGATATCGGCCCGATCCGCGCGTTCCTGCCCGGTTCCCTGGTGGACATCCGTCCGGTACGCGACGTGACCCACCTGGAAGGCAAGGACCTGGATTTCAAGGTCATCAAGCTCGATCCCAAGCGCAATAACGTGGTGGTATCCCGCCGCGCGGTCATGGAAGCCGAGCACTCCGCCGAGCGCGAAGCGCTGCTCGAGTCTCTGCAGGAAGGCATGGTGGTCAAGGGTATCGTCAAGAACCTGACCGACTACGGCGCGTTCGTCGACCTGGGTGGCATCGACGGCCTGCTGCACATCACCGACATGGCCTGGAAGCGCATCAAGCATCCCAGCGAAATCGTTGAAGTGGGCCAGGAAATCGAAATCAAGGTGCTCAAGTTCGACCGCGAGAAGATGCGTGTTTCCCTGGGTCTCAAGCAGCTGGGCGAAGATCCCTGGCACGACATCGTGCAGAAGTACCCGGAAGGCGCCCGCGTCAAGGCCCGTGTCACCAACCTCACCGACTACGGCTGCTTCGCGGAAATCGAAGAAGGCGTGGAAGGCCTGGTGCACGTGTCCGAGATGGACTGGACCAACAAGAACATCCACCCGTCGAAGGTTGTCGAGATCGGTGACGAAGTGGAAGTGATGATCCTGGACATCGACGAAGACCGTCGTCGTATCTCCCTGGGCATCAAGCAGTGCCAGTCCAACCCGTGGGAATCCTTCTCCGAGAACTACCAGAAAGGCGACCGCATCAGCGGTAAGATCAAGTCGATCACCGACTTCGGTATCTTCATCGGCCTGGAAGGCGGCATCGACGGCCTGGTGCACCTGTCCGACATCTCCTGGGAAGAGCAGGGCGAAGAGGCGGTGCGCAACTTCAACAAGGGCGACGAGCTGGAAACCGTGGTACTGTCCATTGACGCCGAGCGGGAAAGAATTTCCCTTGGAATCAAGCAGTTGACAGACGATCCGTTTGCTCAGTATGTTGCTGCCAATGAGAAAGGCACCATCGTTAAGGGCAAGGTAACGGAAGTGGACGCCAAAGGCGCCACCGTTGAGTTGGCCGAAAACGTGGAAGCGTCCTTGCGTGCCAGCGAACTCAGCCGCGACAAAGTCAATGATGCGTCCGAAGTGCTCAGCGTCGGTGACGAAGTGGAAGCTCGCATCACCAACGTCGATCGCAAGAACCGTGTGATCACCCTGTCCGTACGCGCCAAAGATCAGGTGCAGGACAAGGAAGCACTGGATACCCAGGGTCCGGACGCCAACGCGCCCAAGACCATTGGTGATCTGATCAAGAAGCAGATGGAAAACAGCAACGAGTCATAACGGCTCCTCCCGGGGGCCGGCCACCAGGCCGGCCCCACTGGGCAGGTAGCCCAGGGGAGTAGGTTGCAATGGCGTCAGCGTTAACCAAATCGAAACTGATTGCCCGTATTTCCAAGGAAAACCAGCAGTTGTCTCCCAGGGACGTGGAGCTCGCCGTAAAAACCCTGATTGACTACATGGCCGACACCCTCTCTGAAGGGGGCCGCATCGAAATACGCGGTTTCGGCAGTTTTTCCCTTCATTTCCGTGCACCCCGCGTGGGCCGTAACCCCAAAACCGGCGCCAGCGTCACGCTGCACGGCAAGTACGTCCCCCATTTCAAATCCGGTAAAGAGTTGCGTGAGCGGGTCAACGACTCCATGTTCGACGCGTCGTCCGGAACCCATGGCGGCGACAAGAGCAACGCCGATGACGCCCCCGGCGAAGCCGTGAACGGCTGATCGCCCCCAGCAGGACGATGTAATGCGAAATCTTTACCGTATTTTCCTGATTCTGGTTTTGCTGCTGATCTTCATGGCGGCTTTCCTGTTTGTAACCGCCAATACCCAGCCGGTGACCCTGGCGGTGCCCGTGGCCGACTGGCAATACCAGGTGACCCTGGGCGCGCTGGTTGTGGTGTTGCTGGCGCTGGGCTTGCTGGTGGGGCTGGCCACCGGGCTGGGCCTGAAAGGGCTGCGTGGCCTGTTCGGACCCCGTTCATGAGCGAACCGCTTTGGCTCATCCCGCTGTTCTTTTTCGCCATCGCCACCGGCTTTTTCCTCGGCCGGCGCGAAGGTAAGCGCCGCCAGCGTCGGCGCATGGATTCGCTGTCCCAGGAATACGTCGCCGGCCTCAATTTCCTGCTCAACGAAGAGCCGGACAAGGCGGTGCAGGCGTTGCTCAACAGCCTGGAGGTCAACGACCAGACCCTGGAAACCCACCTCAGCATGGCGCGCCTGTTCCGCAAGCGCGGCGAGTTCGACCGCGCCACCCTGATCCATTCCCATCTTCTCGAGCAGGGCGAGCTGCCCCGTGCCACCCAGGAGCAGATCCAGCTGGAGCTGGCCGAGGACTATCTCGCCGGTGGCCTGTTCGACCGCGCCGAGGAAGTGCTGCTGGAAATGCTCGACCAGGAGTGCGAGAAGCGCGAGCAGGTGATCCGGCAGCTCACCTATTTGTACGAACAGGAGCGCGACTGGACCAACGCCATCTCCATGGGCGAGCACCTGGTTAAATCGCAGCCCAAGATCGCCCCGGTGCTGGCCCATTATTGCTGCGAGGAAGCGGAAGCGCAGATCGCCCGCAGCGAGCTTAACCCGGCACGCCGCATGCTGCGCCGCGCCCTCGGCTTCGACAAGGACTGCGTCCGCGCCAGTGTCCTGCAAGGCCGGCTGGAAATGCGCGAAGAAGACTGGGACGCGGCGATCGAGGCGTTCCGGCGTATCTGGAAACAGGACCCGGACTTCTTCGACGAGGTGCTCACCGAGCTGCGCCAATGCTTCCAGGCGCTGGAGAAAGAGGAAGACTTTATTCGCATGCTTGCTGATTACAGCGCCGAGACACCCAGCACCGCCCGGGTGTTGCTGCTGTCCGAGCAGTTGCGTGAACGCTACGGCGACCGCGAGGCCGGCCAGTTCATCGCCGACTACATGCAGGCCAACCCCACGGTGCTCGGCCTGCATCGTCTGATCGACATGAACCTGCAAGGCTCGGCGGAAGGCGAAGCCCGAGAGCATCTGGGCTTGCTCAAAGCGCTCACCGAGCGGCTGACCAGCGGTAAAACCATCTACCAATGCCGCCGTTGCGGTTTCCAGACCCCGCTACTGCAATGGCGTTGCCCGAGCTGCCGCCGCTGGGGCACCATCAAACCCCGCTCCGAAGGAGAGATTAAGCCGTGACCGTCGCCAGCCCCATTATTGTCGCCCTCGATTACCCGCAACCGGACCAGGCGCTGGCGATGGCGGACCGTCTCGACCCAGCCAAGGTGCGAGTGAAAGTGGGCAAGGAACTGTTCACCCGCGGCGGGCCGGAGGTGGTGCGGGCGCTGCACGACAAAAGCTTCCAGGTGTTCCTGGATCTCAAATTCCACGACATTCCCAATACCGTGGCCGGCGCCGTCAAGGCCGCCGCCGACCTGGGCGTATGGATGGTCAACGTCCACGCCAGCGGCGGCAGCCGCATGATGTTCGCCGCCCGCGAGGCGCTGATCGGCCATGACCGTCCACCGCTGTTGATCGCGGTCACCGTGCTTACCAGCCAGGAACGGGCCGACTTGGTGGAAATCGGCATCGACCACGAGCCCGAGGACCAGGTCCGCCGCCTGGCCGGGCTGACCCGTGACAGCGGTCTGGACGGCGTGGTCTGCTCGGCCCGCGAGGCCGCCATGCTGCGCGCCGCCTGCGGGAATGACTTTACCCTGGTGACACCGGGCATCCGGCCGGCCGGCAGCGCCGGCGACGATCAGCGTCGCGTGGTCACGCCGCCCCAGGCCCGCGAATGGGGCGTGGACTTCATGGTGATCGGACGCCCCATCACTCGTGCGGAAAATCCCACAGCCGCAGTCGACGATATCCTACAAAGTCTTTCCTGATCAGAGCGCAAAAAGTCACCGAGTTCGCTTACAGCCCCGCCGCGCCGTCCCGCCTAGAGTAGAACGTCCTAACCCAAACCGATAAGGAGGAAGGACGATGAAACTCTATGGACGAAAACTGTATCAAATACTGCTACTCAGCCTGATGCTGCTTGCCGGCGGGCTGCCCGCCGCCCAGGCCGCCCCCGAAGCGGAAGGCGCCGGCGGTGCCGCGGTGGACACCACGGTCAGCCTGAACAACGCCGGGGTGGCGGAGTTGCAGACCCTGAAAGGCATCGGCCCCAAAACCGCAGCATCGATCGTCGCCTGGCGCGAGCGGGAGGGGCCGTTCGAATCCGTGGATCAGCTTATGGCGGTGAAGGGCATCGGTGAAAAGACGTTGTCGCGAATCCGTGACCGGCTGAGTCTCTGAGTGCTGGAAACCTTTGGCGCGGAACCCCGCCGCTCTTCGTTATTCCCGCGCACCGGTCGTCCTCTCCCCGGGACGACCGGCTTTTTATGTGCTCTTCATTCAGCGACGGGGAAGGGTGACACCTTGTGGGAGCGGGTCCAGCCCGCGAAAGGGTGGCGTTAGCCACCCGGCAGGATCCCAGAGACCTTGGTTATTCCGGTGTTCGGTGCTCCGCATCCGAGACGCGGTGCAATGGTGGTGCCTTCTGGGACCGCTCAAGTCTTCCCTGATCGCTGTTAGTTTGGCCATCCCTGGCCAAACATCTCCCTCCAGGCACCACCATTACCCCGCTCACTTAGCAGCGGAACCGCCACGGGTCAGAGAAACCGTCCGGACCCTCCAGCTGTAGGTCGGGTTAGGCCGAAGGCCGTAACCCGACAATCGTTGGGTGCGGCATCCACCATCGGTGTCGGGTTACGCTTCGCTAACCCGACCTACGTTG